>CAIYYI010000410.1 GCA_903930345.1 uncultured Verrucomicrobiota bacterium
ACTATCACATTGTGTTCAGCACCAAAGAGCGACGTCCCTTGATTCGCAAAGAATGGCGTGGCCAACTGCACAAGTAACCCCGTATTGACTCTGGATTCTGGCACCCCTGGCGGGGTGCGTGACTCCTTGGTTCCTGGTTCCGGTGGTCGGTCCCTGTTACCCCAACCGACCACCGGCTACTCTCTGGCAACCCTCTGGGTTGCGCCGTAAATCCAATCCGAAGGATTGACAGATAGTGGCCGGAGGTCAGCGAATCGCGGTGAATGCGTTTATGGGCTGGCCCGTTGGGGCGCATAAATGACCCACCGCCCTGGATGAGGAGTTCAAACCCTCCCAGCCGTCCTCACACCCGGAACAGGACCGACTCCCTTCGGAATAGCCACACCGCTGCGCCCAGCGCCAGCGCCGCGTACAGGCAGGCGGAGAGGAAAATCAGGCTGATGTACCCCCAGTGGTAGGTGCCCGCCAGGATTTCCTTGCAGATCAGGCTGGTGTTCAGGATCGGCACCAGCGCCAGCTGCGGGCTCAGCTCCATCCCCGGCAGCAGCGAGGCGATCGCCGGGAAGATCACCACGATGGTCAGCGGCCCCAGGTAGCTCTGCGCCTCCTTGGCGCTGCGCGAGAACAGCGCGATCGCCAGTTGCAGGGCGGAAAAGAAAATCGCCAGCGGCAGCACCATGGCAAACACCGCCACGAGGGAGGGGAAATCCATCGCCAGGGCCGCGCCCCCCGGTCCGTGCGCCAGCCCTCCCAGCAGGTGCTGCTTCGCCTGCATGAAGGAGAACCCCATGGAGGTCAGGGACAGCGCCGTGGTGGCCACGGAGGCCGTCAGCACCATCAGGAACTTGCCCAGCACCAGGTGCGTGCGGGCCACCGGGCTGCACAGCAGCGTTTCCATCGTGCCCCGCTCCTTTTCCCCCGCCGTCATGTCCACCGCCGGATACATCCCGCCCGTGAAACAGAAGAGGATGATCAGGTAGGGCAGGATCGCCCCCAGCAGGTTGGCGGTCACCTTTTTCGGCGCCGCCACGTTCATCTGCCGCACTTCGAACGGGTGCAGCACGGCGGCGGGCACGCCCCGTTCGGTCAGGCGCCGTTGCACTTCCGTCTCCCGCAGTGCCCGGAAATACTGCTCCACCGGCTCCGTGCTGAACGCGGACCGCAGCTCCCCCTGGTACATGTAGATCCGCACGGTGCGCGGCTCCCCCCGGGCCAGGGCTGCGTCGAAATCAGCCGGCACCTCCACCGCCGCGCGCACCTTCTTTTCGGAGATCAGGTTGGTGTAGTCCGCCGTGGCCGGGATTGCCTCGATCGTGCTCAGCTTCCGCAGCGCGGTCATGGTGTTCGGGGATTGCTCGCCCCCCAGCAGCATCACCTTGGGAATCTCCGCCCGCGCCTTCATCACCATTTTGGCCGCCCCCAGCCCCATCCCGAAGATCAGCGCGGGCATCACCAGCACCGGCACCACCACCATGGAGAACAGCGTGCGCCGGTCCCGGATCGCATCCAGGAACTCCTTCCGGTACACCACCCAGATGGCCCGGCTCATCGGGTCTCCTCCATCCCTGCCACCTGCAGGAAGACCTCCTCCAGGTCCGGGCACCCGTGTCGCGCCCGCAGTTCCTCCGGCCGCCCGGTCTCCCGGATTTTTCCGCCGTGGATGATGGCCACCCGGTCGCACAGCTTCTCCACCTCGCTCATCACGTGCGTGGAAAAGATCACCGTCTTGCCCCGCGTCCGGCATTCGCGGATGAAGCTCGTGATGGTCCGCGCCGTCATCACATCCAGCCCCAGCGTCGGCTCGTCAAAGATCATCACGGGCGGATCGTGGATCAGGGTGCGGGCGATCGAGACCTTCTGTTTCATCCCGGTGGAGAGCTTGTCGCACCGGCCATCCAGAAAGTCCAGCATCCCCAGCTGCCGGAAGATGATCGCGCTGCGCTCCTCAATCACCTGCTCCGCCAGGCCGTGCAGCCGCCCGAAGTAGGTGACAAATTCCCGGGCCGTCAGCCGCCCGTACAGCGCGGTGGCGGTCGAGAGAAAACCCACGTTGGCCCGCACCTGCTCCGGCTCCCGCACCACGTCAAACCCGCCCACCGTGGCCGTGCCGGAGCTGGGCTGCAGGATGGTGGCCAGCAGGCGCAGCAGGGTGGTCTTGCCCGCCCCGTTGGCCCCCAGCAGGCCCAGGATCTCGCCCGGCTGGCACGTCAGCGACACCTCATCCACCGCCCGGATGGTGCCGCGCTTGCGGTCCTGGAATGCCTTGGTGATCTGCCGCACCTCAATCATGAAAATCCCTCCCCCGCCGCCGCCCAGCCTTCCGCCAAAAGGTCGGGAGCATTTCGGTCTTGGTCAATGGCAGGCATAGGCGAACCCTACGCCCCCCACCCAACGCTGGCAATTCGATTGTCATTCCGGCGAAAGACCCCACTGAAGGCAGGATTGCGGAATGCGGAACGTGGAACGCGGAACGCGGAACTCGGAACGCGGAACGGACCCCGAATGCGGATTGTGGATTGCGGAATGCCGGGAACTCGGAACACGGCTCAGAGGAATCCTCGCCCCACCGGGTTTTGGTTTTCCATCCTGCTGGGGCAAACAAGCTCCCGGATCGGCACATCGTTGAGTTTGAGCAAGGCGGCCAATCCCGCCCCGTAATGACAACATGTACGACGAAACGATTCAGCGCTCGGCTCGCCGCAGTGGAATTGCACCCGTTGAATTTGAGCATCCGATGCAGTGGCGCATTGGCGGCTGTATCAACCAGTCAGCTTGCCATCTTGTTTTGATCAGTCGCACCGGCATCTGCAATCCCCGATCCGTCTTGCGCAGTGTGCCCAGGATTTCAGCGTGTCAGTGTTTGTCCGGCCACTCGCTTTCAGTGGCCTTGGCAACTGGGCCTTCCTGTGCAATCCGGATGGGGCAATGGAAAAAACAGTTGTTTGCCATTTTCTGCTCCCTTCCGCACGGGACTATGGATTTTTCCACACTTTTCCCTTTTCAGCCCGGCCATTTTCCTTTATCAAAAGGCACGTAACCCTTTGTTGTGGTGGGGATTTCCAAGATGACAACTGACGCTCAAATGCCATCGAAGGCGCAGCGCGGCCCGGTTTTCCAGGAACCGATGCACATTGGGAAGGAGAACCGGCCCCGGCCGGAGCCGCGCATCCTGCTCGAAGACCCAGAGAAGGCATCGCGCCAACCGGAGGCTCGACTCAGCCCACTGCACCGCCAACAAATTACCGCTGTATGAAATTGGAATCCATTCGCCTGAAAAACTTTCGCGCCTTCCGGGACGCTGAAATGCGTGATATCCCTCGCTTTTGTGTTCTCGTGGGGGCCAACGGCACCGGCAAATCCACGCTCTTCAGCGTGTTTGGGTTCCTAAAGGATGCCCTTACCGAAAATGTCCATGTGGCACTTACCCGCATGGGCGGCAGCCGGGGGTTGGCAGAGGTCCGCAGCCGCAACACCACCGGCCCCATCGAAATCGAAATTAAATTCCGCGAAAGCGCCTCTTCTCCTTTGGTCACCTATTCCCTCGCCGTCAATGAGGAGGATGGGGTGCCTTTTGTGGAGCATGAGGTTCTGAAATATCGCCGTGGCAGCAGCGGCAAGCCCTGGCACTTCCTTGATTTTTCTCGCGGCGAGGGCGACGCGGTCACCAACGAGCCCGACAAAGTCACCGACGAAGTCCAACTCGACCGCGAACGCCAAACGCTCAAATCCCCTGACACGCTTGCCGTCAAGGGACTCGCCCAATTCAAGAAATTCCCGGCGGCCATGGCCCTTGGTGAACTCATCTCCAACTGGCACATCTCCGATTTCCACATCCAGCGTGCCAGACCCGAACAGGAGGCCGGTTATGCGGAGCACCTTTCACGCGAGGGCGAGAATCTGGCTCTCGTCACCGAGTTCCTCTTCAAGCGCCACCGCCCGATCTTTGATCGCGTGATCGAGAAGCTGAAACAGCGCATCCCGGGGATCACCAAAGTCGATGCCAAGACGACCGAGGAGGGTCGCGTTCTCCTGCGCTTCCAAGACGGCGCATTTACCGATCCATTCCTGGCCCGCCACGTTTCGGACGGCACGATCAAGATGTTTGCCTATCTTGTCCTGCTGCATGATCCCAAGCCCCATCCGCTCATTTGCGTCGAGGAACCGGAAAACCAGCTATACCCCAAACTGCTGGCGGAACTCGCCGAGGAGTTTCGAGATTACGCGCGCCGTGGCGGGCAGGTCTTCGTCTCCACCCATTCCCCAGACTTCCTTAACGCGACCCAACTCGACGAGGTTTTCTGGCTGGTGAAAGAGGACGGCTACACCGCCATCCAGCGGGCGGCTGACGACACGCAGGTCGCCGCCTACATGAATGAGGGCGACCAGATGGGCTATCTGTGGAAACAGGGCTTTTTTGAAGGAGCAGATCCCCAATGAGCGAAATCGTTTTCTTTCTGGAAGAACTTTCCGCCCGGGCGATGCTGGAGGGTTTTCTACCAAAACTAATACCGGACACGATCCGTTGCCGTTACGTTGTTTTTGAGGGCAAACAGGATCTCGAAAAGCAAATGGTAAAGCGAATGCGCGGCTACCGTGTGCCGAACGTCCGTTTTGTTGTGCTGCGCGACAAGGATTCCGAGGACTGCCGGCAAGTGAAAGACCGGCTTGTGGGGAAATGCAGTGAAGCCCAACATCCTGGCAGCCTGGTGCGTGTGGCCTGCCATGAACTGGAAAGCTGGTATCTGGGTGACTTGGCTGCCGTCGAAGCTGGATTGGGTGTCACCGGCCTTGCCCGGCACCAGCACAAAGCACCCTACGACAGGCCGGACGGCTTGGCCGCGCCCGCCCGAAAACTTCAATCCATCTCCCCCGCCTACCAAAAAGTCGGCGGCTCCCGCGCCATCGGTCCTCATCTTGACCCTGCCAACAAACGGTCGCACAGCTTCGGCGTCTTTGTGGATGGGATGCGAAAACTCACTGCTCCATGATCAACGGTCACAAATGCGGATTGTGGATTGCGGATTGCGGAATTGGAACGGGGAACGCGGAACGTGGAACTCGGAACGCGGACCACGGACGGCTCGGAGGAATCCTCGCCCCACCGGG
>CAIYYI010000411.1 GCA_903930345.1 uncultured Verrucomicrobiota bacterium
GGAAAGAGGTTTGGGCTCTGATTAAAGAAATATCTGCGAGCTTCAAAGCGACGCGCTTCCCCACAAAACAGGACCAGGAAGAAGTTTGGAAGCGCTTCCAGGAACTTGTGGAAGAAGCCAAGTCTCGAGGTGAGGCAAATCGCGCAAGAATCGCTGAACAAGAACAGAATTGGGAAACGCGAAAACGCATTAGTGACCAAGCTCGCTCGAAGATTTTGGTAAAAACACATTACACACGACCATCCACGGTCATCGAACAAGCGATTGGTGCTCCGATTCTGATACCGTTACAGATGGTGGATGCGATTCTGCGTAAGATTCTCGGAATGGAAGATTTGGATGCGCGGAAAGAAGAACTTCTATCTTGCAACAAAGCGATGCGAGAAGCTTGGGATTTATTTGGCGAGCTCAAATCGGACTTGCTTCCGGCGGACAAGGCACAAATATATATAACACTGTCTGAAGCGCAGGCAAGATTGGATGCGGCATGGGCAGATTACAAAGAGGAGGGCAATCGTTTCTGGAGGATGAAACAGGAAGCGTGGGAGCGCCGACAAAAGGAACGCGAGGAGAAGCATCAGCAGTTTGTTGAGAGGGTGACCGCCAACATAGAAAAGCTGGAAGGCACTCTTGAAAAGGCCAAGGAAGCCCTCGAACGTCACGAGACCCGTCTCGAAAAGCTCCGAGCGGATTACGAGAACGCTCGGAGTGACAGCTTCAAGGATCGTTGTTCAGGGTGGATTGATGAGTGCGAAAAAAGGATTCGCGACATCCAAGCAAGCATAGAGCGAATGGAGGGATGGCTCGATGAGGAAAGGTCAAAGCTCCGTTAAGCAGCTTCGGCTATCCGTCATGCTGCCGGGATTCCTGGCGAGATAATCGGGGGCATGGTTTGGGCTGCTGTCAGGTCATTTAGCCGCGAGACTGCGGTTTCAATATCCGGGGTGAACCGAAACCCGGTCTTGGCCATGGCTTCCACCCGTTCATGATTTCTGTACGTGTATTTTTTTACGTAATGGAAATAGACATGGGTGCGACCTTCGGATTGGATGCGATTGAGCATTTCCGGCGGATAACTGTTGACCACCGGGAGCGGCCGCCGGTTCGGATACCAGCAATACCACGCATCTTCGATGCCCAAGACCGGGCCCTCATAGGTGAAACAATCTTCGATCACCTCATCCGCCACCCCGCCATTGACCACTATCACCCGCCGGTTGGTAATGACATAAAGAGTATTCTGCGCTTTTATCTGGATGCTTTTGTGCGCCCAGTACGGGGCGGTTAAGCCCAGGAAGGCCCCGGTGGTGATCACCCCCCAGAGGATGGTTTTGAGTGCGAACTGGACGATTCCAAACAGCACGCTGGGATCAGGCCAAACCGAACCCTCTATGAAGCAAGCCGCGATCATCCCCAAGCTCAGGGGCGTCAGGCACAGGCCCAGGAGGAAGAAGGCCCAGGCCCGCCCGCGAAACACAAAGGGCGGCTCCGGCTGGGCCATCCAGTCAATCTGCTCTCCCGGTTCCATCATCTGGCAAACCAAGTCCAGGACCGCCTTGGGAATATTTTGGTTGCCGGAACCGGCGGTGGTTTCTTGTGGCAAGTTCATTTAATAACGCAATACGCTTGGCCAAATTCTTTTCCAGATAAAATACGAGAGGACGCCGGCCAGGGTACAGCCGGTAATGAACCCGGGGGGGGGTGACCGGCCACCACCTGTTCATGGTGAAGCACCGAAAGCACCAAACCACCGCCAAAGATGGTGAGGATCAGTAGCATCTTAATGATTCCGTCGTGATCGACCCGCCCAACATCCCAAAGGCCCGCCTGATTGCAAGCCCGAAAATACCTGCATCCAACTCGTGGGGAACGGGTTGGCCCCAAAGGCAAAGCATCCAAGGTCGCGGATGATCAGGACGAGGATCCTGCCCCCAAGAAAGCCGGTGTCCAGCGCACGATGAGCCCGGAAGGCCGGGCACGGATCATCGCCGCGCAAAAGGCGAGATGGGCCAAGGCCAAGGCCGGTGCCAAGAAATAGTGCAGTGGGAATTTGGTGCCGGGCTGAGGCGGGATTACTGCCTCAGCCCGGCTTTGTTTGCTGGAATTGCACTGGTACGAGCTTGCCATTCATCTTCTTTTCCCAGGCATCGAGCGAGTCGATGCGCACCTCCGCCTTTTTGGCATAAGCGCGGTGGACGGTTTTGGAATTATGCCCGAGCGCCTCTTGCGCAAAACGTTCGGGATAGCCCGCCTTCCGGGCGCGTTCCGCCCAGGAGTTGCGGTAGCAGTGCAGGGAAACGCCGGTGATGCCCAAACCGTGGCAACGCTGGCGGAACTCGTTCGCCCGGTCCTTGGACTGCACGGTACGCAGGTTGGGAAACAGCGGTCCGGTAGCGGGGAGCGTTCGCAGGATGGCGGAGACTTCCTCGCCGAAGTGAATGAGGGGCGGTTTGATGGTCGTCTCCTCCCGGTTTTTAAGTTTTTCGCGGCTGTAGCAGATGGTCTGGTCATTCCAATCCACGTCCTCGGCCAGCAGGTTGGCGATGTCCATCTGGGATCCGCCCAAATGCCAGCACAATTGGTAGAGCGCACGCCGTTCGGGGTTCTTTTCCCGGTCCACGATCCGCAGATGCTGCTCCAGGGTGATCGCGGTTTTGGACTTGTGGGTCACCTTCGGCCACTGGGCCTTGGGGATGATCGCCTTTAGCAGCCAATCCATCGCCAGCGCGAAATTGTGGATGCGGCGAAGGTAGATGTTGGTGGACACCTTGCGGTCCGCCAGCACCTTGAGGAAATGGTCGGCGCGGGTTTCGAGCAGGGGCAGTTTGCGCAGGAGATCGAAATTATGGTCTTTGATGGCCACCCGCCAACGGCGTCCGTTCTCGCCCTTGCGCGCCGCCACCATGCCATTCATGACCTCCTGCCAGGTTCGGCGAGCGAGTTCGGGATCGCTGGCGGTGATGTAGGCGCGGGCGATCTGGAGGTTGATGGCGGGCATCCGATGGGCCTCATTGGTGGCCTGAAGGAACCGCTCGGCCTCGGTTTTGCTGTGGGTGCGCAGGCTATGCTGCTGGCGGTTGGTGGTGTTTTCAGCGTACCAGACGCCGCTGGCGCGCTGGAAGAGCCGGAATTGGTTGGTCATGTTGCTGCTCACGGTTCATGAGGCTACAACAGGTCAATTTCGCAGCGTTAGCGACGGCTGGGACACAATAGCCTGCATATGCAGAAAAGTGGCCACCGTCGAAAAGTACTGGAAGTTTTACTGGAACTCCGACCATCCGTTTTATCCAACTCGCTTTCCTATAACCATTTACGAGCTGGAGGCGAGGGTCGGAATTGAACGGGGAATCTAAACTGTTCCGACTGCAACTCACTCCAGTTCAAGTGCCAAAATACCCTGCTTTTTCAGGGGTTTCAAGCGTATTATGAGGCCGTTCGCTCATCGCTCGCCAATGCCCCTTCAACGCCCTTCCAGCGCTCGTCAGGTGAAGATTTAGGTGAAGATTTAGGTGAAGATTTAGGTGAAACTTTTTCGGCTGAAATCCCGCCGCAGCGCCGACCATGGGGAGGATACGCGGCCCCCGAGTTCTGCTGCCTCTCGCGCTTATGCCGCCAGTATTTGGAGACTTCTTTGGTGGCCCGGTTCAACCAGTCATTGTCTGCGGCGAGGCCGATGATTTCCATCGCGGCGAACCACTTCGGCGCGTTTGGTGCCGGGTCGCCCAGTGGCGTCAGTTTGCCGGAGGCCATGAGAATCTGGACGTCGTGTTCAGCGAAGCCGAGAAGCTTCGCCGTTTCAGCCGCGTCCAGCCGGGCCGGCAAATCCTTGGCCGCCCAGGTTGCCATCACCGCTTGGATTACTTCGTTACGCATAGACATATATTGGGGTGGGGGATCCTCACTCGTTGTTTCAGGCAACCGGCTCCGTGCCACTCACAGGCCGTGTTTGTTCCGCCCGGCGTATCCGGTCCACAATCTCTTGCGCGGTCACCTTGGCGGCAGGGTTGTCGCAGACCTGGTCTACGAGAGTGGCAACGGCCGTGAAGACTCCGGCCTCCTTCTGGTGCTCCATAAGCCATTTGACGAACTGGGCATCTGCAGACTGCCCCTGTGGCGTGGTTTCGAGCATCGCACGAGCGGTCTCAACTCCCTGAATCAGAGCCGCGTTCACCCTACGGTTGCGCACCTGCCGATAGCCGTGATACAGACCGCCCAATGTCAGGGCAAGAATGCTCCCGATCCCGGGCATAACGGTGTTCAAGATCGCCCCCCCGGCTTGGATGGTCGCCTCGACCTCCGGCTTGGCCACAAGGTTGTTCACTGGCACCTGAACAATATTCGTATAGAACACAGGTACCAGATTGGTCAGGACCATCGTTACAAGGTTTGTCGCCACCGCCTCTCGCGTGGCGTAGCCGAACACCGCCCCGGTTGCGTTGTTGGTCACCATGACCACGTTGGTCCGCTCAATGACTTGCGTCACGACGTTGGTCGCCACGATGGTGTTCGTCACCACCTGGACAACGGGCGCATTGGTCCACGTCACCTGATTCTTGTAGGCGCGGTCCAGAGTCCCACACCCGGTCGCCAGAATCAGCCCGGCGACGGCTACCGCTACACTCATCCGTTTCATTATTTTGCCTTTCTCTTGGTTTCCCGCTCAATTCGCCCGCCGGTTATTCCGCAGCTCATCCCGGCACTCTTCCAAAACCTTGGTGTTGATCTCCAGGCAGGCAATCAGCTTGCCGTTCGCGGCACTGGTCTCCGCCACCATCCCGCGCATGTTCTCCTGGTA
>CAIYYI010000412.1 GCA_903930345.1 uncultured Verrucomicrobiota bacterium
CCCGCCAGCTTCCGCTTTGGCCAGCCATGGCTGCTGCTCCTCCTGGCGCTGCTGCCCCTGCTGGCCTGGTGCCGGGGCAAGGTCGGGCAACGCCCGGCTTTCCTCTATTCCTCGGTCGCCCTGGCCCGGCCTCTGGACCGTCCCGTGCGCTCCCGGGTGGGGGCCTGGCTGACCGCGTTGCGCTGGCTGACACTCGCCATGCTGGTGGTCGCCCTGGCCCGTCCCCAACTGGGGGAGAGCCAGTCCAGCATCACCGCCAGCGGCGTTGACATCGTGGTGGCGCTCGACCTTTCCGGCAGCATGGAGGCACTCGATTTTGAGCTGAAAGGAGAGCGGGCCAACCGGCTGGACATGGCCAAGGAAGTGCTCACCCAATTCATCGCCAAACGGCCCTCGGACCGCATCGGCGTGGTGGCTTTTGCGGGACGCGCCTACGTGGCCTGCCCGCTGACACTGGACCACGATTTCCTGCGGCAAAACCTGGACCGGCTGGATCTGAACACCATCCGGGAGGATGGCACAGCCATCGGCTCGGCGCTGACCGCCGCCCTGAACCGCCTGCGCGAGGTGGAATCCAAAAGCAAGATCGTCATCCTGATGACCGATGGACAGAACAACACCGGCAAGATCCCGCCCCTGACCGCCGCCGAGGCGGCGCAGGCGCTCAAGGTCAAAACCTATACGGTCGGCATCGGCCGCCAGGGAATGTCCGAAGTGGCCCGGCGCGATTCCTTTGGCCGGATGGTTTACCAACCGGTGAAGGTGGACATCGATGAGGAAACCCTCAAGGCGATCGCCCAGCGCACCAGCGGCAAGTATTACCGGGCGGATGACACCCGGCGCTTCCGGGAGATCTACATCGAGATTGACCGGCTGGAAAAAACCGAGGTCAAGGTGAACAAGATCGAGCGCACCCACGAGCTGGCGCACTGGGTGATCCTGGGGGGCGTGTTCCTGCTGCTGCTGGAGCAATTGCTCGCCCAGACCATCTGGCGGAGGCTGCCATGAGTTTTGCCCATCCCGACTTTCTATGGCTGCTGGCACTGCTGCCGGCCCTGGCCTGGCTGTTTTGGCGGGCCGCGCAACAGAAACGGTTGCTGATGACCCGCTTCATCCCCGAGCGATTGCTGGCCGGCCTGCTGGCGGGATACTCCGCCAAACGCGAACAATGGCGCTGGGCGCTGATCCTGGCCGCCCTCGCCTGCCTGGTGGTCGCGGCGGCCCGCCCCCGGTTCGGCTACGGTTGGGAAGAGGCCCGGCAGCGCGGGCTCGACATCATGGTGGCAGTGGACACCTCGCGAAGCATGCTGGCGGACGACGTCAAACCCAACCGCCTGCAACGCGCCCGCCTGGCCGCACTGGATCTGGTGAGGCAGGCGCGCAGCGACCGTCTGGGCCTGGTGGCGTTCGCCGGATCCGCCTTCCTGCAATGCCCCCTCACCCTGGATGAGGAGGCTTTCCGGCAAAACCTGAATCTGCTGGATCCGAGCATCATCCCCCAGGGCGGCACGGCGCTGGCCCAGGCGATTGAAACTGCGGTGGAGGCCTACAAAGGGATCGGCGACGACATCAAGGTGCTGGTGATCTTCACCGATGGGGAGGATCATGAGGAGGGCGCGCTGGAGGCCGCCGAGCGGGCCGCCAAAGCCGGCATTCGGATCTTCACCGTGGGGGTGGGCACGGCGGAAGGGGAAAAAATCCGTCTGACCGATGCCCAAGGCAAGTCCACTCCCTTGTTGGGGGATGATGGACAACCGGTGCTATCGCGACTCAACACCGCGCTGTTGGAAAAAGTGGCGACGGCAGCGGGCGGCTTCTACCTGCCGCTAACAGGGGCAGGCACCATCGAGATGCTATACGAACGGGGCCTGGCACCTCTGCCCAA
>CAIYYI010000413.1 GCA_903930345.1 uncultured Verrucomicrobiota bacterium
CACGCTCCAGCACAGGCCCATTCGGCCGGGCTCCGTGTCGCCGTTGGGCTTGGTGTAAACCCCATCCAGCACCACCGCCTCCGGCGTCGGCACGGCATACGGCTCGCCATAGCGTTCGATCTTCGGCAGGTTGAAGTCCTTCACGCCTTTGGCAATGGGATGCGTGGGGTCTTTGACGATCACCTTGACGGAGGTGCCATCGGCTTTGTATTCACGCCAACTGCAGATCGTCCGCATGGCCTTCAGCTCCTGCGGGGTCTTGCCGGTCATGCCCGCGATCTTGAACTCCTGCTTCACGTCCACCAGGCTCATCAGCTTTTGGTACGGCTTCGCAAAATGTGCTGAATGGATCGCGAGGAAGCCCATGCCGTCGTCACGCACCCGCTTGGCGATTTTCTCCACCAGCGCATCCTTGACCTCGCCATGTTTCTTGTGCCCCCACCAGATCAAAACATCCGCGCTGTTCAGGCGCTCATCGCTCAGCCCCTGATCGGGATCGCTCAGGTTCGCCACGATGACTTCCCAGCCCCTGGCTTCGAGCGGCTTCAGCCCCTCGGCCATTGCGGAATTGACGTCGTTGGTATAGACCTTGTCGAGTTGCGCGGTGCCTTCAGACCAGACCACGACGCGTTTTTTGCTTTCGGCGGCGAAGCCTGGGGTTGCCAGTGTTCCGACAGCGACCAGCGCGATCAGCGCAAGCGCCGTTCGGCGGGGTATGCTATTATTTTTATTCATGGATAAATGCGGGTGATTACGAACTGTGAATAGAGCGCAAACCGTCCGGGCAAGTCAAATCTTTTTCCGGCCGCACGAACTCCCATGGCAGGATTTTGCAACGATATGTCGCTAAATGACAAGAACTGGTTCTGATAGGATCAAATCACACCTGGGGGTTTGGAACAAGTGCTTCCCACCCTGCGGATATTGAAACGATGCTGAATCCGGAGAGTGCATGAACCAACCAGTTGGCTAGCTCAGGAGCTGCGGAGGCTCCTTTAGGATTTCAGCGGTGGAGATTCCTTCCAAATTTCAGCTTTCTCCCCAGCCCGTGGTCCGTGTGTTATTGCCCGACGTTCCACCAGGCATCCACGACGATGTCGTTCACGAGCAGTTTGCGGCCTTCGTTTCGCACGGTCCCAGCGGCCGGCACCATCACGGCGACCACCGCGCCATCGGCCGGCACCGCGATCCTCGCCCGGCCCTTCACATTGCGGGCCAGGATCCTTTTCCCGGCGATGTCGTACACCGTCACAGCCTTTTCCCCGAGGCTGAGACTGATGCGGCGGGCCTGGGGATGCGGATTGTAGTAGAGGAACGTGGGGTAAGCCGGGGCGCGGAAAAAATCGGTGGCCAGGCAGTCAAGCTGCAGGATCCGGCCCTCATCCGTGGGAGAAATGATCGCGCCGAGCATCCCCGCGTAGCTGGAGCCATACAGGCCCAGATCGGTCCTGGGCCCCCACTTCATCGCCACCGGATCGCCGGTGGCACAGGGGCTTTTCCCATCCCACTCGTAGCGCAGGCCTTCGTAGGCGATGAGATGCTGCGGGTCGCCCGGCCAGGGCGGGCCCGATTCGTGGCCGGGCGGCAGGGCTCCGGGATAGAACAGGCGCGCGGAGTTCGCCAGGTTGAGCATCCATTTGCCGATCGCCCGGGCGTACGCGGGGTCGTAGCGGGCCAGCGGGACGAGCGCCCCCGCCATGGCAAAGGTGTTCATGGCAAAGGCATACCCGCCCCGGTTATCGATGCTGCCCTGCAGCCCGTCGCAATCGTAGCCACCCCAGTTGCCCACCAGCACCCCCCAGCCGCCGCGGCAGTCGCTGATCCCAAAACACCAGCCCAGCAGCCGGTCCACGTCATAGCTCCGGCCGTGCTCCGCATTCAAGCGGGCTGCGGCCAAGGTTCCGTAGGGCAGCAGCACCTCGTAGAACGGGTTGATTTTGAGCCCCTGCAGAAACGTCAGGCTGCCCTCGGCGGCGGCCAGGTAGTTTGAATCACGAAACTTCATCCAGGCCGCATACTGCATCCAGGCCATGCCGGCGGCGGCGTCCGGCTCGCGCCAGCGGGGGTTGCTGACCCCCTTGCGCGCGCGGAAGTCAAAGGAGGTGTGGTTAAAATCGGGCACGCCGTTCGAGCCGCCCAGGTCGAGATAAGCCGTGCGCCAGCGGTCGGCGGTGGTGCGCATGATTTCGCCCAGGCGCGGCTTGTCCGGGTACCGGTCGGCCAGGGCGTAAAAGCAGATGTGGGTGAACATCTCGTACCAGAAAGAGCCGCCGGTATTGCCCTTTTGCTGGTTTAGCACCAGGTCCAGCCCGTTTTTGCGGTTGAACCAGGCTTCGCACATGCTCACGTAATCGTGCTCCTGGCGGCTTTTGTCCAGGCCCGCAAGCGTGGCGCCCAGCACAGCCCCCATGCAGGTGACGCCCTCCTGCGAGTTGGTTTTCCCGGCCGCCTGACCGAGGTTGCCCACGTAGCTGGGCAGACCAAAGGTGGCGCGGTCCAGGTTGATGCGGGACTCGTCCAGCCAGACCAGCGGCAGAAATTCCCCCCGCGCTTGAAAGTCGAAAACAAACCGATCATAAGCCCGGGCCTTCGCGCGCCAGTCGATCAAAAGAAAGGGTTCCGGCAGGTTCGGCATCTGTTCCACCGTGGCGATATCCCGCTGGCCGGGTTGGAACCGGGTTCGCGGCAGCACGTTGGGCCGTTGCGGGGCGGGCAGAAAGCTCACCTCCGCCATGACGATGAAGGTTCCGGGCTCGCCCTGAACACCAAGGTGCAGCCTCACCGGCTGCTCGCGGTGGGGGATCAGCCGCGGATCGATGGGGAACACCCGTTCGCCGGCTCCCTCCCCTTGCGCAATATACGCGGTATGCTTCTCCCCGGGGCGGCGCAGCTCCCCGTAAAGGCACACATTCCATTTCGCCCCGGCGCTGGCCGCCGCGACCCGGAGGCGGAGGAGGCCGGTATCTGCGGGCAAAGCCAGCCCGGGCGCAGCGGCCACGGCGTTTTTGCGTCCGGGAGCCACCTCCACGTGCAAGCCCTGGGGGGTGACGACGATCCGCGCATCCTTTTCCGCATGCGGCCAGGCCTCAGCAGCGCGCAGGAGCCCGGATGCCCACACGCGCGCGGGTGCAACGGCCGGCTGGGCGATCACGACGGGGGACGCCAGGCCGATCAAAGCCAGCCAGCCGACGACCCATAATCCGGGCGACATTTTCATGGCCAATATTCTCTGCGTGCTTCCGGGCAGCGAGCCTGAACAATCATCACGTCCGCCAGCCTACTCAACCCGAGAGATTACCGGGCGTTTGATTTGCAACATCTTTCTTTTTCATCCACCGAGATCCAAGACTTTTTCTCGAAAATCACTGGCCCGGAATTGCCAATTCTGCTACTGTGTGAAATCAGCCAATCCGATACCAAACCGTTACTTACATGAAAACAGCCAGCAAAGTCATCCTCATGGCGCTGATCACCGCATGGTGCGGCGCGCTCCAGGCGCAGGTGCTCAGCCTGGATTTCAACGAGCGCGGCAACGACCCGGCGACGAACACGTACGCGGGGTTTACCTCGTTCCTCATCAACTCCAACGTGAGCGCCACGGCCAAGCAGACCAATGCCGCCGTGCGCACCTTTGGCGGGATCACAGTTACGCTGACCGGGGCGGGGACGGATCCCAGCGTGGATGACCGCCAGCGGGCCCAGCCCACCAACGGCCCGGCCTTCACGCAGTCCTTGCTGCTGCGGGATTTTGTCTTTTCGCCGGACGGCACCACCGCCGGCGGCCTGAATGTGCAGATTGACGGCCTGACGGCCTACCAGCCGTACCAGGTGACGCTGTGGTCCTACGACAACGGCAGCCCGGGCGCACGGGTGTCGGACTGGTTTGCCCAAGGGGTCAAAGTGGTCACGAACTACACCTCCGACGGATCCGTTTTGCCGACCAGCAACACCCAGTACCAGATGGTGTTCAAAGCCTCGGCTGACGCCACCGGGCGGCTGCTCATCACCGGACGCCGGGTCTCCGGCACCCTCTCCGTCTTCCTCAATGCCCTGCAGCTGGACCTGACCAGCGGCGAGCCGCCCTCGGTAACCGCCCAGCCCGTGCCGGTGACGGTTTATGCCGGGGACAATGCGATCTTCCGGGCGACGGTGGCGGGTTCGCCCCCGTTCCAGTACCAGTGGTGCCGCAACGGGCAGCCGATGACGGAGGCCACCAACGCGGCCCTGGTGATCACGAACGCGCAAGCTGACAACGCGGCTGATTATACGCTGGTGGCCACGAGCCCGATGGGGTTCGGGTCGGTGACGAGCGCGCCGGCGGCGCTCACGGTGCTGGGGGTCACAGACATCCGCAGCGGGCGGGTGGCCTGGTGGCCGCTGGATGAAATCACGGACGGGGCGACGCCGGACGCGGCGCCGGGCCAGTACTCGCTTTACGCCACGAACCTGACGGCGGGCGAGGTGGTGCCCGGCTGGCGCGACGGGGCGCTGCGGCTGTACGGGACCAACAGCTACGTGACGCGCCAGGAGCCGGGCGGGGGGCTGATGGTGGAGAACCAGCCGGCCTATACGGTGACCCTATGGGTGAAAGGTCAGGGGACCAACCAGGGGGACAGGCGGGTGTTTTCCGCGTCATCGGGCACCAACAACAACCCGCTGGTCACCCTGGGAACCGCGAACACCGGCAACACGAACACGCTGGACATCTACATCCGCAACAACGACGGGTCCAACCCGATCAACCATCTGAAGTCCAGCCTGGCGGTGTTTGATGACACCTGGCACCACGTCGCCTGGGTGGATAACAACGGCACCGGGCGGGTCTATGTGGATGGGGTGCTGGACACCAACGTGTTCAACTACACGCGCGGCAACCTCACCCCCACCATCACCAGCCTGGGCACCGTGTACCGCACCAATGCGCAGGCGCTCTTTAACGGCGCGATTGATGAGGTGGCCCTCTGGCGGCGCGCGCTGACCGCCGCCGAAATCAGCTTCGTGATGACCAATGGCCCGGAGGTGCTGCCGAGGATCCGGGTGCAGACGCCCAGCCAGGTGGTGCAGCAGACCAGCAACCTCACCCTCACGGCCGGGATTCAGAGCCCGACGGCGTACGGTTGCCAGTGGTACCGGAGCGGCACCAACCTCATGGCGGAAGCCACGGGGACCACGCTGGTGCTCACCAATGCCAGTTTGGCCGATGCGGGCGGATACACGCTGGTGGTGACCAACGCCGCCGGAGCGGTCACCAGCGCCGTGGTGGTGCTGACGATCAACCAGTGGCCCCTGGCCGAGGAAGTGCTGGCCGGGGCGGTGCAGGACAGCCCGGCCAATTACCCCGTCGCCAAGCTGCTCCGGCATGCTTGGGACCCGGATGGCGACCCGGTCAGCCTGCTGGCGGTGAGCGCGGCCAGCACCAACAACGGCACCCTGAGCCTGACGGGCGACACCCTCTCCTACACGCCGCCCGGAGGCTACGCCGGGTACGACGCCTTCACCTACACGGTGAGCGACGGACGCGGCGGGCAGGCGAGCGGCTGGGTGGTGGTGAGCATCATCAATTCGAACAACCTGATGCTGAACCGGGTGTCCGGACCGACCTGGACGGCCACCAACAGCGTGGTGGTGGGCTTTGCGGGCATACCGACGCTGAGCTGCGTGCTGCAGCGTTCCACCAACCTGGTGAACTGGGAAGCCATCCTCACCAATACGATCCCGGCCAACGGAATCCTGCAATGCGTGGATCCGAATCCGCTGCAGCCAACCTCCTTCTACCGGATCACCGGGGGGCAGTGAATCCCGGCGGCCTTTTGAGCGCAAAGCGACCGGCCGCCAGAGCGGCGGCCGGCCCGCAGGCAACGGGCTGCGGGCGGAGCTTGACCGGTATTTGGCTGCTGCTGCTGACCCTGCTGCTACCGAGCGCCACGGCGGCCACGTTCAGCACGACCATCGCTGTCCAGGCGGTCATCCCGGACAACCAGATCGCCGGGATGGCCAGCCGGGTTGACTTGCCGACGTACTTGGGCAGCCTCACCCGCGTCCGGGTCTCGCTGAATGTGACCGGCGGGTGGAACGGGGACCTTTACTGCCAGCTGAGCCATGGGCCGCACCTGGCGGTGCTGCTTAACAGGGTGGGCCGCAGCACCAACAACAGCGCGGGCGACGGCGGTCATGGCATGGAGGTCACCTTTGACGATGCCGCCACCAATGGGGAGGTGCACGTAAGCCACCGGACGCAACCGGGCGCCGCCGGGGGCGTCCTGACGGGAGCCTGGGCCCCCGATGCCCGGACCACGGCACCCCGTTCCACCCTAGACACCGATCCGCGCACGGCGCCGCTCGGGGTGTTCCAGGGGGCGGACGCGGCCGGGGCCTGGACCTTGTTCATCGCCGATGTGGAGGCCTTTGACATCGGCACACTGGTGAGCTGGACGCTGGAGGTGACAGCCGATGACAGCCGGGGATACGAGCCGCCACCGGACGTCCTGACGGTGGCCGATCCGGGCCGGTGCTTCGCCTCCGGGGTGAACCTGGGGGAATTCCGGATCAGTCTTCCCTACCGCTCGGTGAGCAGCAACAGTCCGCCGGTCTTTGAGGTGGGGACCACGGAAGTCGTCTGGACGGTGACGCTGACGAACAACGAGCAGGTCACGGCAACCCAGCGCGTGACCGTGGCCGACCTGCAGGTTCCCCAGCTGACGGCGCCGGCGGATCTCAGCTTCAGCCTGGGGCCGGGCCAGTGCGGCATTGCCAATCCCAACCTGGGCGCGCCGGCGGCGGAAGACAACTGCGGCCTGGCCAGCGTGACCAACGACGCGCCGCCGGTCTTCACGCCGGGCCGCACCCGGGTGGTGTGGACGGCGACCGATATCCACGGCCGCCAGAGCAGCCAGACCCAGTGGGTGACCGTCAGCGATCCCTTTTTCAACTGCCCGGCAAGCAGCGGCAACCGGCCGCGCATCAGCGAGTTCATGGCGGTCAACAGCGGCGGCCTGCGCGACGCGGCGGGCGAGACAACGGACTGGATCGAGATTCACAACCCCGGCCCGAAGCCGGTGGACCTGGGCGGCTGGCACCTCACGGATGAGCCGGGCAACCTGGCGAAATGGACCTTGCCAAGCACGCCGCTGGAGGCGGGCGCCTACCTGGTGGTCTTCGCCTCCGGCCAGGACCGCGCGGTAGCGGGAGAGGAATTGCACACCAACTTTCGCCTGAATGCCGCAGGCGGGTATCTTGCCCTAGTGTTCCCGGACGGCGTGACGGTGGCCCAGGAGTACGCGCCGTACCCCCGGCAGCGCGAAAATGTTTCGTATGGAACGGGGATGGAAACCCTGGTCACGCCGCTGATCGGCCCGGCGGCAGCCGCCCGGTACAGCGTGCCCACCAATGCCACGGCGGACGCCGGCTGGCAGGCGCCGGAGTTCAATGACACAGCCTGGCGGGCAGCCACCCTCGGCATCGGGTTTGACAGCACGGGGGGAAGCAACCAGACAGGGACGGTGGTCCTGGCGGTCGATTTCAACGACCGGGAAGCGGAGGCAGCCACCACGACGATGGCGGGATTCAGCAGCTTTGTGATCGCCTCCAACCTCAGCGCCGCCGCCGTGCAAACCGCGTCGGTGACCCGGGTGATTGGCCCCTACACGCTCACCCTGGCGGAGACCTCGGGCAGCGGCTACGATGACCGCCTGCGGCTGACCCCGACCAATGCCGGGGCGTTCACGGAGGGGGCGCTGCTGCGGGATTTCGTCTTCTCCCGCGACTTCATCGGAGGGCAAGGCCTCGACCTGAGCATCGCCGGGCTGCGGCCCAACCAGGCCTACCAGGTCAGCGTGTGGTCGTTTGATTCCGGCAGCCCGGGCGCCCGCATCTCCGACTGGCTGGCGAACGGCACGCCGGTGCGGACGGGGTACACGTTCGACGGGGCGAGCCTGCCGTTGTCCAACGAGAGCTGCCGGTTTGATTTCAGCGTCCAATCCTCGCCCGCCGGCCAGGTGCAGGTGGCGGGCCGGCGCAATCCGGCCAGCGCGCCCAGCACCTCAGTCATCCTCAATGCGATACGGCTGACGGAAACCGGTTACGGGGCGGCGATCGCCACGGACGTGGCGGCAGCGATGCATCAGCGCAGCGCCACGGTCTATGTGCGCGTCCCATTCCGGATGACCAACGCGGCGGGCAGCCACACCCTGCGGCTGAGGATCCGGTACGACGATGGGTTTGCGGCCTGGATCAACGGGCAGGCGGTGGCGGCGCGAAACGCCCCGGCAGCCCCCGCCCATGATTCAGCGGCGACGGCGGCGCATTCCGGGGGCGAGGCGGAGAGCATAACGATCACCGTGCCCCCGGGCCTGCTGGTGGAAGGAGAGAACCTGCTGGCGGTGCAAGGGCTGAACCGGAGCGCTGCCGACCCGGATTTTCTGCTGGCGCCGGAACTGGAAACCGTGGCGGTGCGAGAGCAGGCGGGCCGATACCTGGGCCAGCCCACGCCGGGCACGAACAACCCGGCCGGTTTTGGCGACCTGGTGGCCGACACGAAGTTCAGCGTGGACCGGGGCTTTTTTGGCGCGCCTTTCCCGCTGGAGATCACCTGCGAAACCCCCGGGGCGGCCATTTACTACACCACCAACGGCAGCGCGCCGACGCCCGCCAACGGCCAGCTCTACCGGGCGCCGATCACCATTGCCGGGCAGTCCTTCATCCGGGCGGCGGCGTTTCTGGCGGACTGGCTGCCGAGCAACACAGACACGCACAGCTACCTGTTTCTGGGGGACGTGCTGCGCCAGTCGAACAGCCCGCCGAACCTGCCGGCGACCTGGCAGGGGGGCTATCCCGCCGACTACGCCATGGACCCGAGCATCGTGGCCCATCCCGTGTATGGAGCCACGCTCAGCAACGATCTGCGCAGCCTGCCGAGCCTTTGCCTGGTGACCGACCATGAGGGGCTGTGGAACGCGGCCGGGGGCATTTACCCGAACCCGATCAACACCGGGCCGGCCTGGGAAAGGGAGGCCTCCCTGGAGCTGATCCGCGGGGACGGGCGCACGGAGTTTGCCACCACCGCAAGGATCCAGATGCACGGGAACGCCAGCCGCGACAACGCCCGGACGCCGAAGCACGCCCTGGGCGTGAGCTTCAACAGCGACTACGGGCCGACGAAGCTGCGCTACGACTGGTTCGGCGGCGGCGTGGCGGCGCATGACAAGATCGTGCTGCGCAACTGCGGCTTCGTCGATGGCTGGGCGGGCCGCTACGCCGATGAGGGGCTCTACACGAACGCGGAAACCGGCGCGATTTTTCGCGGGCAACGCTACCGGCCGGAGACCTCCTGCTACCTCCGGGACGCCTGGGTGAAGGACTCCTTCCGCGCGATGGGCTGGGAGGCGAGCCGGAGCCAGTATGTGCACCTCTACCTCAACGGGCTGTACTGGGGGCTCTACGAGCCGTCCGAGCATATCGATGCGGCCTATGTCACCGGGCTGCTGGGCGGGCCGGAGGGCGCGTGGGATGTGCTGGTGGGCGAGGACAACAATGGCCCCCCGGTGGTGGTGGACGGGCAGGGCGATGATTGGACCAACGTGCTCAACCTGGTCAATGCCGGCATCAGGAGCGAGGCGGATTACCAGGCCATCGAGCAGTTGGTCGAACTCGACAACCTCATCGACTACCAGCTGATCCACTTCTTTGCGGAGGCTGAGGATTGGCCGAGGCACAACTGGTACCTTTACCACCGGCGCGCCACACCCGGGGCGGCGGCGACCCGGTTCCGCTTCACGGTGTGGGACCAGGAGCTGACGCTCGACCGGATGGTCCGGCGCAACCGGCAGGAGGTGGGGACGGCGGGCGGGGAAGTTTATGGCCCGGCCCGGGTCTATGCGCAGCTGCGCCAGTGGCCCGAGTTTCGGCGGCGCTTTGGCGATCGGGTCCAAAAACACCTGTTCAACGGCGGCGCGCTCACCCCCGGCCGCAACGCAGCCCGCCTGACGGATTCAGCCGCGCTCATCCGGAGCGCGCTGGTGGGCGAATCCGCGCGATGGGGAGACGCCCGGAAATTCCCCACGCCCGGCTGCCCGAACGGCACCGGCACCACCTTCACCCGGGATGAATGGTGGCAGCCGGAGATCGATCAGCTGACGACCAATCTCCTGGCCCGCCTCACGGCAGACAACGTGGCCCGCCTGCGGGCGGCAGGGCTTTTCCCGGCGCTGGAAGCGCCCGGATTCAGCCAGTTCGGCGGAGCCGTGCCCGCCGGCTTTTCCCTGAGCCTGAGCAACGGGAATCCGTCCGGCACCATTTTCTTCACCACCAACGGCCAGGATCCGCGCACGCCCGGCAGCGGGGCCGTGGCATCCGCCGCGCAGGCCTTTGACCGTCCCGTCCTGATCAACACCCCGACCGAGGTCCGGGCCCGGGTGCTGGCGGGGACCAACTGGAGCGCCCTGGTGGAGGCGGTGTTTCATCCGCCGCAGGATCTGAGCCGCCTGGCCATCACGGAAATCATGTACCATCCGGCGGCCGAGGGGCAGACTGAGGGGGATGAGTTTGAATTTCTGGAGCTGGGCAATTCAGGAACGAGCCCGCTTAACCTGTCGGGACTGACCTTCACAGAAGGCATCACTCTCACCTTCAGCAACGGCACCTTACTGCCTGCAGGCGGGTTCCTGGTGCTGGTGCGCAACCCGGTGGCGTTCGCCACCCGGTATCCCAGCGTGGCGGTGGGCGGCGTCTATGGAGGCCGGCTGGACAACGGCGGAGAACGGATCACGCTCGCGCACCCCTTTGGCGGGGTGGTGCTCAGCGTGACGTATGGCGATGTGGCGCCCTGGCCGGTGGCGGCTGATGGTTACGGATTTTCCCTGGTGCGGAGCGAGGAAAGCCCGGCGTCCGAAATGCCCTGGCGAGCCAGCACGCGGCCGGGCGGTTCACCCGGCACGGGGGATGGGTCGTCAACCCTGGCCCCCATTGTCATCAACGAGGTGTTAAGCGCCAGCGGGCCGGGGACATTCGACCAGATTGAGCTCTTCAACCCCACGGCAACCAACGCGGATATTGGCGGGTGGCTGCTGACCGACGATCCCGGTGCCCCGTTCAAGTTCCGCATTCCGGAGGGTACCCGCATTCCGGCCCGGGGCTACGCGCTGTTCGACGAAACCCAGTTTAATGCCGGGGGGATCGGCTTCGCGCTCAGTGCGCTTGGGGAGGCCGTCTACCTGCTCAGCGGCGATGCCCAGACCAATCTTACCGGCTACAGCCATGGATTTGCCTTTGGGGCGGCAGCCGAAGGGGTCAGCTTTGGGCGGCAGGTGAACAGCGCCTGGGAGGAGCAGTTTCCTGCACAGGTGGCCCCCACCTTTGGCCAGACCAATGCCGGGCCGCGCGTAGGCCCGGTGGTCATCAATGAGATACACTACCACCCGGCCGTCGGCGGCGATGAGTTTTTGGAGCTGAAGAATATCACGGCCGCGCCGGTTCAGCTCTCTGCCAGCAACCTGGCCACGAATGGCTGGCGGTTGAATGGATTGGGGTTTGACCTGCCAACGAACCTGACCCTGCCACCCGGAGGCTTGGCGCTGCTGGTGGCGACCAACCCAACCGACTTCCGGCTGAAATACCAGCCGCCGCCAGAAGTGCCCGTGCTGGGACCCTACGCCGGCGCGCTGCAGCAGGACGGCGAACGGGTGCAGTTGGAGCAACCCCTGCCACCGGTCAGCAACAGCGTCTATTACCTGGTGGTGGATACGGTTCGCTACCACGACCAGGCTCCGTGGCCTTCAGCAGCGGATGGCGGGGGAGAATCCCTGCAGCGGATTGACCCCGCAGCGTACGGCGACGATCCGGTGAACTGGGTGGCAGCCCTGCCGACTCCCGGGCGGGAGCGCACCGCCTATGACAGCGACGGAGACGGCTTGCCCGATGCCTGGGAGGAAGCCCACGGCACCAATCTGCTGGGCGACGACGGGAGCGCTGATCCAGACCGGGACGGGCTCACCAATTTTCAGGAATTCCTGGCCGGCACCGATCCGCAGGACCCCACCAGCGTGCTTCGTCTGCAGTGGCTGCCCGGGGCGGGCGAAGGCGGGATAACCCTCAGTTTCACCGCACTCTCCAACCGGAGCTATGCGGTGCAAACCCGGGCAGGGATTCCGGCCGGTGACTGGACAAACCTAGTCCTTCTGCCTGGCAACCCCGTGGACCGGCAGGTCACGGTGACCAATCGCCCGGCGGGTTCCAACCTGCGCCTGTATCGGGTGGTGACGCCGTGACGGGATTCCGCAATCGGCATTCGGCAATGGCCCTGAAGCATAATGGCCTGGCCGTTTACCTGGTATCGCTCCGGCTATGCAGGAGCAGAGACAAGCAAAATGAAAGACACCAAAATGACATCACCCAAGCAGATTCGTTGCATTGCCATTGTCACCCTCGCCATCGGTATCGTGCTGGCGGTGGGAAGCATTTGGTTTAACAGAGAGACTCACCTCGCACCCGACGCCGCGCTTGCGCAGCGGGCGGGCAGCGCAGCCAGCATGCTGTTCACCTTGACCGGGATGTTCATTTTGATTGGAGGCTACGAGTTTCAGCGTGCTGGGACGGTTCAGCGCCTGAATCAGCTTGAGCATGAGATTGCGTTAATTAAAAGCGGTGGCATCTCTGCCGCCCAACGATAATGGGTGTATTGCTGCGGAGCAAAGCCAGCAAACACATTACGGGTATCGCACCCTGGCAGCCTGCCCGAGCAGCCTTTTCATTTAGCACTGGGCCTTTTACCCAACCTTCTCCCCACTTCACTCTTCCAGAGTTGCGCCGCCTTCCCACCGCAGATTGCGAATCTCCCTGGGGCCCTGCCACGGCTTGCCATCCACCTTCAGCTTCTCGCTGTTTTTCACGGTCTCACCGCTGGGGCTGAGGCTGAACTCAGTGACGGTCTGCCAGTTGGCGAGCGGCACCGTGATTTTGGGATCCGTGGCCGCCAGCTCAGCCAGGCTGATGGACAGGGTCTGCCAATCCGGAGCGCCCTTCACCACCTTGACGGCCGTGTAATCCACCGCCGGCTTGCCGGGGGTGAATGCGCCCCAGGCGTTGCAGTTGAATTTGGCCACGAGCGTGTTGTCCGTCAGGGATTTGATTTCCAGCTTCAACGTGGCGCCGTCCGGGCCGCGCCACTTGGCGTCCTTCAGCTTGCGCGTCGTGACCGTCCACAGGGGCGGATGGCCCCAGTTGAGCCGATACCAATCGCGCCAGCCGCCGGAGCCGTCATCGATCATCCGCTCCGGCTGGTCAGTGGCCTGCACGCCGGCGGCCTGCAATTGCGCGGGCGCCGCCGACACCACCCGGGAGCTGAGGGCGAAGGTGCCGGTGTTTTCCTGGCCGGGCACCTGCGCCACGCTGCGGTACTGCGCCGGGGTGTCATACACCACCTCCGCATAGGCAAAGAGCGGCTGGGCGAGGCTCATCACCGGGCAGGCAGCCTTCCATTCGTCGCCGGCTTTCACGGCCGTTGCCGCGCGCCAGAAGCGGGTCAGGTCCTGCGGATCAAGCGAATAATACACGTCGACCCGCTTGACCGGCAGCAGGCTGTCCGGCCGGACGGTGATGGCGGGCACGCCGTCAGGGGTCTTCAGGCCCAGGGCCAGCGACGGGGTCGCCGGCAGTTTGAAGGCACCTTTCAGGTGCTGCTCAAACCAGAGCAGCTGGGTGATGGCGTGGTCGTCGGCATGGCGGTGATTCATGTGGGGCGTGATGCTGAACCGCACGCGGTCCTCGGGCAGGTTCCGCCAGTTCCAGGCCATGTTGCAGATCGGCGCGTGGAAATCATTGGCGGGCGACAGCCAGAGGATGGGGCAAGTGATCCGGGGGAGGTAGGCATTGTCGGAAATGCAGGCCAGCTCCAGGGCAGAGGGGGTGGTCTTGACGCAGCCCGGCAGGTCGGCCTGGCTTTCCAGGATGTTTCCGGCGCCGCCACAGGACGGCACCGCCGCCTTCACGCGCTGATCGATTCCCGCCAGATCGGTCGTAAGCTTGCCGCCCATGGAATGCCCGTAGGCGCCGATCCGGGCCGGGTCCACTTCCGGCTGCTGCTCCAGGAAGGTGAGCGCCCGGCGGGCGGCCACCAGCACGATGAACCAGTTGCTGTTCCGGGGGGATTCGACGCCATCGAGGGTGTACTCATCCGGCGCGAGCCCGCCGGCAAAATGGTTCGCCTGGTTCCGCTGCGGCGGGTGGGTGGCGTCCAGCTTTCCCCAATCGGTCTGGGGGCCGTCATAGGCCTGCCTGGACCGCCCGAAGTTCAGCTTATTGCCGCCCCAGTTGAGGGAGAGGCTGGCATAGCCGCGCCGGGCATCGCTGATGACGGAGTCGAGGCTGGCCGACTGGCCTCCCCCGTGGAGTTGCACGAGGGCGGGAAGGTTCGTGGCGCCCTTGGGAAAGGCGTAAAACGCGGCAACCCATGCCGGGGCACCTTTGAATATGCCCACCTGGTAGCGCACAATCCGGCAGACCGCCCCGTCCTGCTCCCACTCCTTGAGCACCTCTGCCGCCAGCGGCTCCCGGCGCGGATCGTAGCCGGCCCACAGCTCCCCCAGGCTGGCGGGCACCCAGCCAGCCTGCAGCGGCGGCAGGGAATCCCCGGCCCCAACGCTCCCGGCCTGCGCCACCAGGAGCAGCGCGGTAAAAAACGGCCATAATTTAGGCATCATTTGATCAATGGTGTTAGTTCAGCCTTACGCTATTTTCCGGCGAGCTCCCGAAGCACGCAGTCGGCCACGGCGTTGCCCTGGATTTTCCGGGCGGCGTCCTGCCAGTGGAATTCATCGGTCTTGAGCTCCAGGCGATTGGTCATGAGGCTGTATAAATCGTTAACCGGCACCTTCAGCTCAGCCATCACCCGGGCGGCCATGCGGTTGTGTTCCAGGATGATTGGGTTGCGCTCCGGCTCCAGCTCGGGTTTGCCCCTGACCATGATCGGCGTGGTGCTGGCCCAGATGATTTTGGACCGGGGAGATTGCTGCCGGATGACCTCGACGAAGGCCTTGGTCAGCGGTTCAAACTGCCCGGCCGGAATGCGGCCCGGCTGCCAGCCGTGCAGACCCAGGTTGATGTGGACGACGGCGTAAGGGCCGTTCGTCAACACCACGGCCAGCATTTTGTTGAAGCCCTCGCTCTGGCAGGCGGGGGTCACCCAGTAATCGACGCAAGCCCGGCCGGCCAGCCGTTTGATGACGGTGCTGGAGTAGCCGTTGAGAATGGAGTCGCCGATGAGCAGCACGCGGGGCAACGCTGGATCGGCGACGGCCGCTTTGTTGATCCCCCAGGGCTTGCCGTTGGAGGGCACCCGCGCATCCTTTTCGACCGGCCGGCTGATGCCATCAGCGATGGCTTTGGCCTCTGCAGCATTGGTCGGCCCCACCGCAAGCGGGGACGGCGCAGCCGCGACCCGCGCGGACGGCACCAACAGCAGCAGGGCGGCGAGGATCAGCCGGGCGGCGGGTATGAGGTTGGGCATAGTGATGTCAGCTTGCATATTTTTCAGGGGTTATTTAGTCCGCCAGCGGAGGGTGACCGGGGCCGCGCCGGGCACCCACTCCACCAGCAGCCGGTCGGCGGCGATGGTCACGGGCAGCGGCGCTGCCACCCCTTCGCGTTTCGCCTCGGCGGACGCGGCTTGGACCTTTTCGATCACCACGGTCAACGGGTAATTGAACCGGCTGGCATCCAGGCCGGTGGTGAGCGTGATGGTGGCGCTGGTGGCGTCGCGTTGGACGGTCAGCTGGGCGGCATCGCGTTCCTTGACGTAGCGGCCCACGTTGCCGAAGGTATCAACCCACAGCCGACCCTGCAGCGTTTGGACGTGCTTCAGATGTTCTTCCAGAACACTGGCGTTGGTGAAAGCCGCATAACCGTTTTCAATGGCATGCAACATCGCCACCATCCAGCGCTTTTGTTGCAGGGCGGCATCGACCAGGCCATTGGCCCTGGCGGCGGTGAACTCCTTGCCGCCATAGCCGGTCTCAAATTCCCGCGCCACGGCGTGCTGGGCATAGACCAACTTCCGCACCCGGTCATCGCGGCCGTTGCCCGGGTTGGCGAGGCTGACCGGCGCCACCCCGATTTTTTCGGTGATGCGCTGCCGCCCCTCCTCGATCTGTGCGCGGACGGCCGCATCGTCAAGCTTGGTGAGCCCCGGGTGCTGGAGGGTATGGTTGCCGATCTCGTGGCCGGCTTCGGCGATCTGCTTCCAGCGGCGCCAGGGAATCTGGCCATATTTGTGAGTTCCCTTTTCGTTGTCATCAAGCGGGATCATGCCGGGCACCAGGAAGAAGGTGACGTGGAATCCGTAACGATCGAACAGCGGGGCCGCGATGGTCGCGTTATCCTCCCAGCCGTCATCGAGGGTGAAGGAGAGGGCCGCCTCGCGGTCGGCCTTGAACCGCGCCACGCGGACGCCCTGGTCCGTGGTCGGCGCGGACGCGGCCGCCGCCGCCGAGGGCAACGCAGCCAGCATCGACAGCAGGGCCGCGAGCAGGGTGAGAGTGTATTTCATGGTTGCTGCGCTCATATTCATTTGTGCCATTCAATGGCTGGTTTGCAGGGTCTTCAGATTCCACTCGGCGGGGTTGAAGGCCGCCTTGGTCGGCGGCGTCGTGGGGTAGCCGCCGACCTCCTGCTCGCTGTCGATGATTTTCCCCCGGCGCTCAACCGCGGCCTGAAGGATGCGGTTATCCACCTCATCACGGTTCCACGGACGCGCACCGGCGTTCTTGCTGACGTGCTCTTTCACCCGCGCCGCCGGCAGCACGGTCAGGCCGGTGGGCCAGAAAGGGCGCGCTGCGAGGCTGGTGAATTCACCGCTGGTGAGCGGGGCCTGCTGTCCGTCGTATTTCACCGCAAGGTTATCGGCCATGAATAGCTCCAACGGGCTGCCCCGGGAGTTGCTGAAGAGCGCGAGCCTGGGCGAGCTGTCGGGGCCGGCTTCCATGACGTTGCCGACCACCACCAGCCGGCTGGGGATGAACTCATGCGGTACCCATTCGCTGGCCACCGCGCCATGATGGATGGCGGCCCGGCCGGGGTTTGCGATCCAGTTATTGGCAATGACTGCGTGCACGCCAGCCTTGGCCAGCGGATTCCGGTCCCGGTTGGAGGCATAGAGGTTCCCGACGATCAGAATCCCCGTTGCATTGTCGTGAATCAGCGTGCCTTTGGAATGCTCACCCTTTCCATGGGTGGAGTTGCCCAGCCCTTCCGCGAGAATGCAATTGGAGAAGGTGACCCGGTGCGAGGTGTTCGTGCGCCACTCCGCCGGCGTGGCGCCCTCGAAGCGGGGGCCGGAGGCGGAAAGGTTTTCATCCGTGGCCCAGCTCAAGGAGCAGTGGTCAATGATGACGTTCCACGCGCCGTTGTGGTCAATCCCATGCACCTCATAACCGCTTTTCTTTGGGCGTCCGGCTTCGCCGGCGCGGACGCGAATATGCTGAAGGATAACATCGTGGGTCCGTTTGACGGAG
>CAIYYI010000414.1 GCA_903930345.1 uncultured Verrucomicrobiota bacterium
GGTCGGCAAACAGATTCCCCTGGGGGATTTTCCGGTCAACATCGCCCTGCACCCGTCCGGGCGCCACGCCGTCATCCTGCATGCGGGCTATGGCCAGCATGAGCTGATTTCCGTGGACGTTCCCAGCGGCAAGGTTGTGGCACGAGCTCCAGTGGAGGAGGCCTTCTACGGGGTGACGTTCTACGATGGGGGCCGCAAGGTTCTCTGCAGCGGGGCCAGCCAGGAGGTCGTCACCCAGTTCACTTTTCAGGATGGCTACTTCTCCGAACCACGCCAGTTCCCCTTGCGGCCGGTCAAACAGCGGGGCATCCCCTGCGGTATCGCGGTCGGGCCGCAGGGCCGGGAGGCCTACGTCTGCAATGTCTGGGGGCACAGCGTCAGCGTGTTGGATCTGGTCACCGGCAAGGTGGCGGAGATTCGCCTGGGCACGAATGTGGTGGAGCGCCCCGATCTGCCCGCCTCGGCGAACGAGGACGAGGCGGCGATCCGCAAACGGGCAGAGGCGGTGCTGGAGGATTCCCAGGCCGGCCAACCCTTTCCCTACGGCTGTGTGGTGGATGCCACGGGGCGGCGGCTGTTTGTCAGTTGCTGGGCCCAGGCCCGGGTGGCGGTGATTGATCTCGTCACGCACGAGATCACCGGGTATTGGCCGGTGGAGGCCCATCCCAACGAGCTGCTGCTGGCCCCCTCGGGCAAGCACCTCTATGTGGCCAATGCCAATCATAACACCGTCACAGTGTTGGACACCGCCACGGGCCGGTGTGTGGAGACCTTGGTGGCGGAGCTGCAACCCAATTCCCCCCCGGGCTCCACTCCCAACGGATTGGCGCTTTCGCCGGATGGCCGGTGGCTGTTCGTGGCCAACGCCAACATCAACGCGCTGGCGGTGTTTGACGTGCAGACGCCGGGCCGCAGCCGTTCTTTGGGATTCATCCCCACGGGTTGGTATCCCACCTCGGTGCGGGTCACTCCGGATGGGAGCAAACTGGTGATCGCCAATGGAAAAGGGCAGATATCCAAGGCCAACCGGCACGGACCGCGCCCCGGGCAGGAGCCCCCGGCCTCAGTGCGCGAATACATTGGCGGCCTGATGCAGGGCAGCCTGGGCATTGTGAACCTGGATTTGCAGCCGGAAAAGCTGGAGGAGCAGATGAAGGCTCACACCGCGCGCACGCTGAGTTGCACCCCGTGGAACCGGCAGACCAACCGCGTGGCGTTGCCCGCCAATCACCCCGTGCCCGCCAGGGTGGGGGATGCTTCCCCCATCAAGTATGTCTTCTACATCATCAAGGAAAACCGCACCTACGACCAGATGCTGGGCGACCTGCCCATCGGCAACGGGGATCCATCCCTCTGCCTGTTCCCGGAGCGCATCACTCCGAACCATCACGCCCTGGCGCGCGAATTCGTCCTGCTGGACAATTTTTATGTGGAGAGCGAGGTCAGCGCCGATGGGCACGAGTGGACCATGGGGGCGTATGCCACCGACTTCGTGGAGAAGACCTGGCCACTGAGTTATGGCCACGACAAGACCAAGAAATACCCGTATCCCAGCGAGGGCAATTTTGGCATCGCGACCCCGGCCGGCGGCTACCTGTGGGATCGGGCGCGGGCGGCGGGAATCACCTACCGGAGCTACGGCGAGTTCGTCCAGAACGGCAAGACGGTCAAGGATCCTTGCACCAGCAAGGTGGCGGGGTTGGCCGGGCATTTTGATCCGTGGTACCGCAGCTTCGATATGAATTACCCCGATGTGAAGCGCGCCGAACGCCTGCTGGCGGAACTGAAGCGTTTCGAGCAGGAAGGGGACATGCCCCGCCTGCAGATCGTCCGGTTGCCCAATGATCACACCTCCGGCACTTCCGTGGGCGCCCCGACCCCCACGGCGCAGGTGGCGGATAATGACCTGGCCCTGGGGATGGTGGTGGAGGCCATCAGCCGGTCGCGTTTCTGGTCGAAAACGGCGATTTTTGTGATTGAGGATGATGCCCAGAATGGCTCCGACCATGTGGATGCCCACCGCACCATTGCCTATGCCATCAGCCCTTACATCAAGCGCCAAACCGTGGATTCCACCCTCTACTCCACCGCCAGCATGCTGCGCACCATGGAACTGATTCTGGGCCTGCAGCCGATGTCGCAATTTGACGCGTGTGCACAACCGTTGTACAACAGTTTCACGGCCAAGCCGGATCTGACCCCCTTTCGTTGCCGTCCCACCCAGGTGGATCTCAAGGCCCGCAACCTCAAGACGGCCTGGGGTGCCCGGGAATCCAGCCAGATGAACTTCGCGCGGGAGGATGCGGCGGATGACCTGCGGCTGAATGAGGTGATCTGGCGCTCGGTGCGCGGGGCGGATCAGCCCATGCCGGCGCCGCGCCGGGCCGGCTTTGTGCTGGCCAGTGCACCTGATGATGAGGATTAGGCGGGATGATCCAGACCGGTGAAGCTGCCTCCGGGTCTCAGCCGGTTCCGTTTTCCCAGTTGGGCACGGAACCGGTCTGGATGAAATGTGCGGAGGCCCTCCAGGTCGGTTCGCCGTCGATCCTGTCCTCGGTGGCGGCACCGGCCTGGCCGTTTGTGGCCGCCAGTCTGGCCCGGCGGTTTTCTGAGAGCCCGGTTTTGGTCGTCACGGATGGGCTGAAGAGCCAGGAAATGATGCACCAGGACGCCAACGCCTGGCTGCAATTATCCGGTCAGCGCCGACGCTGTTTGTTTTTCCCCTCCTGGGAGGTGCTGCCGCACGAAAACAAGCTGCCGCATGCGGATGTCATCAGCGACCGCCTGGAAGTTTTGCTCGCGCTGGCCGAGCGGAATGCCGAACCGCCGCTGGTCGTGACCTCCGTGGCCGCCCTGCTGCAGCCAACGTTCACCGCTGACTTTTTGCGGCAGCGGGTGCGCACTCTGGCCCGTGGGCAGGTGATCGAACCCTTGGACCTGGTGGAGTGGCTGGAGGATCAGGCCTATGAGCCCGAGGCCCGCGTCACCCTCAAAGGGGAACTCTCCCTGCGCGGTGGCATTCTGGATGTTTTCCCGCTGACTTCGCCCTGGCCCATCCGGCTGGAGTTCTTCGGCAACGAGATCGAGTCGTTGCGGTTCTTCGATCCGGGCACCCAGGTATCCCGGGAAAAGGTGGAGCGGGTTCAGGTGGGCCCGGCCGGGGAGCTGGGCATTCTCAAACAACTGCAGCGTCATGCCCGGCTGGTTCAGGAGCAGGGCGGCAGTTCGCCGCCGCTGCCTTTGGCCTCCCTGTTCAGCTATTTACCCCCGCAGGCCGTGGTGCTCTGGTGCCATTCGCAACATCTCGAAACAGTTGCAGCGGAATACACTCGGCAGATTCCACCCGGAGAAACCCTGAGCCTGGCTTGGAGCAGCCTCAGAGCCGAGGCGGAGGTCGGCTATCGTTCGGTGGACTTGCGGGAGGACTGGTCGTCGGAGGGCACTCCGCTGCCGGGATTGGAATTTGAATCCCTGGAGGCCTTTCGACCGGTGACGCAGGCCCTGCCCGAGCCGGAAGTGGCAGAAATGCAACGACGGGAATTCTTTCAGCAACTGCATCGGTGGAGGCGTCAGGGGATGGCGGTGCATGTGGTGTGCAACAACGCGGGTGAGAGCCAGCGTTTCAATGAAATTTGGCGGGAGTATGATTTGGATGCCGCCCGGGAAACTGAACTGGACACGGCTCCTCCCAGCGTGTACCAAGGGGCGGTTTCACGGGGTTTCCTCTGCGATCAGTTGCGTCTGGTGGTGGTGACCGACGCGGAAATCTTCGGCCGCTACAAGGTGCAGCGGCCCCGCCGCCTGAAATCGGCCCACGCCGTCGCGGCCCGCTCCGCCCTGGACATTGATTTCACGGAATTGGACGAGGGGGATTATGTGGTGCATGTGCAGCATGGCATCGGCCGGTTTCTCGGGCTGAAGGCCATGCCACCGCCAGTCACCCGCAAGGGGGAGACCCATCCCCTCGCGGACGCCGGCCAGGAATGTCTGGTCATCGAGTATGCCCCGTCGGGCGAGGAGCAGTTTGCGCCGCGTCTGTATGTGCCTATCACCGAGGCTCATCTGGTCAGCAAATACGTCGGGGCAGGCAAGGCCCGGCCCCCGCTCCATACCCTGGGGGGCAATCGCTGGTCCAAGGCCAAGGCGCAGGCGGAGAAAGCCGTGCGCGATGTGGCGGCGGAGCTGCTTTCCATCCAGGCGGCGCGCGAAACCCAGGTGGGCTTCACCTGCCAGCCGGACAACGCCTGGCAGCGTGAGTTTGAAAGCGCCTTCCTCTACGAGGAAACCGTGGACCAGCTCAAGGCCATTCAGGAAACCAAGGGCGACATGGAATCCACCCGGCCCATGGACCGCCTGATCTGCGGGGATGTGGGCTATGGCAAAACCGAGGTGGCCATCCGCGCCGCCTTCAAGGCGGTGATGAGCGGTAAACAGGTGGCCATTCTGGTGCCCACCACCGTTCTGGCGCAGCAGCACTTCAACACCTTTCGGGAACGCATGCTGGACTATCCCATCCGGGTGGAAATGCTCTCGCGGTTCCGCTCCCGAAAGGAGCACCGGCAGGTACTGGCGAGTCTCAGCCTGGGGGGGGTGGATATCGTGATCGGGACTCATCGGCTGCTGCAAAAAGATGTGCAGTTCAAAGAGTTGGGCCTCGTGGTCATTGACGAGGAGCAACGCTTTGGGGTGCTCCATAAGGAGCGCTTCAAGATGTTGCGGCGCATGGTGGATGTCCTCACGCTGTCCGCCACCCCCATTCCCCGCACGCTCTACCTGGCGTTGAGCGGGGCCCGGGACATGAGCACCATCCAAACCCCGCCCCAGGATCGGTTGCCGGTCGAAACCATTGTTTCCCAGTATGATGAACGTTTGATCAAGGAGGCGGTTCAGCGGGAATTGAACCGGCAGGGACAGGTCTTTTTCCTGCATAACCGGGTGTTTGACATTGAGACCGTGGCCGCCCGGGTGCGGGCGCTGGTGCCCCGGGCCCGGGTGATGGTGGGCCATGGCCAAATGTCGAGTGACGAATTGGAGGAGGTGATGACCCGGTTTGTGAATGGCGAGGCGGATGTGCTGCTCTCCACCACCATCATTGAAAGCGGCATTGATATCCCCAACGCCAACACCATCATCATTGACCGGGCGGATCGTTTTGGCCTGAGCGATCTGTACCAATTGCGGGGCAGGGTGGGGCGGTACAAGCATCAGGCTTACGCCTATCTGATGCTGCCCCGCCACGCGGAATTGCTGAGCGATGCCCGCAAACGCATCAGTGCCATCCGCCAATATTCCAGCCTGGGCAGCGGCTTCAAAATCGCCATGCGCGACCTGGAAATCCGGGGTGCCGGCAACCTGCTGGGGGCGGAGCAAAGCGGCTACATCACGGCCGTGGGCTTCGACCTTTATTGCCAATTGCTCAAGCAGAGCGTGGCGGCATTGAAAGGGGAAAAAGTGCCGCCACGCATCACGGTGGGTCTGCGCCTTGATTTCCTGGCCCGCAGTTTGAATGAAGCCCCCGCTGCTCCGCCCCCCGAAGAACCGGAAGAGCGGACAGAGGATTTCGTGGTGAATATTCCCCGGGATGTCATGGTCTGGGAATCCGAGGGCACCAAGCTTCCCGGTGAGGATTCCTCACCCGCCCGGGCCATTGTTCCGCCGGCACCCGCCTGTCTGCCGCTCAGCTACATCAGCGATAGCCGTCAGCGCATTGAAGTTTACCGCAAACTGGCCCAGCTCACGGACAAAACCGCGCTTGAGCGGTTGGGCGCGGAATTGCGGGATCGTTTTGGTCCGCTGCCGGAGGCGGTGGAGCTATTGTTGGCCAGCGCGGAACTCAAGTTGCTGGCGGCGGAAAAAGCGGTGACCGACATCGAATGCCGCGAGGGTCGGTTGATGATCATTCGGAATGGGGATTACGTGATGCTGGGAGATAAATTTCCCCGGTTGGTCAAAACCACTCCTAATGCACGCCTGCGAGAAATAAAACGGTTATTACTGGTACTCTGATCCATAGGTGCTCTTAAAATGAAAAAGGGTTCACTTCGGCGCGTTTTTTGCTTTCATTTAATTGTAGCAACGCAACCATAGGCCAATTCAAGCCATTGCGGCGATGGTCAGACTAGTCCTTTGGTTGATTTTATGTTGTGTTTGTTATTGGTAACAAACAGTTTGCGTGTATATTAATCGTCAGATTGACGGGGTGACTGTGAGTCGGTGCCCATTGCTGGGCGACACGGCTGTGGGGCATCTTTGTGTGAAAAACACGAATATCCCACCTTTCTCGCGTGGGATTTGTCTGCGGGCTCTTCACTTCATGCTCTTCGGTTTCCTGTTTTTGGGAAACGTTGTTTTCGCCACCGGCACTTTCCTTGACGTTGCGTGTTTGCGATTGGTTACACCGATTGATTATATTTCCGGTTTGCCGTTTGTGGTCTGGATGGAGGTCACCAACCAGACGCATGAGGTCAATCGCACGGTTTGGGATGCCGAAGTATTGCTTACGGTTTCACCGACTGCTGCCGGGCTTTCCACCAATCGGGTGAAACTCACCAATGGGAGAGGTTGTGCGTTCGTTTCCGTTCAGGGAACCGGCCCGGTTGAACTGCGGGCCGTGGGCTTGGGGTTCGCGGCGCAAAAGCAACTTCGGGATGTTACCGGGCAAGCCCCCAGGACGTATGCGGGCACCCTGACCGGCGCGGAAACCACGTGGAGCAACCTGGTGCAAGTCACTGGAGATCTGGTTGTTCCAACCAACCATACCTTGACGATCCTGGCGGGAACCCGGGTGCTGATCGCCGGGGCGGCTTCGGGCACGGGTGGAGCGGATCTGTTGGTGCGGGGCAACGTCCAGGCACGGGGCACGGAAGCGGAGCCGATCACTTTTACCTGCGGTTCCACCAATTTGGCGTTGAATTGGGGGGAGATTCGCCACACCAACTCCACGCTGACGGGAGCAGTGACCAACCGCTACCAATACACCTTCATCAATCGGGGTGGACGTGCCCCTGCAGTCGGACATACGGGCACCGGGCCCTTGCTACGGTTGTTCAATGCCCCCGGTGTTTTTTCTGATTGCGCGTTGACCGAAGCCACCGCGCCCGGGACGACTCCCACCATCGGAAAAATCATGCAGGCCAGCGGTTCCGACCTGGTCTTCCAAGACTGCTTCCTCACCCGGGCGCGCATGGGACCGGAAATTGATGGCTCGGCCCTGCTTTGCACCAACACTTGGTTTGTGGAACTGCACGGCCCGGATGATGCCGATGGCATTTACCTGCATGGTCAGAGGGCCGGGCAGACCATCACGCTGTCAAAATGCGTGTTTTCGGATATGAATGATGATGCCATTGACACCCTTGGTTCCATCATCTCCGTCAATGATTGCATCATCCGCGATTGTTTGAACATGGCAGAGGATGCCAAAGGCATTAGCATCTTTGGCGGTGAGGTTCGGGTGGATCACTCATTGATAGTCAATTGTTTCAATGGCGTATCGGGCAAAGGTGGCAATGGGGAAAGGGTCCTGCTGCGAATGAACCGGTCAACCGTCACCTCCACGGTTTCCTATGCCCTGGGGGCCACCAATAAGAGCGGCACCACCCCGATTATCGATTTTTTGATCACCAACAGCATTATTGCCGGTCCGGATACCCTCTTTACCAGTTACGCACCGGCGGATATCAAGTTGTACCATTGTCTGGTGGGGGAGAGTTGGGCTGGAGCCAGCGATTGCACCCTAGGCACCCCGGCCTTTGTCGATGCCTCGACGGGTGATTACCGTTTGCAGGCTGCCTCAGCCGCCATTGATGCCGGGGATCCTCAGCAGCCTCGGGATTTGGATGGCACCCTGCCGGACATCGGTTATTTCGCCTTTGACCAGCGTCCAAGTGTGGCTGTCTCAACGAATGCGGCCACCGTGGAGTGGGGGACCAACTTGACCCTTTCAGCCACGGTCTCGGGAGGGGTACCCATGGGATATCAGTGGCTTTTTGCCGGGCAAGCCATCGACGGAGCCACCAATGCCGAGTATTTGATGACCTCCGTTCTGCCTGCCCAATCCGGCCTTTATTGCTTGGTGGTGAGCAACCGGACTGGTGTGGCGACCAGTGAGGTGGTCGTCGTGACCATCGCCTCCACGGATCGAGATCAGGACGGTTTGCCTGACGATTGGGAATGGCGGAACGGCCTCAGTTTCACCAACCAGGGCGATGCCCGGCTGGATGCGGACCTGGATGGGGCCTCGAACTGGCAGGAATACCTCGCGGGCACCAGTCCCACCAATGCCCTGGATGTCTTTCAGCTACAGTCGCCTGCCAACTTGGCCGCGCCTGATTTCACCTTTGTGGCCCAGCCAAACCGATCCTATACCATTGAGGTTTTCGAACCTCAACAAGGTGGTGGGTGGAGCCGGTGGTTGGACATTGCCCCGGCCGGGAACTTACGCACCATCCGCCTGAACCAAGCGGTGGACCCGGCGGTTTCGTTGCGGTTGTTCCGGGTGCGCACGCCACAATTACCGTAATATTTAATTATGAAGTCTATAACTAAATTCTGTTGGTCTTGGATTGGGATCTGCCTTGCCGGGCTCGCCGCGCAAACCGGATTGGCCCAGCCAGCCAACGACAGCTTTGCCAACAGCTATAAGCTCTCCGGCTACACGGTGGTGACCAATGGCAACAGCAGCCTGCCCGCCAACGCCACGCGTGAAACCGGTGAACCTCAGCATGGAGGTGTGACCATCACTTCTGGCCGTTCGGTGTGGTTTAACTGGACGGCTCCCACCACCGGGGCAGTTCGCATCCAGACGTACTACAACGCCATCAATACCGTGTTGGGCGTCTACCAAGGGGCCACAGTTTCCAACCTCACTTCGATCGCCCAAAGCGACGACATATCCACCAGCTCCAATGCCAGCCATGTGGTTTTTTATGCCGCTGGTGGGCAGCGCTATGAGATCGCGGTGGATGGTCGCAATGTCAATTTTGCCGGGCGGTCCGGGGCCTACAATCTGCGGGTGGCGATGGTGCCGGCGGTGGGGATCTCCAAGCCGACCAGCGGCCAGGTTTTCATCGGCCCGGTCAACGTGCCGATTGAAACGGTGAATCTGGTTCCGACGGGTACGGTTGCCCGCGTGGAGTTTTTCCGCAGCACCGGCGTCAAGATTGGGGAGTCGCTCACCTCTCCCTACAGTTTCGTCTGGACCAATGCGCCCAATGGGTCGCAAACCATTTACGCGACCATTACCACCAGCACCGGTGAGACCAATTTTTCTTCGAGCGTTTCTTTCCAAGTGCTTACCCCGGGCGTGACCATTCTCTCCCCCTCCAACAATGTGACGATGGTTGGCACCAGCGATCTCCCGCTGACCGTCTCAGCGGCTTCCACCCAGCCCATCACCACGGTGGAATTCTACGACGACGCCACGAAGATCGCCGAGTCCACCCTGAGTCCCTATTCAGTGGTGTGGACCAATGCCGTCTCGGGGACACATGTGCTCACGGCCCGCATGTTGGATGGCAGCGGGGTCACGTACACTTCCGCCCCGGTCACGATCACGATGATCGGTGATTCTCTGGTGAAGAAGGGTTCTGCGTGGCATTACCTGGACAATGGATCCGACCAGGGCATGAGCTGGACGTCGCCCTCCTATGATGACAGTGCCTGGGCTTCCGGCCGGGCCGAGCTGGGCTACGGCGATGGCGATGAGGTGACCACCAATTCCTGGGGCCCGGCTTCCGCCAACAAATACCCCACCACCTACTACCGTCAGACGTTTGAGGTGCCCAATGCTGCTGCCATCACCAACCTGATCTGCAACTACAAGATCGATGATGGCATTGTGCTGTATTTCAACGGGGTGGAGGTGTTTCGCACCAATATGCCCACGGGGGTCATCGCATATACCAACTTCGCTTCCACCGCCGCCAGTGATGATGGCGCAAAAATATGGGTTACCAACGTGAGTGCCGTCAACCTGGTGAAAGGCCAGAATGTGGTGGCGGCTGAAATCCACCAGAATTCCGCCAACAGCACCGATCTCTCCTTCGACTTTGAACTGGTGGCGCAAATCACCGACAACCTGATGCCGGTGGTGCAACTGCTGGCTCCCACCAACGGCGTGGTTGAGATGACCCCGGTGACGGTCGGTTTGGCCGCTGACGCCAGCGATCCGGATGGCACGATCGCCCAGGTGGAATTCTATGCCAACGGAAAGCAGTTGATCGGGACCGCAATGACCGCCCCGTACCAGGCCACTTGGAGTGCGACCGTGGCGGGAACCTACCAAGTGACTGCGGTGGCGGTGGATAATCGCGGCGGACGGACCAGCTCCAGTGCGGCGACGGTCATCCTCACGGCCCCCAGCGTGGTCCTGACCAGCCCGGTAACCGGCAGCGTGATTGAGGGCACCGGCAATCTCTTATTGCAAGCCGTCGCCGTTCCCCCCAACGGGGCAACCATTCAGCGGGTGGAATTTTATGTGGGGGGCGTCAAGCTGGGTGAGGACACCAGCGATCCTTTTAGTCTGTTGTGGACCAATGTCACGCCCGGCACGCATGTGTTCACCGCACGCAGCTATGACTCGCTGGGAGGCGTTCTGACCTCGGACCCGGTTTCCATCACCGTCCAGGGGCTGAGTCTGGTGCAACAGGGGTCCGCTTGGAAGTACTTGGACGATGGCAGCGATCAAGGCACGGGTTGGGCCGCCCTTGGCTTTGACGACAGCAGTTGGCCGTCCGGCCTGGCTGAACTGGGTTATGGCGATGGCGACGAAGTCACCACCA
>CAIYYI010000415.1 GCA_903930345.1 uncultured Verrucomicrobiota bacterium
AAGCCCGCCAGCGCGCCTGCGCCTTGCTCGTCATGGTCGGCGGGGAGAATTGTCTGCCGGTCCTGGCGAAGATGTTGTCGCAGCCGGACGCCGTCAGCGCCGCCTGCCATGCCCTGGCCACGATGCCCGGCCCCGGGCGGATATTGTGTTGCGTGAAGCCCTGCCGCAAGCCTCCGGGTTGGCACGCGTGCAGATCATCAACACCCAGGGCGACCGCCGGGATGCCGGGGCCGTGCCACTGCTGACCCCATTCACTTTGGATCCCGACACGTTGACGGCCGAGGCCGCCCTGGCGGCCCTGGGGAAAATCGCCAGCAAACCGGCGCGGACGGCGCTGGAGTCCATCCGCACTGCCCAATCCGGACAGCAGCCCGCCGCCCAGAACGCGCTACTCACGCTGGCGGACCACTGGGCCACGGAAAACCCGGCGGGCGCCCGGGAGGTTTACACCTCCCTGCTGGGCGCGGAACAACCCGCCTACGCCCGGCGCGCCGCCTTCGCCGGACTGCTCCGGCTGGACAGGGATGCCGGTTTGAAACGTGTCCAGGAAACCCTGGCCGGGGCGGATGCCATCCTGAAACCCGTGGCGATCTCCGCGATCCGCCAGCTCAAAGGCGGCGGAGTTTCCGCCACGTTTGCCGGGCTACTGGGCCAACTGGAACCGGCCGCCCAAGGGTGGCTGATCGAGGCCCTGGCTGATCGCAACGATGCGGCCGCGCGCACCGCGATTGAGGGCGCGACCACCAGCGCGGAGGCCGAGGTGCGGTTTGCCGCCATCAAGGCCCTGGGCCGCATTGGCAGCGCCGTCAACGTGCCCGCCCTGGTGCAGGCCCTGGGCCGGGCAACCGCCACCGAGGAGGTGGCCGCCACCGACAATGCCCTGGCCACCCTGCCGGGTGGACAGGAGACGGATATCGCCCTGCTGGTGCAATTGAAACTGGCCACCCCCGAGAACGCCCCCCGGCTGATCACGCTGCTGGGCAAACGCCAGAGCCGCAGCGCGCTACCGGCCCTGCTCGAAGCCACGGACAGCCCCCAGCCCGCCGTGGCCCGCGCAGCGTACCGTGCCCTGGGCCGGATGGCGCAGCCCGAGGATCTGCCGGTGCTGCTGACCCGGCTCACCAAAGCCACCACCCCGGAGGGCCGCGAGGAGGCGGAAAACGCCATCGCCCTGGCCGCGCGCAAGATCGAAACCCCGGACCGCCGGGCGGAGCCGCTGCTGGCCGCGCTGCAACAGGCCACCACTCCGGCGGTGCGCGCCTCATTGGTGCGCCTGCTCCCCATGGCTGGGGGCAGCAAGGCCCTGGCCGCCGTCAGTGCCGCCCGCCAGGAGACGAACGTGGAGGTGCAGGAGGCGGCCGTGCGCGCCCTGGCGGATTGGCCGGACGCCGCCGCTTGGACTTCGTTGCTGGGAATTTACCAGACCCCCCCGAGCGAGGCGTGGCGCGCCCTGGCCGTGCAGGCCCTGGTGCGTCTGGCCGGGGAGGAGAGCGCCCAACCAACCCCGGCGTTGGTGGAGCGTTACCGCCAGCTCTTTGGCGGCGCCAAAAATGATGCCGACCGCAAGCTGATCCTGGGTGGCCTGGCCGGGATCAATCATCTGGAGGCCCTGCAACTGGCGATCGCCCAACTGGACAACCCCGGCACCAAGGCGGAGGCCTCCCTGGCCGTCAAACGGATCGCCACCGCCCTCAAGGCCAAAGAACCCGCCGCCGCCGAGGCGCTGAAGAAACTGCCGTAACCTCCCGATTGGAACCGGAGGGTGGGCGGTCCGCCATTGATGCAAGCAAGCCAAGCACAAGCAACCCATGATCGCATGACCAAGACCACATCTCCAGACGATGGAGGGCAGGCACCGTTGGCTCAGGCATCCACCACGTGTGCCAAAGGGTGGTGGCTGGCCGGCATCATTCCAATTGTGGTGGCAATCGTTGCCTTATTCCACCAGCAGACATTGGGACCGCAATATCTGGGGTGCAACGCCGATCCCGGCTACGTGTACCTGTTCAATTCCCTCAACCTGGCAACCGGAACGCTGCCATATCATGTGGATCACCCAGGCACAACAATCCAATGGATTGGCGCATTGATCCTGCATGTGCTCCATGGGGTGGACGGCAAGACAACCCTCATTCCATCCGTGCTGGAAAACCCGGAGCATTACCTCGCCGGCATGATCATCGCCTGGCTGGTGATCTATGCCGGATCGCTTTGGTGGCTCGGCTGGGTGGCGCGCCGGGCAACGGGCTCGTGCTGGACCGCCGCCGCCTTGCAGGCCACCCCCTTCCTGTTTCCGGAGTGTTTCCTCCATCTGTCGAGGTTGACCACTGAAACCCCGCAGATGGTCCTGGCGAACCTGGTGGGAATCCTGGCCCTTGAGGATTTACGCTCCCCCGCCCAGTCACGTTGGCGGCGGATGGCACCGTATGCCTGGGGAATCCTGCTGGGAACGGCGGTGGCCACCAAGGTTTTATTCCTGCCTCTGGCCGGCCTGCTGTACGCTTACTTCACCCAGCGCAGGGACCGTTTCAACTACATTTTATGCCTGGGGGGAAGCTGCTTGCTATGGGTGGCGGTGGCCCTGCCGCAATGGGGCTACATGATACGCTGGTTCTTTCGGCTGGCCACCCGGGGTGGGGTGTATGGCAGCGGCGGGCAGGAGATCGTCAATCTGGAACGGCAAACCTCCTGGGTTTTATCCTGCCTGTATGCGTACCCGGTGTATTCCCTTGGTTTGGGGTTGCTGCTGGCCGGCTGGTTTTGGCAGTTAAAGAACCGAAAAAGCCAGGGTGGCTGGGAAAACAATGTCGGTTTGCGACTGGGAACGATTCTGCTGCTGGCCCAGTTTTCCGGCCTGCTGCTGGTCTCCAAACAACCGAATCCTCGTTACCTGATTCTCGGGTGGGTGCTGTTGATGCCATCAATCTGGCTTATTTGCCAATCACAGAATCCGGGCCGTGCCAACCGGATCTGCATCAGTCTGGCGATCATCCCATGGTTGTTGTTTCCCTGGGGAGTGGCTGACCAGTGGCGTGACGCACGCAAACTTTGCGAACAACAGCGTGAGGCCTTCCGTGCGCAGGTGTTTTTGAAGAAATTCGGACCGATCATTGGCACCATTGGCGGCTCATCGCCCGGGGGAGCATGCGCGATGGGGAATGGCTACGCGGGCGGGATCTATGATGGTGAGCTTCAGCGCATCTATGGAGATCGATTGGGATATGATTTTTCCGGGTTTGCTTTGCATCGGAATGGTGAAAGCCATCCCATGAAAACCACGGCCACCCTGACGAATCCGTTGCATCCCAGCACCTGGGGTATCCTGCAGGTCACCTATCCCTCCTATTTGACCAACTATCCACCTCCCTGGCCAACGGGAACCACACTGCTTCCCCTGTGCGTTGCCGGCTCAGACACATTCTATTGGTTGGGGAATGAGGCTGAGATCGCCACCTTCCATAAACTCAAAACCAACCTGGCAGTGCAACTGAGGAAGTCCGAAAGGTGGTGACCTCGAAGACCATTTCCCGTGTCCCTCAAAACGGTTTTTTGAAGAAACACACGGGCATTTCGTCTGAACGGATGGCGAAAATTGACAATGATCCGGATGAATGAACTAAAAAGCGTGATCGGGATGGTCGGGGCCGCCCTGCTGGGGCTGGCTGTTTGCACCCAGGCGGTCGCCCGCGATTGGCCGGGGGCGTTGCTGGATGCCCGGCAGCAATCCCAAAAAAGCGGTGATCCGGAAAACGCGGACGCCCTGTGGACCCAACTGGAGATCGCCTTCCCCAAGACAGCGGACTGGTGGCGGCAGGATTTCCCCGGTGATGCCCGGCGGCGACTGGCGGAAATTCCGGTGGCGGAACTGGAGCGGGTGATCCGGGCGGTGGCCATCGAGGCCAAGGCGCCCGCCCTGCAAACCGCCCTGGCAGAACTGGTGCGGCAAAAAACCGCCGCCACGGAGGCCCGCTGGTTGGAGCTTTATGAACGCGCCGCCGAGCAGCGGCGGACAGTCCGGCTGCAATACCTGCGCCAGAATCATCCCCGGATCGTCTTCACCAAGCACGCCACAACGGTGCCCTCGTTTTTTGCGTACACCGAGGGCCAGTCGGACGCCCAGAACGAACGGCATTTCAACCCGGGCAGCGCGCTTTGCCTGCTGGAGTTGGACGGCACCCGGGAGGTGGTCACCCCGCTGCTGGAGGATGTCACCGGAGCCATCCGCGATCCCGCCGTCTCCCACGATGGAAAACGGGTGGCGTTCGCCTGGAAGAAATCGCTGAACGCGGACGATTACCACCTCTACGAACTGGAGGTGGCCACGCGGCAGGTGCGGCAGTTGACCTTTGGATTGGGGTTTGCGGACTACGAACCAACCTATCTGCCCAACGGCGACCTGGTGTTCGCCTCCACCCGCTGCGTCCAGATTGTCGATTGCTGGTGGACCGAGGTGAGCAACCTCTACACCTGCGACCGCGACGGACAGCACTTGCGCCGGCTGGGGTTTGACCAGGTCCACACCGTCTTCCCCACCGTGCTGGACGATGGGCGCATCATCTATACCCGGTGGGATTACAACGACCGGGGGCAGGTGTTTCCGCAGCCGCTGTTCCAGATGAACATGGACGGCACGGGACAGACCGAGTTTTACGGGAACAACTCCTGGTTCCCCACCACCATCGCGCACGCCCGGGGAATCCCCGGCACGCAAAAGGTGCTGGCCATTTTCACCGGCCACCATTCCCCGCAGACGGGCAAACTGGGCATCATCGACCCGGCCCGGGGACGGCACGAGGCCAGCGGCGCCCAACTGGTCGCGCCCGTGCGGGAAACCAAGGCGGAGCGCATCGACAGCTACGGCCAGGTGGGGGAACTGTTCCAATACCCCTATCCATTGACGGAGCAGGAGTACCTGGTCACCTACTCGCCGCAGGGGTGGCAGGGCACGCGGCGGGATCGCAACACCCGGTTTGCGGTGTACTGGATGCATCAGGATGGGCGGCGTGAATTGCTGGTGGTCGACCCGCGCCTCCCCTGCAACCAATCCGTCTCCCTCACCGCCCGGCCGGTGCCCGCCCTGCGGCCCGCCGTGGTGGATTATCGCAAAAACACGGGCACCTATTACATCCAGGATATCTACGCCGGACCCGGGCTGGTCGGCGTGAGGCGGGGGGAGATCCGGCAACTGCGCGTGGTGGCCCTGGATTTCCGGGCCGCCGGCATCGGCAGCAACGGCAGCAGTGGGCCCGGGGGCGGTGCGCTCATCAGCACCCCGGTGGCCATCGGCAACGGGACCTGGGATGTCAAAACGGTGCTGGGCACCACGCCGGTACACGAGGATGGCTCGGCCTATTTCACGGTGCCGGCCCGCACCCCGGTCTATTTCCAGGCCCTGGATGCCCGGGGGCGGGTGGTGCAGACCATGCGGAGCTGGAGCACCCTGCAACCGGGGGAAACCCAGTCCTGCGTGGGCTGCCACGAGCACAAAAACCAGGCCCCGCCCACCGAGAATTACGGTCACACGCTGGCCCTGCGGCAACCCCCGGCCACCCTGGACAACCAGGGCAAAAAACCGGCCGGGTTCAGCTTCGCCCGCGAGGTGCAGCCGATCCTGGACCGGCACTGCGTGCGCTGCCACCACGACCGCGAGGCTGCGCGCGAGCTGACCCGCACCCAGTTCCGCGCCTTCCGCCAGCCAGCCAAACCGACCCTCCCCGTGGTTCCCCCGGCCACCCCCCGGCCGGATGAGCCCGCCTTCAGCCTGCGCGGCGACAGCGTGCCGGACGCCCACGCCAAGCGGAACTGGAGCGACGCCTACCTGATCCTCACGCAGGCCCAACCGGATCGGGGGAATGTGGAGGTGGGTGCGTACCGGGGCCGCATTGACGGCAACTGGGTGCGCTGGATCGGTTCGCAGTCCGTGCCCACCGCGCTGCCGCCATATTTTTCAGGATCCACCGCCAGCCCGCTGCTGGGCCTGCTGGAGCAAGGCCACAAAGGGGTGAGCCTCTCCGATCCTGAAACGCGCACCCTGGCCTGCTGGATTGATTTGCTGGTGCCCTTCTGCGGCGACTACACCGAGGCCAATGCCTGGAATGCCCAAGAGCTGGAGAAGCATGACCGTTACCTGAAAAAGCGGCTGGTCATGCAGCAGGAGGAGGCCCGGAACATCCGCGCGCTGCTCGGCGAGCTTGCGCCGCTCCCGCGTTGAATCGGGATCACTTCCGCCCGAAACGCTTCCGGTAAGTCAGCGGGGGCATGCCCTTCTCCTTGCGGAAGTAGCGCGCGATGTGCTCAACGCCATCGTAGCCCAGATCGGCGGCGATGCGCGTGACCGGCTCGTTGGTCTCCGCCAGCATGCGGGCGATCTGGTCCACGCGCACCCGGCGGATCTCCTTCAGCACCGACCGGCCCAGCGCCTGGCGGAACCGCTTCTCCAACACGCGGCGCGACAGTCCGGCTGCGCGGGCCACCTGGTTGACATTGATGGCCTCCCGCCCCCCTTTGCGGATGAAGCGCAGCGCGCGGGCCACCCGCTCATCCGCCACGGCCAGCGTGTCCGTGCTTTGCCGGGAGACGATGTGGGTGGGCCGGGACACAATGAAATTGTTTTTGAGGGGTTGTCCGCTCATCAGCCGGTGCAACTGTTCGGCGCATTCGTAGCCGGCCCGCTCGAAATTGATCGCCACACTGGAGAGCGGCGGGTCGGAAAGCTCGCAGACCAACTCGTCGTCATCCGCGCCCAGGATCGCCACCTGGTCGGGGATTTTCAGACCGAGCAGCTTGCAGACCTCCACCACATTCTGGCTGCGGTCGTCGTTACACGCGAACAGACCGACGGGCTTGGGCAGACTTTTCATCCATTCCACCAGATGGGGCCGCTCCTCGCTCCAGTCGCGCGCGGTCCGCCGCCGCAGTTGCCGGTACACCTCCACCCGGTGGCCGGCGGCCTTAATGGTCTGTTGGAAAACCTCCCCGCGCACCACCGCCCACGGTTTATCGAACACGCCGCAATAGGCGAAATTCCAGAAACCGCAATCCAACAGGTGGCGCGCCGCCATCTGCCCCACCACCGTGTCATCGGTGAGGACGTTGGTCAGGCCGGGCACCTCTTTTTTGCTGTGCCCGAACACCGCCGTCGGCACCCCCAGCTCAAGGATGTGCGCAAACGCCGTCACATCCCGCAGAATCACCGCGTCCGCCTCCAGGCTCTTCAGCCGGGGGCGGATCGGCTCCAGCCCGCTCGGCTCCCAGGAAAACGCCCAGGGGCCATGATGCCGCGCGTAGTTGGCCACCCCGCGCAGCAGGCTGCGCCCGGAGGAACGGGATGACTCAATCAGCAGCAACACCCGCGGCATGCGCTGCCCGGAGGCAGCCTCCAGGCCGGGAACCACGGTGGCGGGGGTGGCTTTCATAAATGCGTGATGGGGTGATATTACAGCGAAAAGCTGCGGTTTTTCCATCAAAATTCACAGGTTTCTCGGTTTGAAACCGGTTTCGCGTGAGCCCGTCCACACACAAGGCGGTTGCAACTATTTTGAAGCTTTGGCAAAGTCGCGTGGTCCAACACCTTGTTATGGAAAGCATTGTCCGATCATTTTCGCTGCCCCGGAAAGTCCGGGGATGGGCTGCCCTGACCACCGCCGCCCTGGCCCTCACCACCCTCCTGTCGGCCCAGGCCGCCCGGCCGCTGCCGGAAAACCTGAAGGACTGGGAAAACCCCAAATTGGTGGATCGTAACACCGAAAAACCGCGTGCCTCCTTTGTCGCCTGCCCCGACCTGCGCTCTGCGCGCACCATTGCTCTGGTCGGCAACGGGGAGCGCGTGAAGTCCTCCTTTTACCGCTCGCTCAACGGCCCGTGGAAATACCATTACAGCACCAACCTGAACGGTCGGGTGCCCGGCTTCTGGCGGCCGGATTTCAATGATCGCGCCTGGGCCTCCCTGCCCGTGCCTGCCAATGTGGAGCGCCATGGATTCGGCGTGCCCATCTACGTCAATATTGATTACCCCTGGTCCTGGCACTTTCAAAATCCCAACCCGCCGTTCATTCCCCTGGATGAGCCCAATAACACCGTCAACTCTTACCGCCGCACGTTTGACCTGCCCAAAGACTGGAATGGCCGCCGGGTGTTCCTGACCTTTGACGGCGTGAATTCCTTTTTCTACGTTTGGGTCAACGGCCAGCAGGTCGGCTTCCACAAGGATAGCCGCACCCCGGCCGAGTTCGACATCACCCCCCACCTGAAGCCGGGCCGGAACCTGGTGGCCGTGGAAAACTTCCGCTGGTGCGATGGCTCCTACCTAGAGGACCAGGATTTCTGGCGCATGAGCGGCATCTTCCGCGATGTCTATCTCTGGTCCCCGCCGGATCTGCATATACGCGATTTCGAGGTCAAGGCCGGTCTCTCCGCCGATTATGCGGATGGCCGCTTCCAGTTGTCCGCCGAGGTGGCCAACCTGGCCCGCCAGGGTTCCGCCCCAGCCACCCTGGAGGTCCTGCTGCAAACCCCGGACGGCGCCACCATTCTAGGTCCCGTGACCCTGTCGACCCAGGTCGCGGCCGGCCAATCCGCCCGCGTGGAATATTCCGCCGAGGTCAGACGCCCGCTCCAGTGGTCCGCCGAAGCCCCGAACCTCCATTCCCTGTTCCTCACCCTCAAGGACAAGTCCGGCCGCGTGCTGGAGGTCATCCCCGCCAAAGTTGGTTTCCGCCAGGTGGAAATCCGCGAGGGCAACCTGCTGGTCAACGGCTGCCGCATCCAGATCAAGGGCGTGAACCGGCACGAGATAGATCCTGACCGGGGCCAGGCGATCACCACGGCTGGCATGGTCCAGGACATCCTCGTGATGAAGCAGCACAACATCAACGCCGTCCGCACCAGCCACTACCCCAACCAGGACGCCTGGTACGACCTGTGCGACCGCTACGGTCTCTACCTGATTGATGAGGCCAATCTGGAAAGCCACGGCATGGGCTACGGCGAGGCCAGCCTGGCCAAGGACCTGAACTGGCAGGCGGCCCACCTCGACCGCACCATCGCGATGGTGGAGCGCGACAAGAACCACCCCTCCATCATCATCTTCTCGCTCGGTAACGAGGCCGGCGACGGCCCGAACTTCGAGGCCACCTCCGCCTGGGTCAAACAGCGCAACACCGGCCGCCCCGTGCATTACGAGCAGGCCGGTACCAAGGCCCACACGGACATCATCTGCCCCATGTACCCGCCGCCCGGCGAACTGGCCCGCTACGCCGCCAAGTCGCAGACCCGCCCGTACATCATGTGCGAGTACCAGCATGCCATGGGCAACAGCAACGGCGATATGTGGTCCTACTGGAACCAGATTTATTCCCTCCCTTACCTGCAGGGCGGCTTCATCTGGGACTGGGTGGACCAGGGCCAGCGCGTGCCGCTGCAGCCCCGGCCCATCGTGCCCGACCAAAGCCGCTGGCACCTGCTGTGCGACGCCCAGCCGGGCCGCTTCACCGCCGAGGGTCTCACCGGCGGCCACGTGCGCGTCCCCTGGGTGGAACCGCTCAACCTGGCCCGCCAAGTCACCCTGGAGGCACTGGTCAAACCCACCGCCACCCGTGGCCACAGCACCTTCATCAGCAAGGGCGACACCCAGTTTGCCCTCCAGCAGGTGCCCGGCGATAAGCTGGAGTTTTTCATCTATCGCGGCGGCGACCGGGGCTGGATCACAGTCACCGCACCGCTGCCCGCCAATTGGAACGACCAGTGGCACCGCGTCGCCGGGGTGTTTGACGGGCAGGAGCTGCGCCTGGCCATTGACGGGCAGGTGGTGGCCCGCAACCCCTTCCGCGGCGGCATCAGCATTAACAAGTGGTGCGTCCTGATCGGCGCCAATGCCCAGCGCCCCGGGCGCGAAATCTCCGGCGTCATCCGCGAGGCCCGCATCTGGGAGCGCGCCCTGTCCGACGCCGAGCTGGCGGCAGCTGAGCGGCCGGCCGACCCTTCCCTGATGCTGTGCCTCGACCTGCGCCAGCGGCTGAACTGGCAACCGGCCGCAAAAACGCAGTGGTCTTACGGCGGTGATTTCGGTCCCGCCAGCACCCCCTCGGATGACAATTTCTGTAACAACGGCCTCGTCACCCCGGACCGCCTGCCGCACCCGGGCCTGCTGGAGGTCAAGCACGTGTACCAGTACATCCACAGCGCCCTCGTGGATGGCGCTACCCGGCGGGTGAAGATTGTCAACCGGCACGATTTCCTGAACCTCAAGGAGGGCTTCGTGGCCAACTGGCGGCTCACGGAGAACGGTAAGCAGATTCAGCAAGGCCGGCTGGCCCCGCTGGACGTCGCCCCGGGCGCGGCGGCGACCGTGTCCATCCCGGTGTCCGCTTTCACCCCGGTTCCAGGCGCGGAATATTTTCTGGAACTGAGCTTCGCCCTGGCGAACAAAACCGCCTGGGCCGCCGCCGGCCACGAGGTCGCCTGGGATCAGTTCAAGCTCCCCGACCACGCACCCGCGCCGGCCACCGCCGCCGTGCCGCCGCTGGCCATGACGGAGCAGGGGCCGCGCGTTTACCTGGCCGGGGCCGACTTCGTCGCCACCTTCGACCGCACCGTTGGCGCGCTGGCCTCCTTCCAGTACCGGGGCACGGAGCTGATCGCTGAGCCGCTGCGGCCCGACTTCTGGCGCGCCGCCACCGACAATGATCGCGGCCGCAACATGAAGGACAGCCAGGGCGTGTGGCGCGATGCCCATCTTGGCGCGCAGGTGCAGGCCTGTGAGATCGCCCGCCTCAACGCCGGCGAGGTGACCGTGAAGATCCGCCACCTTCTGCCCGCCGTGCAGGCCGCCTGGGAGACCGTGTACCGCGTCCAGGGCAACGGGGAGATCGCCGTGCAGGCCACCTACCAGCCAGGCGACCGCAAGCTCCCGGCCCTGCCCCGCCTGGGCATGCAGATGCGTCTGCCCGCCTCGTTTGACCGCCTCACCTGGTTCGGCCCCGGCCCGCAGGAAACCTACGCCGACCGCAAGGACGCGCGCGTGGGCCGGTACTCCGGCACCGTGCGCGAGCAGTTTTTTGCCGATTATGTCGAGCCCGCCGAGAGCGGCAACAAGACGGACGTCCGCTGGCTCACCCTGCGCAACCGCCAGGGCGTGGGTCTGCGGGTGACCGGGCAGCCGCTCCTGAGCGTCAACGCCTGCGCCTACACCACCGACGCCCTCCAGGCCGCCAAGCACCCTTCCGAGCTGCCGCTCGCCGGGGTGGTGGTCCTGAACCTGGACGGCCGCCAGCAGGGCGCGGGAGGCGACGACAGTTGGGGAGCCTGGCCGCACAAGGAATTCCTGATCGAAAACCAGCGGGCGGCTTACAGTTTTACCCTGGCACCGGTAACCAAAAACGACCGGCTGCCGCAATGAGGAAACGCTCCCCTATGTCATTTGCAGGTTGTGACAAAACCCGTAATCGTAGGCGGACTTTTTTGCTGGCGTCAGCCCTGCTGGCGGCCGTTCTGAACCTCTCCGGCGCGGACGCAACCAGAGTCCCCCTCCGCCAACAGCCTCTGCCCATTGACCAGGTCGGCACGCTGGGCGGCTATGTGGGCCAGCGCCTGCTCGCCAATCGCGACGGCTATCTGAAACCGTTCGACATCGACCAGTTCACCCGCATGGTCGAAACCCGGGCGCAGCGCGACTGGTGGTGGATCGGCGAGCAGCCGGGCAAGTGGCTGGAGTCCGCCGCCCTCACCGCCCGCCAGACGCAGGATACCGACCTGGAAAAGCGCGCCCGCAGCATCCTGGCCCGCCTGGTCGCCGCCCAGGAGCCCTCCGGCTACCTCGGCATCACGGCGGCCGCCGCGCGCACGCCGGAGAAGCCGCTCCGGGGCATGGATCCCTACGAGCTGTACTTCCTGCTGCACGGGCTGATCACCGCCCACGAGCAATGGGGCGACCCCCAGGCGCTGGCGGCGGCGCGCGGCCTGGCGGATTACTTCGCGAACCACATCGGCCCCGGCAAGGCCGAGTTCTGGCCCAGCCCCTACCGCCCGCCGGAGAACCAGGACACCATCATCTGCTCCCAATACACCTGGGTGCCCGAGGGCACCCGCAAGGCGCCCGTCCTGCACAATCACTCGGAGATTGCTGGGCATACCGCCCATTACGGGTGGGAGGGCACGCTGCTGCTCGACCCCATGCTCCGCCTGCACCAGGTCACCGGCGATCCGCGCTACCGCGCATGGGGCGAATGGGTGGTGGCCAGCCTGGATCGCTGGAGCGGCTGGAACGCGTTCTCCAAGCTGGACCAGGTGGCCGATGGCAAGCTGGGCGTGCACCAGCTCCAGCCGTACGTCCACGCCCACACGTTCCAAATGAATTTCATCGGCTTCCTGCGCCTCTACCAGATCACGGGCGACGCCTCCCTCCTGCGCAAGGTCCGGGGCGCCTGGGATGATGTCGCCCGCCGGCAGCTCTACATCACCGGCGGGGTCAGCGTGGGCGAGCACTATGAGCCGGGCTTCCGCCGCCCAACCACCGGCCACGTGGTGGAAACCTGCGCCAACATGTCCTGGATGGAGCTGACCCAATACCTCCTGACCCTGACCGGCGACGCCCCGCTGGGCGACGCCATTGAGCGCCTCCTCTTCAACCACGTCTTTGCCTCCCAAACGATCGACGGGGATTGCTACCGCTACCACACGCCGCCGAACGGCTTCAAGCCCGACGACTATTTCCACGGGCCGGATTGCTGCACCAGCAGCGGCCACCGGCTCGCTTCGCTGCTGCCCCAGTTCCTTTACGCGCAGGATGCCGAAGGCCCCATCATCAACCAGTTTGCCGCCGGCACCGCTGACTTCAAGCTGGCCGGCGGCGCGGCGGTGCGCCTGACCACTGAAACCGGCTACCCGGAAACGGAGGCCATCCGCTGGCAGGTGCGGACGGACCGCCCGCAGCGCTTCACCCTCAAAATCCGCGTGCCCGGCTGGTGCGACCGGGCCCGTTTGACCCTCAACGGTCAGCCGCAGCCCGCGCCCGCCGCCGGCACCTACGCGCGCTTGGAACGCGAGTGGCGGACCGGCGATCGCGTGGAGCTGGTGCTGCCCATGGCCCCGCGCTGGGTCACACACGATCATTACGAGGGCGAAACTCCCCCCTACGCCCTCGTGCGCGGCCCGGTCGTCTATGCCCTGGACACGGTCTGGTGGGATGAGCAGCAGGCCCCGCTGCCGTACGAGGTCGGACGCGAGGCCGGCCTGGTGCTCGCGGAGAACGCTGCCCCGCATGCCCTGCCGGCCCCGCCGCGCGGCCTGGGCCCCACCTATGAGGCGGTGGTCAGCGTGGCGGGGAACCGCCGCGTGAAGGCCCGCTTTGTTCCCTTCACCAACATCGGCCGCTGGTACCGCGACGGCCAGCCCCGGCCCGACCAGCGCAGCCGCGCCTTCTCCTATGCCGTCTGGCTGCCGGATGCCGCCAGCCCGGCCTTCCTCGCCACGCTGCGCGAGCAGGACGCCTTGCGCGATCTGCAAAAAAACTCGCTGGATTTCGTCCTCGTCGGCAACGCCGCCTCCGAGCGCGCCCACAAGCTGGCCGGGGAGAGGATGGGGGCCGGTCAATTTCAGGGACGCAACTGGCGCCACGCGGGCGAAGGGGGCAACATCCGCTACGAGCTCAAGGTCTCCACGGAGGAGCCCACCGCCCTCATTGTGACTTACTGGGGCGGCGAAACCGGCAGCCGCAAGTTCGACCTCCTCGCCAACGGTACCCGCCTGGGCACCCAGACGCTCAATCAGAACCGCCCGGGCGAATTTTTCGAGGTCACCCACCCGATCCCCTTCTCCCTCACCCAGGGCAAGACCGATGCGCTCGGCCAGAAAGTGGACCGGGTAACCATCGAGTTCCGGGCGCTTCCCGGCGCGCAGGCGGGCGGCGTTTTCGGCGTGCGCACGGTGGTTCAGAAGCCGGAATGATCCTTGCTCAAGCGGCGTTCCTCCCTATGCTTTTTATATGCGAACCTTACTCCTCCTCGCCGAATCCAACGTCCTCGGCGTGGTGCATGACGGCGCGCAAGGCCCGGGCCGCCCGCCAATCCCTCGCCACCGCCGGCGCTCAGTGAGCCCGGTGGTCAGCAGTTGGCATCTGCGGAGTGAAGACTTGTAGCAGGCCTCATTTTACGGGTGCTGGCTGCAACAAATACAACTGCCCGTCCTTCTCGCCCACCGGATAGACCGCATCTCTAACCTTCACATTTCCAACTGCGGTGTCCAACTTCGTGCCTGACACGAATGTAATCTTTAGCTGTTTGATCACGGTGAGATTCGAGCGATACGAAACGCTATCCTTATCCTTCCATTCCAGGTCAGGATACTTCGGGTCGGGTGGTGTGAGCGCGATGTCTGTGGCTGTCTGGGCAACGTCTCTGACGTAGTGCTTTTTGCCACTATCCCTGAACTTGTCCGGCACTCTGTCCCAGCACGTCAATGCCATCAAGCCATCAGCGTTGTGCCCCTCGAACGCCTGCCTGGCCGCAGCAACAAATCTCGCCTCTTCTTCCGGCAATGCCGCAAGAGCGGAGTGGAGATGAAAGGCCAGAACTGTGGCGATGGCCAATGTCAGCATTCTCATGATGGCGATATTGGAGCGGCCATCCCGCGTTGGCAATGGCAAATGGAAGGCTGAAAAAAAGACTGCGGGACCACGGACCATGGGACTAAAACAGACCGGGACAGCTCAGCCCCGCGTGCAGGATCCCACCGGGGGATGCGGGCTGGGGTGCGGGAGGGGCGAGTTGAGCTGGTCCTTGGCCAGGGTGAATTAATCCTGTTGCGAGATTACGAACTGGGCAGTGGCGCGGGACCATTACGGCGAATAAACCGCACCAAACCCCGGGCTGACCCGTTCAATTTCTTTTTATGGGCGATTTCGGAAAAAGGAGAGAAGGGATCCAAAGCCCCCGAATATCAGGCCGAAAGCCGTAAGGAACGACTGCCGCCACCAGAGTGTGTGGAACTTATGGTTGAATCCTCGGGATCGGCTGGGTTGTAAAGGATGCACACTTTTTGGTTTTGGGACAACCCCCCATCGGTGTTGGTACGCTGAGTGTGAACAACGCCCGACGCATCCAAAAAGCTGAAGACCACATAGCGAATGCAGCCCTCTGGGTCCCGCGCTTCTTCACCCACCACAAGAATCTGGCCGGAGACTTTGATCGCGTGGCTGGCAAACCAGGCGGTGTGCGCCGACCACGCGGCACAAACAAGAACGATCAGGCTGCCCAGGACGATAAACATATTCCATCCATCATTCGACCGGTTGCCGGCTTAGCGTTACCAGTTTTCATGTGTCTGATGCCGCTTTACGCCTGAACTGAGCGAATGCGGGCGGCCCAGCGTCTTTGAGCTGGCAACTGGCGCGGCCCGCCCGCGTTTGCTCCAGTGATCTTGTTGGCCCTCTTCTTCATTCTATCTGGCACCTTTCTCGGATCTGCAGTGCCGCCGCAATGACACGACTGCGATAGCGATCTTCGACCTGCCGAATCTCTCTGTCTTTTTCTTCCAACGCGGTCGGTTCCCAACGCTCGCGGACCTTGCCGACAGGAAGATCCGTGGAGTCCGAGCAGACAGCTCGAAATACGCTGAAGTCTGCGTCTTCCTTGGCATGGAGCCATGTCTGAAAGGCACCCATCTGGATTGAGCCTTCGATCACTCCCACTTCGCCGTCGATAATCCGCTGCGCCAAAGCCCGCACCTTGCGGCAATGCTTCCGCCAAAGCTGGACGTTCTTAACCGATTCGGGCGGGGAGACCATTGTATTGGCCATATCAACGTTCAGCATCAGTGGCGGAAGCCAGCCGCCGCTGGGGTTGAATTTGATTTATCGCGAGACGGCTGGCTTCCGTCTGCTGAATGCGCTGGTTGGGCATCCCTTAGTTGTATCGCCTGAAATGAAAAAGACCCATCATCCACATCAATATTACCTTCGGTGTGTATATCTGATTCGGCCAGGATGAAGCTGACTTTAGTCGTCCTCCCTTTCTCGTCCAAGTGCCTGACAACCGGGGTGCCGAGACGGCCAAGAAACTGTGCGATGCGGATTGGATCACCCTTGCCGCTCCAATGAAACTGAGGGCGCATTCGCATTCGCGTCCAACTTACTGGATACGCATATGGGAAGTCCCATAGCTTTGAAGTATCTGCAAAGCTTCTCATGACGCTGAGGCGTCCAGCAGCAGTGGTGAGGTCATCCCGTGAACTTGCTCGGCCGTGCTGGGTCTCGGTTGCAATTGAATAAACCGCTGCCCCAACAAATACCAGGAAAAGGACTGTGCTCCCGAAGAATAGGATCTTGCGAGTTTTACTCATGCTGTTCCGCCCAACGTTTAGCTCACCGATGGCGGCCCGCCACCGGCTTCCGAACTGCCAAGCCGCTCCGACGGGCCGCCATTCGGTGAAGCACCGGGTTCGGCTCGCATCCTGCCCAACTCCGCAACGGCCTCCCCGAAAGTCATTCTTGGCAGACGGGTGATAAACTCCTCGGTCACCTTAACCTGCAGCGTCCGTTCTATCGCGAACATCGCGCCAACCGCCGCCAAGTCGCCAGTCTTATCCCAGAAGGGGATGTCGGCAGGATCATCTGGCAGGAAGACCGAGGTCTGAGGCCAACCCAGGTGCTCAATCAAGATGCCGGAGATGGTCTGGGCCAAGGCTCGAACCTCCGATCCACATTTCAGCCAAGCCGCTGTGTCTGCCGCAGTCCGCTCTCTAAGCTGCCTCTTCAGGTCGGCATCAATCCGTCGCTGTGTCCCAATCAACGGAAACCACATCATTAACTGCTCAACGGGCTTCAGGTGAACCCAGTCCACACGCCATGATAGCGGTTTCGCGTTCGTCATGCTCGCCTTTCAGCCGAACAGTAATATTGAACGAACTTTTCATTTGTTGTTACCGGTGGCTTGTTTTTCATTAGGGTGGCGATACTGGACAGGCAACCCCACGTTGGCAATGGCAAACAGAAGGATGGAAAAACGACTGCTGGACCACGGACTATGGGACCAAAACAGACGGGGACGGCTCGGCGGGAGCCTCATCGGGTTTTGGCCTCACCAGCGTCTGGTACTCGGGACCGCGTGAGGGGGGCGAGCACCGGGGGATGGGCGGCACTGGCGGCCGCGCCTGGGTGAGAAGGGCGATTGAACACCCACTGGCGGTGAGCTGTGGAGGGACCGGAGGGCGTGGAATTCGCGTGGGGTTGAGGCGTGAGCATCGAAGCGAAATAACTGAACTGCGGCAATCGAATTGCCTGGGTTGCCCCCCCCCCTTTACGGCGAACGAACCGTACCAAACCCTGGGCTGACCCTTTAACGTGCTCCAACACTCGGAGAGCGAACGCAACGGTGAAGGCGAGCATCGCCCAGAAGCCGCCGATGACGAAGAGAACAAATCGGACGGCAATCCAGGCTCTTTTCTTTGCTGGCTGAGTTGCGCTCATGGCGTGAAGCGGCGTTCAGCATCAGCGGCGGGAGCCAGCCGCCACGGGGGGTGGAATTGGAACTGAGCGAGACGGCTGGCGACCGTCTGCTGGATGCACTGGGTTAGGCCACATAGAAACCGACTCGTTCACAATCTCACAGGTTCTTTTCACTCAGAAACACTGCACCTCCGAGATGCTCTACCCCTTCGACCTTTTCAATCGGCACATGTGCGGGATCGAAGATCCATACGTGAGCATAGTGTGCGTGTGATCCGAAGCGAACCACAACATGGGCAGGAAGTGCACGGAGCATCTCCTGATCCGCACGAAGCCAAGAATCTCTCTTGTCTGGAGTGAGGATGGAATCGAGTTGGGTGACCGCAGGGCAGTTGGTTTCCCAATCTGCCCTCCCTTGAACATTACTCAGGACAAACTTCGCTTCCTTTGCTAAAGCATCTACCCCACCTGCGTCTCTTATTGCCGCTTCTGCTTGCTGCTTCAGCTCGCTATGCAACAGCGGACGTCCTCCATCAGAGCAGCCCGCAAGAAACATGAAGGCTATCAAGCCAACCATTGCCAAGATATTTATGGCTGTTGCTTTCATAAAATGCTCGAAGTGGCCTACGGTAATATTGAACGAACCTTTCGTTCGTTGTTACCGGTGGCTTGTTTTTCATTAGGTTGGCGATACTGGAGACGCAGACCTGAGTCGGCAAGGGCGAATGGAAGGCTGAGAAAAGACTGCGGGACCACGGACTATGGGACCGGGGTCGGCGGTTCGACGGGCTCACCGACCGGGGAAAAGACGGGGACGGCTCACCGGGAGGTTCGCCCCACCGGGTTTGGGTTTTCGAGCGTTTGTTTTGTTGGGTGGCTGGTTGGATGCACGGATGGCTTGGGGAATTGGGACCTACACCGAGTCTCGTTTGACCGGCTTGCCAGCTCCCCTTACCCCGGCCCTCTCCCCAGCAGGGGAGAGGGAGATTGATTTTTTGGCGCGGTACCCACCCAGGGCGGCGGTCGTTCCTCATTTGCCGGGCTGGCATCGCCTTGCCCCTTTGGGGCTGCTTTTATCAGGCCGGTCTGCGACCGGCTGTCATTCCGCATGGACCCAATGACTACGGACAACTGACCACGGGACCTGGGGCGGCGGTTCGACGGGCTCATCGACCGGGGAAAGGACGGGGACGGCTCGGCGGGAGCCCCACCGGGGGACGCGTGGGGACTTTAGGGCAAGCTCATTTGAATGAGCACCCCGGTCGGACGTCGCCAATCACCACCCCTGCCTACGGTTTTTCCGGCTCCACCGGGGCGGGGGTGTTTTCCCCGCCGGGTCCCAGCACGGACTTCAGGGTTTTCCACGGCTGCAAGGGGGCCAGCAGCAGTTTGGGGATGTAGAGCGGTTGGCTGTGCGGGTCATTCAGCGTGCCGGTGACTTTGTACTCGAACATTTTGGTGAAAGGTTTGAGCACGACTTTCAACACCGGCCCCACCAGCCATTTGTCCCGCAGCACTTCGGCCTCCACCCGCGCGTTGACCCGCTGCTCGAAATCAACGGTGCCGACGTATTGCATCCGCAGGGCCCGCCCCCGGATTTCCAGGTCTTCGGAGAGGATGACGCTGTTGGTGATGATGTAGGTGGCGGAGCATTCGTGCGCGCGGGAATTGCCCAGGCCGGGCGAGATGCCGTTGAGCACCGGGCTGAAGATGCCGAACACCGGCATGTTCCAGATGAGGCCATCCTGCAGGAACGCCCAGCCGTATCCCTGCCAGTGCTTGAAGTCGTCCGAGTTGCCGTTGGTGATGGTCAGCTCGCCGGTGACCCAGCCTTCCACTTTGTTGGAGGAGGTGGAGACATCCGCCAGCAGGGACCGGATCTGCATGTTGGTGGTGTTCAGGTGAAAACGGAAATCCGTCCCCTTGGGGGCGGCAAAATCAAACCAGCCCCAGCCGGCCAGCCGGCCCTCGTAGAAGGTGGACTGCACGTTGGTGACCGTCAAAGTGTCGTTGCGCCAGTGGGCCCGGGCTTTGATGTCGCCCAGCCGAAACCACATCCACTGGAAGGGGGAATCCTCCGCCTCGAACCAGATGTCCGCCCCCGCCACCCCGCTCAGGGGAATGGCCCCGTTGGCGCGCGCCCGGGGTGGGGTGGGGAAACGGAACGGGGCAAAGGCGGTGGCCGTCTTGGGGCCGATGGCCCGCGTGAGCGCGCCCGGATCCACCCGGCCGTGCGCGTTGGTCAGGTAAACATGGTCCCCCGGAATGTCCACCAGGATGGCATCCGCCCACGCCTCCTCGTTGGGGCGGCGGACGACGACGTTGGAAATGAGCAGCCGCTGCGCATGGTAATAGACTCCGGCCCGCACCTCCCCGATGTGCTCGCCGCGAAATTGCAGGTTGGTGAGGGCGGCGCGCCCCGTGACGGCGAGTGCCTCGACGTTGCGCAGATGTCCCTCGGCATGGGCGTGAACCTCCGGCGGCAGGGTGGTTTGCAGCAGCGCGAAGCCCTGGCGCGCCTCCGGCGAGAGCAGGGGGCGGATGGCATCCGGACTCAGGCGGCTGGAGAGGTCGAGGCCGAATCGTTCCGTGGCGTGGTTCACCCAGCCGGTCAGCGTCAGCCACCCTTCCGGGCGGTCGAGCCGCAGGCTTTTCACCTCGCTGGTGGTGTTGGATTGGCCCAGGGTGGCGGCCAGATGATCGAAGCTCAGGCCCGCGTAGCTGCCGGGGCCGGCGTTCAACCGCACTTCCGCCACCAGCCCGGGCAGCAACCGCGGCAGCCAGTTGGTGGTGGGGTTGGTCCATCCGGGCAGCGTGACGCGGATATCCGCCTCCAGGCGGGGCACGGTTTGCCACTTGCACCGGGCCAGCCAGGGGCGCATGGCCTCCGGCAGCAGCGGGGCCAGGCGGCGAGGATCCACGGTTGACCGGGCGGTGATCGCCAGGCGGCGGGTGACGGTGTCCAGTTGGGCACTGCCGCCCAGTTCGCCGCCGTAGCCGGTGGCCTGGAGGCTGGTAATTTCCACGCCGGGCAACTCCATCCGGGTGCGCAGGCCTGCCTGCTCCAGTTGCACCCCGTCCACGGCGGCTTCCTGCACCCGGGCCTCCAGCTCGATCTCCCAGGGGGCCAACTCATCCAAAGCCGCAAAGCCGGTGGCGGCCGGCCGGGGGGTGGTGCGCGGCCGCAACCGGATCACCAGATCCCCCCGGGCGGCGCTGAAGGAACCGATCTGTATGCGGCCCAGGTCGCAGCGTCCGGTGGCGGATTGCGGCTGGGGGTTGGTGAGGCAGAGGAGAGTATCCGCGACCAACCTGATATCGTTGGCCTTGCCCCACAGGGTTTCCACTCCGGTGGCGTCCAGGGTCAGCCGGGTGTTCAGCAGGTCGGGGCGGAGGTCGGGCTCGACCGTGGCGGTCAATTCGGCGCGCAGGAAATCGCCCCAGCGGGTGCGGCAATCCTGCATGATGATCCGGCCATGGGCGGGGGCGGCCCCGCCGGCGATCAGGCGGGGCGGAACCTCGCCCTTGAACACAAACCCGCGCCCGCGTCCCCACGGGCTGTCCAGCTCGCTGGCGGACGCCTCGAGGGTGATGGGCTGATGTTCCAAGTCATTCAGATTGGACGCGCCCGAGCGTTGCGTGCGCAGGGAGAGCTGCCTGGCCTCGCCCCACTTGGTGGAGCCGTGAACGGCCTTGATGGTGAAGGAAACCTCGTTCAGCGCGTTGGTCAGGGCGTCCGGCATCAGCAGGGCCACCCCTTCCACCTGGCGCAGCAGACCCCATTCGGCCTGGGCGCGCGCGGCGGTGAACTTGATCTCCAGACGCTGGTCGGCGTTGGTGGCGGCGGCGGTGCGCAGGCGTGCCGAGGCGCTCAGTTCGCGGACTTTGGCCCAGGGGGTTTCCGCGTCCGGGGCGGTCAACTGCAGGGTGCCAAAGAAGCTGTGCGGATTGGCGCCATCCCCCTCGAAGTGGAGGTTGAGGGTGGGGGTGGCGGCAAAGTGGAAGTTGGTCAGGGCGTTGGCGAACCCGCGCAGCAGCATGTCGGGGGTCTTTCCTGGGGTGCCGGTAGCGGGCCTGGTCTGGGCACCGAGCAGCTCCGGCAGGCGGGAGGCGTTGGTGACGGCCCCGCTCACCTGGAACCGCGCCCCCAGGAAGCGGCCCTCCAGATTCTCCAGCCGCCATTGGTCGGGGCCGGGGAAATGCAGGGCGGCGCTCAGATCCTCCACCGCCAGCGGCAACGCCGGCCGGTTGCTGGCGGCAAACCGCCACTCAAAGCGCCCGCCCACCAGCGAGAGCGAGTCCACCCGCAGTTTCAGGTGGCGCAGGGCCCGGTGGTTCAACCGCAGTTCCACCTCCCGCAGCCTCAGCTCCGGGCCGGAGACAAAATGCGCCCGGCCGAAATTGACCTCCTCGGCCACAATCCCCCGGTACCAGCGCAGCCGCAGCCGGTTGAACCGCAGGTCCAGACCCTGGTCGCGCAGCTCCTGCAACAGCGGATCCTTCAGGAAGGATGGCAGGCCGACCTGGTTCAGGTAAATGGCCGCCGCCACCAACGCCAGCAACCCCAGCAGCACAACGATGCGGCACCACCGGAAAAGGCGGCGCACTCGTTGCCAGGCGCGTGGGGAGTCCGGCTTGGCCATGGTGGTTGTCAGGGGTTGAGGGTGCCCGGGGTCTTGGGCAGGGAGAGATCGCGCAGGATGTCCTGGTAGGTCAGCCAGGGCAGCTCGAAGATCCAGGGCTGCCCGTCCAGGTTCACCGCGGCAAACGGCGCCAGGTTCTGCGCCGCACCGCCCAGCTCCAGGGTGAGCGTCTGCACCTGGTCCCCGCCCTTGATTTCGATGTCGATCCGGGGGCCATCGGTCACAAAGCCGTAGCGGCTCCTGCTGGCGGCGCCGCGGGCGGCCCAGTACCCGGCCTGCAGCGTCACCAGCCGGGCCACGGTGCGCTCCAGCGAGGCTTCGTTCATCATGCCCTGCGAGGCGGGGCCGAAGGTCCATTTGCCGGTCCCGTTGCGGATCAGTTGGTGCTTGCGCCCATCCTGGCTAATGGTGACCCGCAGGACGTTGGTGACGGAGTGGCCCCAGATCTGCCGGTCGCGCAGTTGCCAGGCTGCCACCGGCAGGCGCAGGAGATCCTGCTCGCGCAGGCCGTACACGGAGTTTTCATCCGGCCGGTGGGCGAAGAGGCGGCCGGCGGAATTGGTGCCGAAATCGACCTGCGCCACCACGAGGTTGGTCAGGGTGGTCCCGTTGGTCAGCGTGGTTTTCAGGAGCACCTGGCGCAGCGGGGTGTCGAGCCCGTAGGTGGAGAAGTCGGTCACCACATCCTTCTCGAACTCGCTGGCCTCAATGGCCAGCAGATCCCCCAGGAACTCACGGATCAGCACCGGATCGGCGGCGTAATCCTGTGGTTCCACCACCCGCCAGTTGCCGGCGGCCTGGCGTTGCAGGGTGAAGGGCTCGCCGCCCCGCACCTCAAGCTGGGTGATCAGGGCCGGCGGGAAGGCCAGCAGGCGCCGCTCGCGAAAATCGGCGTAGGGCGCGCGTAGGGAGTCCGCCAGGAGTTTGGGCACCAGCACCACGTTGGACTGGCTCAGGCGCCGGGCGAACACCTGGGTGGGATCGTTCGTGGGGGATTTGCCGAACTGCACCACCAGCAGGTCGTTCGTGCCGGAGCCCAGGGCCAGCTCCAGCTCCGGCGGCTGCAGGCCGAACGGTTCCGGATCGGTCTTCGGATTGTCCGAGACAAACTGGGTCACCCGCGCGCTGAGGGTGCGCAGCAGCAGTTGCTCCACCTTGGGGCGGTCAGCCCGGGCCAGCAGCGGCCGGGCCAGGCTCCAGACTTTGTTGGTGGAGTTGTAGCTCAGCGCAAAGCCCTGGTTCCGGGCGGCCGTCCGCACCTCGAACCGGTCAAAGGAAAAGGCTTGCTCGCTGCTGATCAGCGCCATGCTGCGCCAGTCGTTGAGCGTGGCGGGCAGCTTGTGCAGCAGGGCGGCGGGGGCGGTGTAGATGCCCTCCACGCCCACCACGCGCACGTAAACGGCCTCCCCATCAGTCGTCAGGCCGCCCACCTGCAATTCGGTCTGGCTCTCCCCCTGTTGCAGCAGCACCACGGCGGCGGGCTCCGCCAGGCCGAAGTCCGCCAGTCTGCCGGAGTCGATCCGGTTTTGGCGGTCCAGCTCGTCCAGTTGCTTCAGCAGCGTGTCCACCACCACCGGCTGGGCGGGGTAGGTGATGGGGGAGACGACCCGCCAGGTCTCGCCGGTTTTGTCCAGGTGCACCACCTGGGTGCCCCGGCGGATGCGCAGCGCGGTGACGGTGCCCGGCCGGTAGCCGGCCAGCAGCTTTTGCGGCCCGGTCGGGGCCAGCGAGCCGCCCTGCCATTTCCGCTCAAAAAAGAAAATGAAGCAGAACAGCGCCGCCGCCAGTGTCACCCACGTCCATGTTGCCTTCGGATTCACGTCAATGTCGTTTGCAAAAGGGGGTTGGAGTCATGGTCATTTGCGGCGCCGCAGCCAGACCAGCAGGCCGATGAACAGCACGGCCCCGGGCATCCCCCCCAGCAGCGCCCAGCGCACCGCCACCATCTGGGTCTGGGAGAGGTTCAGCTTGTACTCCCGCACCGCGCGCGGGCCGATGCCCGCCAGCAGTTCCGTGCGGTCCAGCAGCCAGTTGACGGCGTGCCCGGCAAAATCCCGGTTGGCCCCCGAGTCGATCATCTGGTTGCTCAAAAAGAACGAGTCGCCCGTCACCACGATGCGCGTGCTGCCGCGGCCGGCCGCCACGCCGCGCACGGTCCCTTTTTCCACGGCCGCCATCAGCGGGTAATTGCCCCGCACGGAGCGCGCCGGGTTCACGTACACCACGCCATCCCGGATGTCGGTGGCCGCCAAGCCCTGGTCGCTGGTGTAGAGCAGCTCCACCACCCGGGGGGTGTCCGCGCTGGGGGTGCCGCTCTTGACGGCGCTCACCGAGCGCGGCATGAGCAGTTGCACGGTGGAGCCGTTCAGGGGATCCACGATGGGGTGGGATCCGAAGGTGTTCAGGGAAAGCTGGCGGCCCCGCGATTTTTCAACCTTGCGCGTGTCGTCCAGGATCAGGTTCTCCCCCACGACCACGCCCCAGTTGGCCAGCACCTTTTCCAGACCCAGGCGCTTGGTCATCGTGTTGTTGTTGAACAGGACCAGCAGTCGGCCGCCGTGGTCCAGATAGCGCGCGATCTTGTCCAATTCCTCCTGCGGCAGGGGATCCAGCGGCGCCGCGATGATGAGCAGATGGCAATCGACCGGCACCTCGGCGCTGCCCAGCAGGCTCAGGAGTTCCGGCTGGATGTTGTTTTCCAGGAGCAGCGCGGTGAACTTGGAGTACCCCACCTGCTCGTCCGTGCTGATCGGGTTGTGCTCCCGGTGGTCCTGCAGGAAAAAGGCCCGGCGTCCCTTGGGGTGGGTGACGCTGATCAGGGCGGAGGTGAACGCCAGCTCCCCCTTGAAGGCCGTGGGGCGCTTCCGGAACACGCGCTCGGTTTCGGATGGCATCTGCTCCAGCTCGGAGTCCAGCAGCCAGGCCGCCGGGATCACCTTGCTCTGCCCCTGGCACTCGAAAATCACGGAGTTTTTGTCCTGGCCCGGCGTCAGCTTGTGCTGGCTGATGACATTCTGCGCCTCCACCGGGTTGGTCCGCGGATTGACGAGGCGCAGGCTCAGCTTCGGGTTGATCGCCATGTATTCCTTCAGCAGCGAGATCACCTGCGTGTACAGGTCGCGGTCCGGGTTGAAGAACACCGTCACGCGCACCTCGTTGGTGAGCGATTGCATCACCCGCTGGGTCAGGGGGGAAAGCTGCCACTGCGCGGCGGAACTCAGATCCCGGCGCGTGTAATGCCGGGTGGCCAGATAATTCACCATCAGCACCACGGCCAGCATGGCCACGGTGGAGGCCAGCACGTGGAAGCCCGCGCTGAACTTGCGGCCGGCGGAGAAACTGGGGTGGTCCTGGAGCGGTTCCTTCATGGCCTTATTTCCAGCGGCGGCTCTCCACCGCCTTGAGGGTCAGGTGGATGAAAAATCCGGTCAGCGTCAGGTAGAAAACCACCGCCCGGGAATCCACCATGCCGCGGGCGAAATCCTTCATGTGCTCGATGGAATTCGCGTGCCCCAGGCAGACGGCCAGCCAGCCGGATTGCGGCGGCATGGCGTAGGAGAGGAAGCTCACCATGAAGAGCGAGATGCCCACCGCGTAGCTCCCCATGGCCGCGCTCACCTGGCTGCTGGAGAGCGCGGAGGCAAAGCACCCCAGCGCCAGGTAGAGAAACCCGATCAGCATCACCCCCAGGAACGAGGTGGCCAGTTTGCCCGGGTCCAGCGCGGCGGTTTCCTGCGCGTAATGACGCAGCACCAGGGTGCATCCGATCAGCGGCAGCCACATCAGCAGGTAGAACAGCGCGGCGCCGAAAAACTTGGCCAGCACCACCTGCGTGTCGCTCACCGGCGCGGTCATCAGGGTTTCAAAGGTTCCCGCGGTCTTTTCCCGCGCAAACGTCCGCATGGTGATGAGGGGCGAGACCAGCAGCAGGATCAGCCAGAAATAGTTCGTCTCAAAAAACAGCTCGGTGATCGAGGTGGTGATCGGCTCCGTGTTCAGGGCTTCCAGCAGCCCCACAAAGCTCAGCCCCAGCAGGAACACGACGATCCCCACCACCACGTACCCGGTCCAGGAGAAGAAATGGATCCCCAGCTCCCGCCGCAGCAATGTCCACCAGGCCTGCATCGCTTATTCCTCCTCCTTGTCCGGGCGGGTCAGCCGCACAAAAATATCCTCCAGCGAGTACCGGTTGCGGGTCAGTTCCCGCAGCTTCCAGCCGCGCCTGGTCACCAGCGCGTAAACCTGCGGGCGCAGGTCGCAGCCGGCCCGGGCGGTCAGCGCGCACCGGAAATATTCCCCCCCGGCCGGCGAGACATCATGCTGCTCCACCTCCGGGATGGCCTCCCAGCAATCCTTCAGCTCCGCCAGGGGCGCGGCGATCTCCGCCAGCACCTGCCCGGTGAGGCTCATCAGCTTCTGGAGCTGCTCCGGGGTGTCATCGGCCAGGATGCGTCCGTTGCCCAGGATGAGCACCCGGCTGCACGTCATCTCCACTTCCGGCAGGATGTGTGTGGAAATCAAAACGGTGTGTTGCTTGGCGAGATCCTTGATCAATTGGCGCACCGCGCGGATCTGGTTCGGATCCAGCCCGATGGTCGGCTCATCGAGGATGATCAGCTCCGGGTCATGCACCAGGGCGTCCGCCAGACCCACCCGCTGCTGGTACCCTTTGGAAAGCTGGCCGATGATCCGGTTGGCCACCTCGGTCAGGCCGCACCGTTGCATGACCAGATCCACGCGGGAGCGCGATTTTTTCCAGCCCAGGCCCTTGAGGCGGGCGCGAAACTTCAGGTATTCCCGCACCCGCATGTCTTTGTGCAGGGGGTTGTTTTCAGGCATGTAACCGATCCGGCGGCGGACCTCCTCGCTCTGGGTGAAGACATCAAAACCAGCCACCCGCGCGGTGCCGGAGGAGGCGGGCAGGAAGCAGGAAAGAATCCGCATCGTGGTTGATTTGCCGGCCCCGTTGGGACCCAGCAAACCCACGATCTCGCCGCGTTTGACGCCAAACGTCAGGTCGTCCACCGCCAATCGCCCCGCGAAGCGTTTGGTCAGGCTTTCAACCTCAATCATGTTATCATCGGCCATGCGGTTAACTGCTCTCCGGCAGTTTAGCGAAAAAGCGGCCTCCGGAGCCAACAAAAACTAACCTATTTTCGGTGCCAATCGCGCCTGCCCCAACTTCCAAACACCATTGCGCCGCGAAAGTTGTGCGGCCACCAACCCGGCCAGGGAAGGGGCGTTGGTGGGGCGGCAGAACGGCCCCCCCCTTGGCACGCCCGCAACCATGAGTGCAACCGGCTCAGCGCAAGCGTCTTGGAGCGTCCAATCAGTTCTCGCCGGCCGCCCAGGCGGGCGGGTTCTTGAGTTGGTAGAGCATCTCACCAGCCTTGGGCACCAGCAGGATGCCCTCGTCCTCACGGTTGGCGTAATCATCGGGATGGATGCTCTTGGGATCGCGGTAGCCGAGGTTGATCTTGCGGCAGACCTCCTCCGGGATGCCTGTGGCCAGGGTCACTTGTGCCCGGCATTTTTCCACCCCGTTCTCAAAGGCGCCCACCCCGCGCACATGCGTGGAATGCGCCAGCACCCCCCAGGGGTAATGCTTGAACTTGTCCCACTGCTTCAGGAAGTAATCCCGGCAATGGTAGCCCACCTCCTCGATCACCGGGCCGTGCGTGATGCAGATTTCCGTGATGTGCGGTGCGTAGATGATCAGCTCGCCGCCATCGGCCAGCACCGGCTCCAGCTTGTACATGCATTTGCCGCCGGTCCACAGCTCGTCGTACATCTTCGGGGCGCAGGAGAGGATGGTTTTGAAGGGGTGATCCTTGAACAGGATGTGGAGCTGGCGGGAAAGGTTGCTGGCGGCATCCCAGGCCCCTTCCGGCGTGCCGGCAAACAGCCCGGCCATGTTTTTGCCCTCCACAACCATGCAGAAACAGAGCTTGGAGACCTTTACCAGGGCCCCGGCCTTGTCCACCACGCGGCGCACCGGGGTCCATTTGTTGCCGATGATCATCGGGTTGGTGACCACCGCGCCGAGCCAGTGGAAAAAATTCAGGATCTGGGGGCCGGCCACGCCCGGGAAGAGGTACTTGTTCCCGCCGGAGAAGCCCACCACCTCGTGCGGGAACACCGGGCCGAGGATGATCACCTGGTCATACTCGAACACCAGCTTGTTGATCTCCACGGGCACCTCCATGGAGAACAGGCCGCCGGTGAGGGCTTTGATGTCATCCGGGGTGAGGGTGCCCACCTGGGTGAGGGCGGCGGGGTTATCCCATTCGTGGTTGAAGAACCGCACCACCTGGTAGGTGCTGGCGCGCTCGGCCAGGGTGATCTCCAGGCGTTCGCAGATGGCGGACTCGCTCATCGGCTGGTGAGTGCCCAGGGCGGTCAGGATGTCGAACCGCTGCACCGCCGTACCAATCTGCTGATGCAGGGTTTTGAACAACAACCCCACCGGGGCGGTGCGTGTCCCGTCCGGGATGATGAGCAGGATCTTTTTGCCACGGTAATCGGCGGCGGGGCAGGCTTGGGCGACCACCTCGGCGACCTGTGCCGGGGTGACGCCGTTTTGGGTGGCCAGGGCGGATGAAATCAAGGGTGTCATGGGCAATCAATTCTGGCGTTCAGTGGTATTCCTGGAGTGTCTTGACCTCGTAACCGCTGCGCTTCATGGCGGCGATGCCGAGGGCGGCGGCGCGCGCGCCGCTGAGCGTGGTCATGATCGGGGTGTTGGTATAGACCGCAGTGGTGCGGATCTTGACCTCATCCGCCCGCGGGGTCTGCCCGGCCGGGGTGTTGATGACCAACTGGATTTCGCGGTTCTTGAGGAAATCGACCGCGTTGGGTCGGCCTTCCGTCAGTTTGAACACGCGCTGCACCTTCAGGCCGCTCTTCTCCAGAACTGCGGCGGTGCCACTCGTGGCGGATAATTCGAAACCCAGGTCGCTGAACTGTCTGGCCACCTCCGCCACCTCGTTCTTATGGGCATCGCTCACGCTGATGAACACGCACCCTTTCAGGGGGAGAGAGGCACCCGCCGCCATCTGCGACTTGGCGTACGCGATGCCGAGATCGGCATCCAGACCCATCACCTCGCCCGTGGACCGCATTTCCGGCGAGAGCAGGATATCCTGCCCGTGGAAGCGGTTGAAGGGAAACACCGATTCCTTCACCGCCCAATACGTGGGCCAGATTTCCTCGGTGAACCCGAGTTCCTTCAGTGTCTTGCCGGCCATGACCTTGGCGGCGAGTTTGGCCAGCGGCACCCCGATGGCCTTGCTCACGAACGGCACGGTGCGCGAGGCGCGCGGGTTGACCTCCAGGACATAAACGGTGTCGCCCTTCACGGCGTACTGCACATTCATCAGCCCCACCACCCGCAGCTCACGGGTCATGGCGTGCGTGTACTCGCGAATGGTCGCGATGACCTTTTGGGAAAGCGTGTGGGGCGGTAGCACCATGGCGGCATCGCCCGAATGCACCCCGGCAAATTCAATGTGCTCCAGCAGGGCACCCATGACGATGGTGCCATCCTTCGGGTCAGCAAACTGGCCGACGTCTGCGATGCAATCCACGTCCACCTCAGTGGCATCCTCCAGGAATTTGTCCACCAGCACGGGACGCTCCGGGGAGGCCTCCACGGCGAAGCGCATGTAATGCTGCAATTCGGCATCCGAGTACACGATCTGCATGGCGCGGCCGCCGAGGACGAACGAGGGGCGGACCAGGATGGGATAGCCAAGGTGGCGGGCGACGCCGAGCGCCTCCTGCTCATTGGTGGCGATGCCATTGGGCGGCTGCGGGATGTCCAGCTTGCGGAGCATGGCGGCAAAGAGTTTGCGATCCTCCGCCACCTCGATGCTCTGGGGGGTGGTGCCAATGATGTTGACACCGTTCTTCTGCAGGCCCAGGGCCAGGTTCAGGGGCGTCTGGCCGCCGAACTGGGCGATGGCACCCCAGCACTTTTCCCGGTGGTAAATGTGCAGCACATCCTCCAGCGTCAGCGGCTCAAAGAAAAGCTTGTCGCTGGTGTCGTAGTCGGTGGAGACGGTCTCCGGGTTGGAGTTGACCATCAGGGTTTCAAAGCCATCCTCCTTGAGGGCAAAGGAGGCATGCACGCAGCAGTAATCGAACTCAATGCCCTGGCCGATGCGGTTGGGGCCACCTCCCAGGATCATCACCTTGCGGCGGGTGGAGGGGGTCACCTCGTCATCCCCCCGATCATACGTGGAGTAGTAGTAGGGCGTGTAGGCCTCGAACTCGGCGGCGCAGGTGTCCACCAGCCGGTAGCTGGGCACCAAGCCGATCTTGAAGCGCCAGGCACGGATCTGGTCTTCGGTCTGGCCGGTTAAATTCGCGATCTGCCGGTCCGAAAAACCGAGGGACTTGGCTTTGGTTAACTGTTCAACGTTCATGGGACTCAAGAACTGCAAAAGTTCAGGAAAGTAAGCCGTCCGCCAGCCCGGATGTCCAGCCTCAATTGACCTCCGGCGACCAGACCGGCCATGGCCGACCCTCCGGGATGAAACCGGAGGTGGTCGATCAGTCCCGAAACCTGGCCGTGTTTAAAGTCATAACCTACTGTTCGAAAGAGTCTTGGAGTTCGGATTTGCCCGCCGATGTTTTGGGTGGGCGTGGGTGGTGATCATGGCGTTGGTCTCCCTCCGAAGATGTCGAGCCCCCGTTTTCGCCCTTCCCATTGTGGGCTGACCGCCTTAACATGACCCCCATGAAACCCGTGTCACTGCATTTTCTGCTGGCGGCCTGCCTGGCCTGGCTGCTCAGCCCGGTCCTCCAGGCCCAGGAGAATGCCATCAACATTGGCACTTTCAATGTCCGCTACAAGAACAGGGAGGATGTCGTCCACTCCTGGGACAACCGCAAAGCGCGCGTCAAAGCCCTGATTCAGCGGCACAGTTTTGACATCTTTGGCGCCCAGGAGCCCGTTTCCGAGCAGGTGAACGACCTGTTGGAGCTGAAGGAGTACGCCCATATCGGCGTGGGCCGGGAGGATGGAAAAACCGCCGGTGAATTCTCGCCAATCTTTTATCGGAAAGACCGGTTTGAACCCCTGACCTCCGGCACCTTCTGGCTCTCCGAAACACCGGAGGTCCCCTCCAAGGGCTGGGATGCCCTGCTGAACCGCGTCTGCTCCTGGGCGCAGTTCAAGGATCGCCAGAGCGGCAAGACCTTTTACTTCTTCAACGTCCACTTTGATCACCGGGGCAACCAGGCCCGGGAGCAGTCCGCCGAACTCCTGCGAAAAAAAATCCCGGCCATGGCGGGCACGCAACCAGCCTTCCTGACCGGTGATTTCAACGCCACGCCGAACACCAAAATCATCCAGACCATCCGGGGCTTCCTGAAGGATTCCCGGGATCTTTCCAAAACCCCGTCCACCGGGCCGGACCAGACCGTGCACGGCTTCGAGGTTGGCACGGAAAAAACGGCCAAGATCGACTATATCTTTGTGACGGAAGGCATTGAGGTGCTGACGCATGGCACCCTGAACGATTCGGAGGAGGGCAAGTACCCTTCGGACCATTCCCCCGTGATGATCAAGGCCGTGATCAAACCGTGATGCCCAATATCTGTCGAATATCCGCCCGCTGGTGGGGCGAGGCTCCTGCCGAGCCGCGTTGGGCTTACCCCTGTCCGGAACGCGGTGGCAACCGGACCGGATCATTTTGCGATTTCAGAGGGGGACGGCT
>CAIYYI010000416.1 GCA_903930345.1 uncultured Verrucomicrobiota bacterium
CAATCTGTATCAGCTAACCGGCTCCAACACGGTGCCCGGTTCCACCCGCATGGTGGTGAATGATCAGCCGGCCAACCACACTCCGGCCACGGGAACGTGGTCCCTGGCCACACCATTAATGCCCGGGATGAACCGGTTGCACGTGGCGGCACTGGATGCTCAGGGGTGGGTTTTGACGTCCACGAATCTCGACGTGGTGTATGAGACAGCCTCCCTGGGGGCGGGCGGCATGCTGGCCGGGGATGTGACCTGGACCGCCGCCAACGGCGTGGTGCATGTGACCAACGACCTGATCATTCCTGCCGGAGTCACTTTGACGATCGGTGAAGGAGTGGTGGTGGCGGTGGCCGCCAACGCCGCGCTGCGCTGCCAGGCCGGCGGCACCCTGCGGGTGGCGGGCACGCGGGAGCAACCGGCATTTTTGCTGCCGGAGGATGGGGTGACGCCGTGGGACGGGCTGGCCGCCAACGGGGCCAATGCCCGGCTGGAACTGACCGAGCTGGAGATGGTGGCCGGACCGGTCAGCGCCCAAAACGGGGCGGTGCTCCGGGCCGAGGACAGCGTGTTCCGTGAGTTGCACAACGGCGGGCTGATGTTCTCCGCCACGGAGGCGGCGGAGATCACCCTGCGGCGCTGCCGCCTCGCGCACTACGACCAGAACCACCTGGATTATTCCCCCGTCCTCATGGAGGGATGCCTGGTTGAGGAGATCGGCTCGGATGCCAGCGACTTTGCCAACTCCGCCAATGTGCGCGTGACCAACACCACCTACCGCGTCGGCCATGGGGGCAACACCGATGCCATCGACCTCGGGGACAATCCGGGCATGATCATTGCCAACTGCCTCATCCACGATTTTCCGGACAAAGGCATCTCCATCGCGGCGTTCTCCCACGGAGCCACGGTCATCAACAGCCTGATCTACCGCTGCGGCATCGGGATCAGCGCCTACGCCGCCTCCAACCTGGTCTATCTCAACAGCACGGTGGCCAATTGCGGGCAGGGGCTGTTGCTCCGCGAGCGCAACGCCGGGGATGGGGCCGGCTTTGCCAGCGCCACCAACCTGATCGTTTGGGGGAATGAGACCAACGTGACGACGGCCAACGGCTCGGTATTGACGCTGGCCTACAGTTCGGTTCCGGGTGAGCCCCTCTTTTCCGGTCCGGGCAACACCAATGCCGAGCCGCAATTCCTCAATCCGGCGGCCGGGGATTACCGCCTGGCCGCCGCATCGCCACTGGTCACAGCCGGGGCGGAAGGCCTGCCCATGGGGATGCAAATTCCGGTGGGCGGCATCCCGGGATCGCCCCGGGATCTGGGCGCCTCACCCCGCCCGGATGGCACCGTGTGGCTGGCGTGGCGGGACGACGCGGATAACGAGACCGCCACCCTGGTGGAACGCTCCACCAATGGGGCGACCTGGCAGGTGATTGGCCAGGCCGGGCCGGATGCGACCGGGTTTGTGGACTCCAACCTCGTGCGGGAGGTCGCCTATCAGTACCGGGTGCTGGCCACCAATCACGCCGGGATTTCACGCACCTCCAACCGCGCCAGCGCCACGGTCTCGGCGCAGACGCTGACCTTTGGCGGGAACCTCACCCAAGACACGGTGTGGTCACCGGAGCTGGGAACGATCCTGGTGGGCTCGAATGTGTTCGTCCAAAGCAACGTCACCCTGACCATCCTGCCGGGCACCGTGGTGCGGTTGACCAACAACACCGTGATCCGGGCCCTGGGCGGCGGCACGGTGCGGCTGGCGGGCACGCGGGAGCAACCGATCCGGGTCGGCGCGTACGGCGGGACCAACGTTTTCCGGGAAATCTCGGCCACCGGCATCGGTGGCAGGCTGGAAATCCGGCATGCCGACATCTCCGAAATGGCCGTCAAGGTGTTCACCAATGCCGTGGGGCTGATTGAGGATTCGCACATTCACCACTTCTATTCCGGCGTGGAACCCATTGTGGGGGGCACACACGCCGCCGCGCTGACCGTCCGGCGTTCGCATTTCGAGTATTATCACGAGACCCTGTTCCGGTTCACGCTGAGCGTGGTGGAGGACAGCCTGTTTGAAAATGCCACCTCGGCCAGCAGCGATGCCCTGGACTTTGATGCCGCCCCGCCGGGCTCGGCCATCCGCCGCAGCACCTTTCGCAACGGGACGCAGAACAACACCGATGCCATCGACATCGGCCCCAATGGCGGCGTGGGATCGCAGGACGTGATGATCGAGGATTGCCTCATGTACAATCTGAACGACAAGGGGGTGTCGATCGGGGAGGGCTCCTATAACACCACCGTCCGCAATTGTCTGATCCACAGTGTGACGAGGGGCATCCAGGTGAAGGACGTCTGCACGGCCAACATTTACAACAACACCATTGTCAGCTCCCAGATCGGCCTGCACGGCTATGAGAAGTTCGCCGGCACCGGCTCGGGTCGCATGACCAACACCTACAACAACATCCTGTGGAATTGTGCGACGTCGGTCGTGGTGGGTGTGAATGGCATTCTTGTCGCCAACTTCACCGACATGCAGGGGACCAATTATCCCGGCACGGGCAACCTCAGCAGCGATCCGCTGTTCCGGGATGCCGCCAACCGCGACTACCGGCTCCTGCCCGACTCCCCATGCATCGGCACCGGCAGCAACGGGGTCAACATGGGAGTCACTTTTCCAGTGGGGGGGCTGCCGCGCGTGCCGGGGGCATTCTCACTGGCGGGGGTGACCACCACCAACGTGGGGCTGGTGTGGGAGACGGATGATTCCCACCGCAGCGGCTACCGGCTGGAGCGGGCCGTTGGCGGGGGGGCGTTCGTCTGGCTGGCCAACCTCCCGGCGGCGGCGACGAACTTCATGGATGCCCTCGCCCAGCCCGGCGTGGCCCAGGCCTACCGGATCACCGCCACCAATTTCATCGGGGACTCGTTCGCCTCGGATGTGGTGGCCGTCGCACCGGTTGCCCCGCGATTTTTGCCGGGGCCGGATGGCGTGGGCATCGTGGCGGGGAGCGGGGAGTTTCACCTGCGGCTAGAGGGACTGTATGATGCCCGGTATGTCATCGACGCCACCGAGGACATGCTGACCTGGCAGCCGGTGCAGACCAACCTTGTGCAGGGCGGGGTGCTGGAGTTCCGGGAGCAGGTGGACACCGGGGCGGCCCGGCGTTTGTATCGGGCCCGGTTGGAACCGTGAGCCGTGAAACGTGAGGGGAGGTTCCGGGCTGGCTGACACCGTGGCCGACCGCCTCACACGCCCCGGATCAGATCGGCGTAACGCCGCAGGGTGGCCAGCGTTTTGCGCGCCTGGGCGGCATCCATGCGGATCGTGGGCGCGCTGGCCCCGAGGGCAGTGACGCATTTGGAGCCCGGTTCCGTCTCCACCCCCACTGCCACCGCGCTGATGCCGTCCATCAGCTCATCGCGGGCCTCGGCATAGCCCTGCGACCGGATCGCCGCCAGCATCTGGCGAATGGCGGCCGGGGCGGTGACCGTGCGGGGGGTGAAGGGCTTGGAAGGATAGGCACGCAGGTAGGCGGCCAGCTCCGGTTCGGTCAGCGTGCTGAGGAGCAGCTTGCCCACCGCCGTGCTGTAGGCACGTTCGGCCATGACCTCCGGCTCATCCACCCGCAGCGCCTGGGCGCAGGGGACATACACCACCGGGAAAATCTCCGTTCCCTGGCGGGCCGCCAGCATGATGGATTCATCCAGCTCCGCCTGGCATTGCCGGACTAGGTCGCCGGCGCGCCGGGCGAGGTCTTGCCACGGGGAATCGCCCTGGGCCAGCGACAGGCAGGCGGGGCCGAGCACGAACCGCCGGGACGCCTCCGCCTGGGCCAGGTAGCCACGGGCGCACAGGGTCCAGACGAGGTTGTGCACGGTGGTGGAGTTGATGTCCAGGCGCCGGGCCAATTCGCGAATGCCGAGGCCATTCCCGCGTGAGGCGCTGATCGCCTCGAGGATATCCAGGCTCTTATCGACCGTGGCAGCACGTTGCATGTGAAAAACGTTTATATTATAGGAACAATATTTCAAGACATAACTTTTGACAGATGAATGGAAATGTCAGTATATCTGGGCATAGAAGAGCAAGACTAGCGTATTGTGTTCTTATATGATGAACGAAACACAATGGGAAGAATGAGGTGAAGATGCGGCATGGAGTTATGAGCGGACCGGACAACGGCTGGCGGTGGTGGCTGTGCGGGTTGTTATTTGCCGCCACGGCGCTGAGCTTCCTGGACCGGCAGGTATTGTCGGTGCTGGCACCGGTGGTGACGCGGGAGCTGGGGATGAGCAGCCTGGAGTACTCCCATGTGACCACGGCGTTCCTGGTCAGCTACGCGGTAATGTTCCTGGTGGGCGGGCGGGTGCTGGATGTGGTGGGCACGCGGCTGGGGCTGGCGCTCTCGGTGGGCGTGTGGTCGCTGGCGAGCGCGGGCCATGCGCTGGTAAACAGCGCCCTGCAACTGGGGGCGGCCCGGTTCCTGTTGGGGGCCGGTGAAGGCGGCTGTTTTCCGGGGGCGGCCAAAGGGGTGGCGGAATGGTTTCCGCCCCGCCAACGCGCTTTGGCTATGGGATTCGCCATCGGCGGCGCCAGCCTCGGGGCGGTGGCCGCGCCGCCCCTGACCCTGTGGCTGGCCCATCGGGTGGGGTGGCGCGGAGTGTTTCTGGCGACGGGGCTGATGGGGATTGGCTGGGTGATCGTCTGGTGGTTCTCCTCCCGCTCCGCGGCGCAGGCCGCGCCGCCCGCCGCCGCCCACCCCTCCCCCGCGCGGCCATCCCTGGCCTCGCTCTGCGTCCGCCAGGACGTTTGTGGTTTGGCGCTCATCCGGTTCATCGTGGATCCGGTGTTCTACTTCTACATGTTTTGGATTCCGAAATACCTCAGCCAGGAGCGGGGGGCCACGCAGGAGCAGATCGGCAACCTGGCGTGGATCCCGTTCCTGGCGCTGGGCCTCTCCAATGTGGCGGGGGGAGGATTGTCCGACTGGCTGGTGCGGCGGGGGCGGGCGGCCTTCACGGCACGCCGCCTGATCATGGCCGGGGCGGCGGCATTGACGATGGCTTCAAGCCTGGCGGGCCGGGTGGAGACGGTGGAACTGGCCCTGGCGATGATGGCGCTGCTCATGCTCGCGCACGGATTCTGGATCACCAATTACGTCACGCTGATCAGCGAGCGGTTCCCGCCGGGGGCGGTGGGCACGGTGATGGGGCTCACCGGCGCGGTGGGGGCGGTGGGGGGCATGGTGGCCAACACGGCGATCGGCTGGAGCGTGGACCGTTTCTCGTACGGCCCGGTCTGGCTGGTCTCCGGGCTGCTGTATCCCCTGGCCTTTGGCGTGCTCCTGCTGACCATCCGGGCCCGCCGCGACGACCCCCAACCACCCAATTGAATGAAACAAACCACTGAAACCAATCCACTTTTCATCCCGCGGCGCAAACCATTGCGGGCGCGCATCGGCGTCTTCGGCGTGGGGCATCTCACCTACTGGGGCCAATTTCCGGGTCTGCGCGAGGAATTGGAGGGTAAGCAGCGGCGCCTGATCGGCAAGCTGGAAGGGTGCGGGGTGGAGGTGACGGACTTCGGCCTGGTGGACCAGGCGCAGGGGGCTTACGCCCTGCTGCCCCGGCTGCAGGCGGCGAATCTGGACCTGATTTTCTGCGACATGCTCACCTATGCCACCTCCTCCACGTGGGGGGTGCTGGCGCGGAACGTCACGGTGCCCATCGTGCTGGTGGCGCTGCAGCCGATGGCGGCCATGGATTACGCCAACGGCTCAACGTACATGCAGCTTTGCAATGACGATTTCTGCTCGGTGCCGGAGTTCACGGGCGTCTCCGTGCGCCTGGGCCGACCCGCGCCGCCGCTGATCCTGGGCCAATTGGAGAACGATCCGGTGGCGGACCGGGAGCTGGCGGAGTGGTGCCAGATCGCCAAAGTGCTCCACGACCTGCGGCGGGCGCGCCTGGGCCACATGGGCCACGTGTTGGAAAGCATGCTGGACATGCACACCGATCCCACGGCCGTCACCGCCGCCTTCGGCTGCCACGTGGTGCAGACCGAACCGGACGAGGTGATGCGGCATTTCCGCCCGCTGGGGGACGGGGATCCGGAGGTGGTGGCCAAGCGGGAGCTGATCCTCTCCTTTTTCGCCACGCCCGATCCGCAGAGCGACCCGGTGACCACGCGGCTGACCGAGCCGGACCTGGCGCTGGCGGCCCGGGCGGCCGTCGCCCTGGACCGGTTCATCACGGACCGGCAGCTTGACGGCCTCGCCTACTATTACGAGGGCGAGCCGGAGTCCGAACTGCGGCGGATGATCAGCAGTCTCATCGTGGGCAACTCGCTACTGACCGCGGCCGGCTTCCCGATGTGCGGGGAGTTCGACATCAAGACGTGCATCGCGATGCTGATCATGGACCGCCTGGAGATCGGGGGCAGTTTCGCGGAATTCCACCCGGTGGATTTCGTGCGCGACACGGTGCTGGTGGGACACGACGGACCGCACCACCTGAACATCGCCAACGGCAAGCCCTCGCTGCGCAGCCTCAAGAAATACCATGGCAAACCGGGATCCGGGGCGAGCGTGGAATTCAGCCTCAAGACCGGGCCCATCACCATGCTGAGCATCGGCGTGACCGGCCAGGGGCGGTTCAAGTTCGTCCTCGCCGAGGGCGAATCGCTCGCCGGCCCGATCCCGCCCACCGGCAACACCAACACCCATGGGCGGTTTGAGCCGGACGTGCGCACCTTCCTGAAGCGCTGGGTGGCGGAAGGACCGACGCACCACTTCGCCCTGGGCATCGGACACCAGGCCAGAACCATCCAGCAACTGGCCAACGTCCTCGGCATTGAAAGCGTGATCGTGAACACCCACCATTGAATCCCATGCAAAAAACACCCTCCCGGGCCGCCCTCGGCCTCGCCGCGCTGCTCGCGCTGACCGGCACCCTCCACCCGGCCGCCAACCCCCCAACCATGGGCAACCTTACCGCGCGGGAAATGGCCCGGCTGGAGGCGGATTTCCGGGCCGGCCCCGCCACCGTCAAACCCTGGGTCTATTGGTGGTGGCTCAAGGGCAATGTGTCGGAGCAGTCGATCACCAGCGACCTGGAGGCGATGAAACAGAATGGCATCGGCGGATTCCTAATGTTCGACGCGCGCGGGTACTGGGAGGGGCACGTGGCGCCGCCGCCGGCGAAGATGGAGTTCATGAGCCCGGAATGGCGCAGGATGCTGGCATTCTCCATCCGCGAGGCGAACCGGCTGGGGCTCGAAGTCAGCGTCAACCTCAGCAGTTGCGCCGGGGCGCTGAAAGGCCCCTGGGAAGTGGGCGAGGACGCCCCCAAGAAACTGCTCTGGAACGCGCTCGAAGTGCGCGGGGCGCAGAGCCTCACCTGCGAGCTGAAGCGGCCGGAGGGGAAACGGGTCTGGGAGGTGGCCCTGCTCGCGGCGCGGCACGCCGACGCGCCCGGCGCGGCCAAGCCCGCCGGCGCTTTTGCCACCAACTGGCAGGAGGTGGCCCTCAAGCCCGGCGCCCAAGCACCCGTGGTGGAGGTGGTGGACCTCAGCGGCAAGGTGGATGCCCAAGGACGTCTGACGTGGGACGCCCCGGCCGGACATTGGACCGTGCTGCGCTTCGTGGGGATGACCATGGAAGGCCACGAGTATGATGTGGACATTCTGGATCCCCGGGCGGTCACCGGCCACTTTGAGCGGATGGGGCGGCCCATCCTGCAGGATGCCGGGGCACTGGCGGGCAAAACCCTGACCCATTTTTACAGCGTCAGTTGGGAGGGGGCGGTGCCCACCTGGACCAAAGCCTTCGATCAGGAATTCCTCAAATACCGCGGCTATGGGGGCCGCCCCTGGTGGCCGGTGCTGGCCGGATTGACGGTGCAGGACCGGGAGCTTTCCGACCGTTTCCTGCGCGATTACTACAAAACGCTGGGCGATTGCTTCATGAACAATTTTTACGGCACGCTCCGCAACCTGTCCCACGAGGCGGGGCTGAAATGGCACGCCGAATCCGGCGGCCCCTGGGAGCGCAAGCTGGCGGAATTCGCGTACGCGGATCAACTGGCGTTCCTGGGACGCAACGACATGCCGCAGGGTGAGTTCTGGTGGCCCGCCCGGATGATGAACCGGCCCTCGGCCATGACGGCGCACATCTATGGCAGGCCGCTGGCCGCCACAGAGGCCTTCACACACATGATGCAGCATTGGTCGGCATATCCCGCCGTCCTCAAGCCCCTGGCCGACATGGCACTCTGTGATGGCATCAACCAGTTCGTCTGGCACACCTTCACCGCCTCGCCGCCGGAGCTGGGCAAGCCGGGCTCCGAATACTTTGCGGGCACGCACCTGAACCCCCGGGTGACCTGGTGGCCGCAGGCGGGGCCATTCCTCCGTTACCTGGCGCGCGGGCAGACGATGCTGCGCCAGGGGAAGTTCGTGGCGGATGTCTGCGCCTATGTCAGCGACAAGAATTACCAGCACTGGGGCCGCGGCACCAACTGGCACCCGCAGGCCACCCTGCGGCTCGACCGCGGCTACACCTACGACCTGGTCAACACCGAGGTGTTGCTCGACCGGCTGAGCGCCAAGGATGGCGGCCTGGTGCTGCCGGATGGCATGAGGTACCGCCTGCTCGTGGTGGACTTGGAGGACGAGACCGCACCACCCCAGGCCCTGCGCAAAATCGCCGACCTGGCGCGCGCCGGGGCGACCGTCGTGTTGGGGCAACGCCGTCCCACCCGCCCGCCCGGGCTCACCGGGTATCCGGCGGCCGATGCCGAAGTGCGCCAACTGGCGGCGGAAATCTGGGGCCATGACGCGACGCCGTCCTTCCGGCGCAAGCTGGGGGCCGGCGAGGTGCTGGGGGGAATCCCTCCGGCGCAGGCGCTGCAGAGCCAGGGCATCCAGCCGGATTTCACGGGACCATGGGACCACACGCACCGCCAGGCGGGCGATCTGGATATCTATTTCCTCGCGGGCCAGGGGGAGGCGGAATGCACCTTCCGGGTCAGCGGCAAGGAGCCGGAACTCTGGGATCCGGCCACCGGGCGCATCCGGGACGCCATCCACTACCGCACCACGGCGGATGGGCGGACGACCGTGCCGCTGCAACTGCCGGAGAACGGGGCGGTGCTGGTGGTGTTTCGCAAGCCGGCCCAGGCGGGGCATCTTGTGGCGGTGAAAGCCGCGCCCGCCGCCGTGGAATGGATGGGGCGCACCCGGGCCGGCGCGCAGGTGTGCGTCTGGGAAAACACGCCGGCCGAATTCCAAACCGCCCGGGGCCAGACCCGCACCCTGAAGCCTGCGGCATGGTCGGCGCCGCTGGCGTTACCGGGACCCTGGACCGTGGAGTTTGAGCCGGGCCGCGGGGCACCCGCTGCCGCCGTGTTTGAGCAGCTCACCCCCTGGAACGAGCATTCGGACGAAGGGATCCGGCACTTTTCCGGTCATGGGATCTACCGGCAATCCTTCACGCTGACAGCGGCGCAGGCCCGACAACGGGTGCGGCTGCAACTGGGGGTGGTCAAAAACATCGCCCACGTGCGCCTGAATGGCCGGGACATGGGCATCGTGTGGACGGCCCCCTGGACCGCCGATTTGAGCGGGGCGGTGAAAGCGGGACGCAACGAGCTGGAGATCGAGGTGGCCAACCTGTGGGTCAACCGCCTGATCGGGGATGCGGGTCTGCCGGAGGCGAAGCGGATCACCAAGACGAACGTGACCCTGGAGCAGGGCCAGCGCACGGTGAAGGTCTATCAGGGTTTCGCCACCACCGATCCGCTCCTGCCATCGGGTCTGCTGGGCCCGGTGCGGCTTGAATTCGGCCGCGTGGAAACCGTGCCGTTTTAAAAGAAAGGCGGTGGAACCTTAGACCGTCTGCGGCAACGTCGACGTGGTGCAGACGTCGTGTAGAGGTTGCTGCCGCGGTGTTGACGGTGAGGAAAAGGCTCCACCACCAAAATCAATCCCGATCAAACCGAAAGGTCCAGGCTCCCAACCAATCCTGAACCCAACCTGACAGTTGTTTGAGAAGCACAGAATATGCCAGCATCGTCAACCGGGGGAAAACGCGGCCGCCCGCCCCGCCCACGCGATGCAAACACCCCTGTTCAACCGGTGGGCCGACCTTCATTTTTGGCAAGAATTCCGCTGTAAATAACTGGGTGACAATGTACAAAAAAGTCAAAAGGGGGTGTCCACCGGAGGGAGGCCGGGCCAGGATGCGCCTTTCACCCAGCCAGCCAGGGTTATTCTCAAAACAAACCAGACGAATGACGGGCGCGCAAAATTTTTTCATTGGTGTGGTTCCCACACGTTGAGCGCGAAAACATTCCGGCTGAAGAGGGAACCCCAAATCGGCGGGGCGACCGCCAGGAAAACGGGCGGCGGGCGCATGACAAAATTCTGGGTTCAGGCCGCCAATGGGAGGGTGTCGTTGCGGGCAGCGTGTTGGTTGAGCCTGTATTTCCAGAACTCAGCGAGGCGGTGGCTGGCGTGGATGCACCGCAAAGCCAGGATGTTC
>CAIYYI010000417.1 GCA_903930345.1 uncultured Verrucomicrobiota bacterium
AAAAAAACTTCCGGTGTGACGTGGGAGCAGGTGTTGACGAGGATGCGGCCGTGGCTGCTGAAGTTGGTCGGCTTTTGCTATTGCTGCGGCAGAAAGTTTGAGGATGTCAGCGTCGATTCTACATAACATAGTAATACTAGTAGCAGGCCACCAGTCGTGAGCGCCTGCCCCATGTAGTTGCCAGCAGCGCTCAAATCGCCGTCGAGCGCGGCCTTCGGCCTTCGGTAAAACAAATTAACAGGCACGCTTACGGCAGCAACGACGGGTGCAACGAAAACTTTGCCACCGGTTTTGAGGCCGCCATATTCTCCACCTGCCCCCGCCGTCAGAGAGCTTCCTTTGTAGCCGATATCATCGAGCTTTGTCAGCAGGCTGTTGCAACAAGAGTCAGGCGTTACCACCACAACGAATCCCAGCAACAAGTCTCCAGCGAATGAGCCAACCTCCTTGCCAACCGTAAGCGCACCTTGGCCCATGCCTTGAAACGTCGTTCCAACGTCGCTCCAGTAGCCTTCTCGACCGAGGTAGTCGTAGTAACCCAGCGGGTTGTTGTAAACAAACCCATACAAGTTCAACCCACCTTCTTCTTGGATGGGATCTCTGGACAGCCACCTTCCCACACTCGGATCATAAAACCGGTGCCCATAATAAACCAACCCCGTCTCATCATCCTGGTACTTGGTCGAGAACCGGAACGGGTTGGCCCCGGCCATCGGCCCACTCACGCTCACCACCTCCCCGAAGGGGCCGTACGTGTACTGTGCCGCCCACGCCCCCGAGTCCGCGTCCACCAGCCCGCTCACGTTGCCATTGCCGTCAAACGCGTAATAATACCGCTTGACCTCCGTCCCGGTGTGATCCGTCATCATCCACAACCCGCCCACTCCCCCCGCACCCTGCGCCGTGCCCGACATATCCGTCCCCCACGCAAACGAATACCGCAGCCGCAATTGCCCATCAAGAATCCCCACCAGGTTCCAGCCGTCATACACAAAACGCAAATCCTCCCGCGCCACCCACCCGTTCACGCCCCACTCCTCCGTCTGTTTGCGCACCCGCCGACCGCTCCAGTCATAGGTGTTGATCACCCGCTGGCGGGGTGTCGTCCCCGGCTGGCCGATCACCTCCACCAGCCGGTTCTCGGCGTCCCATACATAGGCAAACCGCGCGTCATTCGTCAGGTTTCCATCCGCGTCGTGGCTGAATACCTCCGCCACCCCGTCCGTCGTGCGCCGCGCGTACTGGTTGAGCGGGGTTGCCTCATAGACCGTGCCCACCGCGTCGGCCGCGCTCCCCGTCCGGTTGCCGATGTCGTCGAAGCGGTACTCGAACTGGCACCCGGCGATGGGCTCCTGCGTGGCCGTGTACTTCCGGCCACTGATCACCTGGCCCAGCGCGTCATACGCGTAAACCCAATGGTCCCCGTTCTCCGTCAGTTGCGCCCCCGTGCGCTGGTTGGCCGCATTGTACGTGCAGCCGAAATCCAGCCCGTACGTGGTGACGAGCCCGCGCGCCCACGTGCGCGTGGCCGCTCTCCCACCCGGGGTCTGGGTGTAAACCGGCCCCGTGTTGTTGGCGTAGCGTTTTTGCGTCATAAACCCGCGCTCCGGGTTATATTCCCACGTCGTGGTCGCCGCGCCTTGCGCATTGGCAAAATTGGTCCACGTGGTCATGGTTTTCATGCGCCAATCTATTGAACAGGCGAACAATATCAAGCCGAGCATCCCGCTTCAATCAGGATCGATTCGGACTGGCATCCAACTCATCTTAATTTGTTGAGCCCTACAGAACTGGTAAAAGCGCTGTGAAGCCACCAGTTTTGGATCACCTTCCCCTCCACCCCATCCTTCAAATGTCAACGCCAGGTCAAAAGGCTCCACCGACCGAACCACTGACTCCTGGTAATGAAATTCCGGATGAATGTCTCCAATCATGCCATCCCCTTCGACCAATACGGTGTTGGGTTCCCATTGCGGTACTTGTTTCCCTCCCAACTCCGTTACAAACTTGCAACGTGGTGACATGCGGGGCAGTCGCAAATCACTGGTCAGTTCCCACAATGTGCCAGCATCTACGGGCAGCGTCTTTGGAAATTGAACCTCGAGAAATTTCAACCGTTGCAAACCGGCCTGCTCCAGCTTTTGCCTCATGTCATCCGACACCACCAGCCATGCCCAATTTGCCGCTGCCAGAAGATGTGTTCTCCGCGCATGGGCCGGGCGCAATAACAGTCGATCCTTCATCGACCGTTGGATACTGAGGCCTAGAGTGGTTTTAGGAAATGGCTGGAGGTACTTCGCCTGATCCCAATCGGTTTCGTCATAGTACCTCATTACGGTCAGACCATACTCCCCCACCGAATCGCCTGCATGAGGCGCCCTAGGCTTCAGTCCCAGGGACACCAGAAAGGAATGCAGTTCACCGTAGAGGGACGAATTCGTTTCCAGCTCCATGCTGAAACAAGTATTCAACAAATTCCCCTCGGGATATCGTGTCAGTAACTGCCGCATATTGCCAAAATCGTGGCAAATACTCGCATTCACGTAGAATTTTGCAATTTCCTTCATATGACATTCAATCTCCCAGTTTAACACTGTCGAACCATGCTTTTACGGCATCAGCAACATCATGTGCACCCGGCACGCCATCGGCAGCGGCTTTTTTGTACGCTTCTTCAAGCGCATCTCTGACTTTTTCAGCATTTCGATAAGGCCTGCCTCCGTCTCCGGGGTCAGGCCATAGCATGGTTCGTTTTTCGTGCATGTTCTTGGTGTTTTGTTGCTGATGCTTGTTCCATTGGCGACATGCACGATACTGAAACTGTGATCGGGTTATCCCTCATCCATTGGTGTACCCTCGCATTGGCACTCTTGGAGGTGCCCAAGTGAAGGCGCGCGGCAATCCATTTGAGTGTCAGCGTCGTTTCTCGCCGCAACCGCGCCGCGATGGCCATTTTCCCAGGGGCATTTTTGCGTGCCCGCTCCAGTTCTTCCTCCGTCCAGCCCAACTGCTTTAACTCCTCGGAGATGATCCGTTCCGCCCGACTTTCCCCATGTTCTTGCCGCAGCTTGCCGTTCGCAAATTCCCCGGCTTGCCCGTCGAGCTTGGCCAACAATTCCTGTCGAAAAGGCTCGCTGCCCAAGCACCAACCACGCCGAATCGGAGCCAGCGACTCCTCATCCTCTTCGACCAGCCGGCGTGCCTCCATCCGCATCATAAAGGCTTCCCGGTTGCGGGCCGAATCTTCCTGCATCCCATGCTCCCCCAACAGCCGCGCCACCCCAAGCCACGCGGGCCGATGCTCCCGGGCGGCCCCGTACCAGAGCAGGCTGCTCCAAGGATAGGCCGCCAGTTTTTCCTCCGCCTTGAGCAGGTTGGCCCGCACCGGGTTGAGGTGGACGTAGTCGCAAACCGTCTTCAAATAGCCCGTGCCGCCGCCCTCCACCACCAAGGCCTTGTACCGGCCGCCAAAGAGATGGCCGGAGAGTTTGTGCCGGTGGTTGAACCGAATGGTGTAAGTGCTCAACAACCAAGTCATCCCCGCGACCAAGTTGGCTTCCGGGGTTTCCAAGACCCAGTGAAAATGATTGGGCATCAAGCAATAGGCGTGGACCAAAAAGCCCGTCTTCTGGCACGTCTCGGCCAGCGTCTTCAGAAAATCCTGGCGGTCCACGTCGTCCAGGAAAATCTTCTCCCGGCGATCACCGCGGCTCATGACGTGGTAAATGGCCCCGGGATACTCAATGCGCATTTGGCGCGGCATGGGGGTGATGGTCAAGGGACGCATGGCCAAAGTCAAACACAATAACGAACTATGCTATGACCTG
>CAIYYI010000418.1 GCA_903930345.1 uncultured Verrucomicrobiota bacterium
CGAAGCCCAGCAGCCGCTTGAACCCATCCTGCACCGCCAGCCGCACCTGCTCGGCGGCCGGGCCCTTGCCGGTGACAAACATCGGCTCCAGGACATTGAGGGCGGCGTCCTCCGGCGGGGTGATGCGCACGATCAGAAAGCCCTCCGTCTCACCGCGGCGGATGGCGAGCAGGCGATGGCTGGGGATATTGGCCACCGGCTCCGACCAATCGAAGTAATCCTTGAACTTGGCGGCCTCCTCCTTTTTGTCCGACATGACCTTGGATTTGACCACGGCCTGCGCCCAGTACAGCTCGCGCAGTTTGGCGCGCGCCCGGGCGTCGTCGCTGATCCGCTCGGCCAGGATGTCCCGCGCGCCCGCCAGGGCGAGTTCGGGGGTGGCCACCCCTTTTTCGGCGCTGACAAACGCCAGGGCTTCCCGGGCCGGGTCCGCCGTGCCCTGCTGGTTGAACAGCAGATCGGCCAGCGGCTCCAGGCCCTGCTCCTTGGCGATGATGGCGCGGGTGCGGCGCTTGGGGCGGAACGGCAGGTAGATATCCTCCAGCACGCTCACGGTTTCGGCCCCGGCAATCGCCGCCTTGAGGTCATCGGTGAGCAGATTGCGCTCGATGAGGGATTTGAGGATGGTCTCGCGGCGCTGGTCCAGCTCCGCCAGGTTCAGCAGGCGTTCCCGGATGGTGGTGATGGCCACCTCATCCAGCGAGCCCGTGGCCTCCTTGCGGTAACGGGCGATGAAAGGGACGGTGGCACCCTCGGCGAAGAGCTTGGCCGTGGCCAGCACCTGGCGCGGCTGCACCTTCAACTCGGAGGCAATCTTGTGGCAATACGCTTCGTTCATGCGCGGTCATTCAATCGACCCTCATCTCTAACGTGGAAAGGGTGCCCTGTAAAAAGTAATAGTTGCTACCCGGCACATTTTCCGCTTGAAATCAGGGCCGATGGCACCACTGGAAATCCGCGGCCTGAGCAAGGCGTTCCGCACCCCCGGGGGCGCGCGGACGCCCGCGCTGGCGGGCGTCTCACTCCAGGTGGCCGCCGGGGAACTCCTGGCGGTGCTGGGGCCCTCCGGCAGCGGCAAGACCACCCTGCTGCGCTGCCTGGCCGGCCTGGAAACCCCCGAGGCCGGCACCGTGACCCTCGCGGGCCAGCCGCTGCTGCCGCTGCCACCGCACCAGCGGGAGGTGGCCCTGGTCGGCCAGCATCCCGTGCTTTTCCCCCACCTGAACGTGTTCGAAAACCTGGCGTTCGGCCTGCGGATGCGCCACACGGAGGAACCGGAAATCCGCCGCCGGGTCGCGGAGGCGGCGGGGCAACTGGACCTGGCCGCCCTGTTGGAGCGCCGCCCGGAAACCCTCTCCGGCGGGGAGCGGCAGCGCGTGGCCCTGGGCCGCGCCCTGGTGCGCCAGCCCAAGCTCTTCCTGTTCGATGAGCCGCTCTCCAGCCTGGACGCACCGCTGCGCGCCCAGTTGCGCGCCGTCATTGCCCGCCTGCACCGCCAATGTGGCGCCACCACCCTCTACGTCACGCATGATCAGGTGGAGGCCCTCTCCCTCGGCCACCGCGTGGCGGTGATGCACCAGGGCGCCGTGCGGCAGACCGCCCCGCCCCGGGAAATTTACGATGCCCCCGCCGATGCATTTGTCGCCGGCTTTGTCGGCGCTCCGCCGATGAACCTGCTGGCGGTGGAGATCATGGGGGGCAGCCCTCCCCACCTCCGCCAGCACGGCGAGAGCCTGACCCCGCCCCCCGCCTGGTGGGGCGAGGCTACCGCCGAGCCGTCCCCCGTGGGCAACCAACGCCTGCTCGGCATCCGCCCGGAACACCTGGCGCTGACCACCGCCACCGGC
>CAIYYI010000419.1 GCA_903930345.1 uncultured Verrucomicrobiota bacterium
ACCCGATAGAACTGCGCGGTCTTGGCGCGCATCGGCGTGACGTAGCTGACCGGATTGCCGGTGCCCGGGATCGGGCTGCCAATGGGTTGCCAAGTACCACCCACGGCGGAGATGCCCTGGATCTGGTAGCTCTTGCCCACGACGGTGTCAAAGGCCACTTCCGCAGCGGTATAGACCTTCAGGGTGGTGTTGGTGCCAGCCGGATTGACGATGCTGGTGCCGTTGGCCCCGCCCCAGATGACGCCATCCGGAACCGTGACGCCCGCAACCAGCGGATTCAGGCCGAGGGTGTACTTCAGCCAGTTCGGGACGCTGTCTCCGGCCGGGGTGGCGCCAGGTGCCGCATTCGCATTCGTCAGCGAGCCGAAGTTGGCAATCTGCCACGCATCCGGCAAGCCGTCGTTGTTGGAGTCGCCCGTCAGATCGGCGATGGAGGCCTTGAGCAGGCCGACGGCATACGGGGCGTTATGGATGCCCTTGCTGCCTTCGACGCTGACGAACTGGAAGTTCCAAGCGGCATTCAGGAACTTGGTCTGCCAGTTGGTCTTGGTCGAGGCGCTGGTCTTCACGAGCCCGTCACCCACGTAATTGCCATCCGCCCGGTAGGCCGAACCCGGCAACAGGGTGGAGAGTTTGTTCAGGAGGTTCTGCACTTCCGTCTGGATGCCGTTGATCACGCCGTCGCCGTCGTAATCCTTGCGTACCAGGTTGAAGTCTTCCATCTGGCCATGGCATTGGATACAGACCGCCACCTGATCCACTGTGTTGCTGTTGGCATCCGTGTAGGACATGGCAAAGGTATGGCCGCCAACCTTGCCGAAACCGGGATCCGTGGCCGCCACCGGCTGCATGTGGCAGGTCACGCAAACGTTGGAGATGGCCGAGCTATGACCACCGCTCGGGATGAACTTCCCGTAGGTGATGCCGTTGACGCCTTCGACCATGTCGCCCGCCGTGCTGTCATGCACGCCGAAGCTGGAGCCACCGGCCCAGGTCGGTTTGCCAATCTTGTAGTTCGTGATGTTGGTGACGGCATCGCCGTTGCGGCTGTGATGGCACTGCATGCAAAGAGCGCCCAGGCCGGCATTGGTGACCGTCGTGCCTTCCGGCAGAGTGTAGGACGCAGCCGCGCGGAGTTGGTGCCCGTTGGAAGCATCATGAGGATCGTGACAGGCGGCGCAGGTGATGGCTTCGTAAACAGTGTTGGTCTGGTAGGCGACCCCGGGCGGGTTGCTGATGAAACCAGCGAAGCCGCCGGCGGTGTGGCAACGAACGCAATGCTGGCGGGTCGGGCCGGAAGGGGAGCGCGTGGCGATCGCGTGCCGGGAATTCTTCCACTCGGCCGTTTTGGGATGATGCGTCAGGCTGTCATGGCACTGGGAGCAGGCACCAGGAGCGAAGGTGACGCCGATCCGCGGCCAGTTAACCGCGTTGGTGTTGAAGGCGACCGACACGTGTTCGCTGCCAGGGCCGTGGCAGTTTTCGCACTGCACGTTGGCGACATTTTGCAATGCGGCCGGCATGGCGGCCCAATTGGTGGCAGCCATGGTCGTCGGGAAGGTCCAATTGTACAGCTTGGCAACGTCATCAAATCCGCCATTGGACGCCAACGAATTGGTATCGTAGCCGACCACGTGGCAGGAGACGCAGTTCTTGCTGAAATGATCCGAGCTGACGCCATTGATCCCATCGGTGAAAGCCTTCGCGTGCAGCGTCCGGCTCCACGGTCCATGGGTATCCGCCACCATGGCCCCGTTGTGGCACATCTGGCAGATGCTGGCACCCATGTAATTGCCCGCCGTGATGTTCTGCGTGATGTTGGTGGTGCCATTGGTGATGGTGCCGATTGAAATGGTCACCACATATTGGCCCACCACATCGGGGATCAACAGGGTTCGCCCACCCACCTGACGACTGGTGCGATCCACCATCCGATAGGTCGGCACATTGGTGCCCAGCGGACTGGCTTTCAGGGTTGCTGCGGAGGCAACCGGCTTGCTGGTCAGCGTAAAGGAGACATTGGTGATGCCCACCGGAGCAATGCGATAATCAAGCAAAGCCTCAACATGAACCGGTTGGCCTACTCCCACAGCTGACAGGCCGTTGGCGATCTGGGCACCGGTCAACCCGTAATCCTTGATATCCTGCGGGGTCAAGGGCCGCAGAGCGACCTCGCCACTCAAGGCGACGGGAGCAGGGGTGGCGGCGTTGGCTGCAAGCGCAGCCAGCAGCCCGATGGCCGCCAGGCAAGCCTGTGCGATTCTAAATGGAGTTTGCTTTTTCATTATACGACATGATTTGGTTGTGCTGCGTTGACTGTATAAAACTATTTGGATTAGTTTTGTTACACCACACCAAATTTGCCATTTGAACACCCTTTTTTGGCATTGGATTAGATTTATTACATCAGTTCATGTTTGAAGGTGAAAAAAAGACACGCCCTAATAACGGGTGTTTTCCGGGGCTGGCATTAATTCCATAACAATCATAATTAGAATAGGTTGGGTGTTTTTCATTTAATCAGGCCGGTTACCCCTCCCGTCAGAGTGGTCATAAGTGCACATCGAAAACGCGGACCGGACACGCCATTTCCTCCCCCATTTTTCAGGAGGAGGATAGGATGGAGAAGTTGGTTTGTAGCGGGTAGTTAAGGTTGAAAAAGCAAAAAACAAGTAGCAACACTTATCACAGTATAATCAAAACATATTTAACTGGACATCCCCGGGGTTTTGCGGCCAGTGGATCAGCCGGCCGACCAGCTCCGGTTAGAGGTGTCCGGTTAGAGGTTGCCATCGCCACTCCTTTAAGGCCATTATATGAGGCATCCCGGCGGCCCCGGCCCCGGAATGAGAACAGCCATGCAAGCATATCTCGCAAAAAACTACCAGGTCAGCGGACCCTTCCCCCAGGAACATATCCTGGACCTGGCCCGCTCCGGGCAGTTGGACGATCAATACACCGCCCTGCCGGAAGGCACCACCGAATGGGTGCCGCTGGAGCAGTTTCTGGGGGTTCCGCTGGCCCAACTGGCGGGATCACCCCTGCCGCCAGAGAACCGGGTTTACACCCGGGCCGGCTATGGATCCCTGATGGTGGGCGGGCTGGGCGCGGTGGCCTGGCTGGTTATCATGATGGCGGCGGGGCTGGCGGTTAAGCAGGGGGCCAACAATCAATCTCCGACCATGGTGATGTATGGCCTGATGATGTTTGTCATGCTGGCCCTGAACGTGGCGGGGCTCATCGCGGGTTTGTCCGCCTTGTCCCCGCAGACCCGGCACCGGTGGACGGGTGCGGTGGGCCTGCTGTTGTGCGGTGGGCAAATCGTGCTGTTTGTGGTGCTCCTGCTCCTGGGCCTGACCGTGCGCAAAGCCGGTCAGCCCAATTGGCCGGCGAACACGACTTTGACCCGGATTGCCCCGCCCCCTCAACCGGTCGCAACCGGGGTTTACATTCCGCCGGGCGCTTGCTAAGTTGGCCGGGTGCCAACGCGCAAAGCATCCGAGTTGTGGAAAGATTTGAACCAGTCCCGTCGCCTGAGCCTGATCTCAGGCCCCTGCGTGATTGAAAGCGAGGCCATCTGCTTCCAGGTGGCGCGCACCCTGCAAAAGTTCTGTGCCCGCGCCGGGATCACGTACGTTTTCAAGGCCAGCTTTGACAAAGCCAACCGGACTTCCGGGCGCAGCTACCGGGGCCCGGGCATGGAAGAGGGGTTGGCCTTGCTGGCCAAGATCCGCCGCGAGCTGGGGGTGCCCATCCTGACGGATGTGCATTCGGAAGACCAGGCGCGGCGCGCGGGCGAGGTGGTGGACATCCTCCAAATCCCGGCCTTCCTCTGCCGCCAAACCGACCTGATTGAGGCGGCGGTGCGCACCGGCCGCATTGTGAATCTGAAGAAGGGCCAATTTTTATCCCCCCAGGAAATGAGCCAGGTGGTCCGCAAGGCCGCCGATTTTGGCGGGAAACAGCTCATGGTCACCGAGCGGGGGACCACCTTCGGCTACAACAATCTGGTGGCCGACATGCGGTCCCTGCCGATCCTGGCGCGCCTGGGGGTGCCGGTGATCTTTGACGCCACCCACTCCGTGCAACTGCCCGGGGGCGGGGGGGATAAATCCGCCGGCCAGGCGGAGTTCGCCCCCGTGCTGGCCCGGTGCGCGATTGCGGCGGGAGCCAACGGCTTGTTCATTGAAACCCATCCCCGGCCCGAGGAGGCCCTGAGCGACGGCCCCAACATGATCCCCCTGGCGGAACTGCCGACCGTGCTGAAAACCCTCTTGAAAATCCACGCCGCGCTGCGCTAATATTTTAAGACTCCTCATCTCTTAACTTCTTATGAAACGTCATCCATCCTCCGACCGGCAGCGCCATCAGGTGCCCCGTTCCCTCAGTATGCATGCCGCGCTGGCCCGAGTGCGGCTGTTCCTGTGCGATGTGGATGGGGTGCTGACGGATGGGGGGGTCTATGTGGGGCCGGAGACCGAGTTCAAGCGGTTCAACGTCCTGGACGGGCTGGCGCAGCGCCTGCTCCGCCGGGCGGAGATCAAAGTGGGCTGGATCTCGCGCCGTCCCTCCCCCGCCACCACGCGGCGGGCGCAGGAGCTGAAGGTGGATTACCTTTTCCAGCAGGAGGCGGGCAAGGTGGCGGTGGCGGAATCCATCCTGAAGCAGACCGGCTTTCATTGGGACCAGGTGTGCTACATGGGGGACGACATTGTGGATTTGGGGGTGCTGCGCCGGGTGGGCGTGGCGGTGGTGCCGGCCAATGGCACACCGGAGGCCAAGCGCGCCGCTGATTACATCACCCGGGCCAACGGCGGCCAGGGGGCCGTCCGCGAGACGGTGGAACTGATTTTGAAGGCCCAGGAAAAGTGGGCCTGGCTGGTGGACGAATTCTCCTCATGAGCACGTTTTCCCCCTCAACCTGCGGCTGGTGGTGTTACGGCTGGCTGACCCTCCTGCTGGGCGCTGGAGGGATGGCAGCCGAACGGGCAGCCACCCCGGCGGCACCCGCTGCCCGCCCAGCGAGCGCCCCGGCTTTTGCCCCCACGGTGCGCGGCGGTTTCATGGTACCGGAATATGACACCCAGAACCGGAAAAAATCCCTCCTCTCCGGCCAGGAGGCCCGCGCCCGCAGCGCCTCCGTCTGGGAGATCAAGGTTCTGAAGATCGAGACCTACGCCGAAGGCGAAAAACTGACCTG
>CAIYYI010000420.1 GCA_903930345.1 uncultured Verrucomicrobiota bacterium
AAATAAAAGCAGCCCCGAAGGGGCAAGGAGATAATAGCCCAGCAGCGACTGGTGGCAGTCCGCTAGGACGAGCGCCGCCCTGGGTACCAGCCCCAAAAAGAAAATTCCCCCCTCTCCATTTTGGAGAGGGGGGCAAGGGGGGTGAGGTTTTCAGCATTCGTGTAAAACCTGCCATTTTCCGCGAAGCTCAACGGCTACCAGATTTCTATTCGTCCGAGAGTCAATCTGAGACCGAACCCCGAGTCCTGAGTTCTCCGTTGCGCAGGCTCATCTTTTTTCTAGTTCCGCCTCCTTCGCCTGTCTTTCCGGAAAACCCCGTTTCACCAAAGCGGCTTCCTCCTCGTTCCCGCGCCCATCCGGCAAAATCTCTGAGCGCCGGAACAACTCGAACATCGTGTCCTGGCTGATCGCCCCGGCCTGCCACGCCGACACCAGCGAGGTCACTTCGTTGGAGGACATGCCGTGCGTGCGGAAGTCCGTGTTGAGATCCAGCAGCGCCTGCTGGTCCGTGATATCCTCGGGGTATTGCTCCGTGCCATTCCACCAGTATGCCCAGCGCAACACATGCGTGAGCGATTCGCTGATACTCGTCGCCACGCTGCTCAGGATGCTGTCCTCCCCACTCTGGCGGATCTGCATCGCCTCAGCCGTCTCGGCGATTTTCTTCTGCCCCTCCAGCAACCGAGACCCCATCACCGCCATCAATCGTTCAGCGTGATCCAGCGCCCGTTCAAACGACGTCAGCCCCTGGCCTGTGTACTCCAGGAACCCGGCCGTGGCCCCCGTGGTTTCCGTGGTCCATGCCACGCTGGACCCGATCTTGAGCGCCGGCGCATTCTCAAACCCGCTCACATAGGCGGTGGGCAGCGCGGTATAATGCAGCCCGTGCTTGTAATCGGCATCCATCCGGTAATGCCCCAGGTTGACCGGGATGATGTCATCCAGAATCAACCGCGCCACCGCCGGGCGCGAGTTCTCCGGCCCATGGAACACAAATGGAATCAGCGGCAGCGGCCTGCCCAGTCGCAGCGGAACCCGCGTTTCCACCAGTTGCCATTCGGTTTTCCCTTTCCTGCTATCAACCATCAACGATTTGCCATCAACCAACTTTGGCCGCCAAATATCCACCACACATCTCGGACCCTCCGCCGTCCGGCCCTCCATCGGTCCATCAGCCATCAACGAAGAACCATGTACCAACCTAAGCACCCTGATTTGTTCCCCCGCCGTCGAGTCAAACAAATCCGTGCCCGTCCGTTCGCCCCCGGTTGGCTCGTGCAGCACCACCAGCGTGGCGATGCTCCGGCCATTCACACGCTCCACGCGCCAATTCAGGATTTGCTCCGCCCGGTACAACGCCGCGTAGGCGCGGTTCTCGCCTTGGCCCGTGCGGCTCGCACCGCCCTCCCAATCCACGAGCGTGCCGCAGCGTCCGACACTGACCACCTCGCCCACCACCTGTTTGGCGTACCCGTAAAGCGAAGTCCCCAGCATATCCGCGTCGTTATTGAACTCCGCCATGGCCTTCCCCAGCGCGCTCCTGTTCTCCGGCAGCTGCAGGTAAGGCGGCTTGCGGAAAATCATCCCCACGTAACCCGCCAGCGTGCGGGCCGTGGCGTTGAAAAACACCGCTCGCGCCTTGTAGCCTGGTATTCCTCCTCGCTTTGGGACTCCAGTTTCGGCAGGTACTTCTCACCGGCGGCCTTGATGGCATCCTCGCCACCCAGCAAATCGCGGGCGCGAATCCAGACCGGCAGAGCGGCATCGTAATCCGGGTGCGTGTTATTGACCGGCATATCGTTTTCTTGGTCGTGTCGGTATTCGGCCCTCGAAACAACTGCTCCGACATGCCGCCACCATAACACGCCTTTTCCATGCCCAACCCTGCCTGGGCCAGCACCGTTTGCGCCAGGCTGCGCGACGCTGCACGACCTTGCATCCCGCCGCACATTTCACCCCTTGAAACCGCTTGACGCCTCTCGCATCGCCAATCCGGCCTGCCCGCAACCCGGAAGCCCCAGCCAGTTTGTTCGCGCTGCCGCGCTCATGGGCTTCGCGAACCATCCCGCCGCCCCCACCCACCCCC
>CAIYYI010000421.1 GCA_903930345.1 uncultured Verrucomicrobiota bacterium
CCGATCTTCCTGAAGGTGGATGTGGATGACGACGGCAACGGAGGTGACGACGCGGCGGATTGCCTGCGATACCTAGTGGGAACCAAGCCGCGCATGGGGTATATGCGGCGGCTGGTAGGGGCGTAGGCATTGCGGATTGGGGATTGCGGAACGCGGGTGCGAGCCGCACCTGCCACGACTGAAGCAACCGACGGGCCCGGAGGTGCCGTTGCCGCAGGCAACACAAGCACGATGGTCAGAAGGATGCGCATATCGCCGAACGATCAGCTCCCTGAATGCGATGGTTCGGCTCTCGCTGCCCACGCCTAGTGAGTCGCACGGTGCTTTTTAAGCAGTTCTGCAATCTCTCCGTAATGCCGTGCATAGGCGAGTTTGAGTGGTGTTGTATAGGAACGAGCTTGCACGTCAGCACCATGTGCCAACAAGAGTTCAACAATCTGCTGATATCCCAGGCGCACGGCTTCATGCAGTAGGGTTTCGCCATTAATACTCAGCTTGCGGGTCGCCCAGGACGGGTCCGTGTCCAGAATGGCCCTCACCTTCGACAGATCTCCGGCAATGACGGCAGCGTGAATGTCCTGGTGATCCGTGACAGGTGAAAGCAGCGGCAGGATGGCATCTTTGCCATAGCCAAATGCACAGTCCAGGGCAGTTTTGCCTTCCTTGTCCTGCAAGTTCGGATCAGTTCCAAGTGTCAGCAAGGCCCGCACGATCTTCAATCTGCCGGCTATGGCCGCGACATGCAGTGCGGTCTGGCCCTCAGCGTCGACGGCGTTTACGTCCGCCCCGTGTTTCATGAGTAACTGGAACCACTGATCGCCGTTCTCTTTGCTTGTGGCCCGATGCAGAGCCACAGCCCGGGACCAATCATCCCAGCGGACATTTGGACTGACACCCTGATCGAGCAATTCCGCTGCTAACATAAGGTCCCCGTCATTCACGGCCATCCGGAAACGCCTTTCCGCTTCATATTCCTCGTTTTTGCGCTGCGCATAACTTTTCTCTTGTGGTTGCTCCATAGGATGTCTCGCGAAGGTCAAATGCTTGGTGACCTCGTCGCCCAACGCAAAGGTGAGCGATGGCTGGCCCTCCAGCAACGCCCGAATTTGCAAACGACGTGGCAGGCCAGCCATTCGCTCGACCGTTTTGTTGGACGTTCAGTCTGCAATCAAGAACTCCTCCATCTTCTTGGCAATCAGCTCCAACTGCCCAGCCTCGATGCGCAGCACTGCCGTAAGGGTCCAGTCGAATGGGTATGGCCCCGACCTCAAGCGGACTGCGAAACTCGTGTGTCCGGTCGAATCACTCGTGGCCGTGAACGAAAGCTCCCCCTCAAGCGATCCCCATTCCTTCTGACCACTCCATCCCTGCCAGTGTGCGGCCAAGTCACGAAAGAAAGCGGCCAAATGCGACGGTTCATCAGCGTAAACGCGCGCGCCACCGTGAAACTCAGGACCACGCAAAGTTGCCAGGTAGTAGCCTCCCGAGTGGTCGGAAATTTCCAGGCTGGTCCCATCGTGCGATGACTTGATGACTGCTGAAGAGTCCATGCGCGCTTACGGCCCAGTATTATTGAACGACCTTTTCGTTCGTCGTTACCGGCGGCTTGTTTTTCATTAGGATGGCGATACTGGAGACAGAGACCCAAGTTGGCAAGGGCGAATGGGGCTGCCGGGGCTGCCGGATAACCGTCCTCATCGCCCTGTTTCTTTGCGCTCCCCGTTCTCTAGCGGCTAATTGTAACAGAGGCTGAGGAATCTGGGTCATGTGTGCAGTCGCCAACGCAAAGGTCAGCGACGGGACCCAGCCGTCGATGACGTCGAATTGGTTTTCGAGCGAATCGGCTGGCTCCCATTCGCTGCACCGTTGGGTTTGGATGGCCCGTTCGTCCCTCGATCCGAGAGCGAACCCTCATACCGGCCGCATGACGGTCCAAACACCTCCCGGAGGAACCCCAGGAGTACAGGTTGCTCCTTCAGCCTCTCGCGCCGGAAAGGTTCTACTGCTGTTACTCCGAACAGAAAGGTCGTCCCGGAGCAGGCGAAAAACTCGGAGGGATTCTGCATCATGTGCGACTTGAGATTGAACGTCCCGTTCGACTTCGCATTCTGATAAAGCTCCAGCACCTGTTGGTTTCGAAACCCGCCCGGCATCATTTGGTGGTGATAAGCGTGGATCAGCTCGTGAAGCAGCACCGGTTTGTGCCCGGCCGACACAATCCTCGTAGTCAGCTTGACGACACCAGCCTCCGTTATGTACAGACCGGGAGTTTCACGCGCAATGCTGCCCGCCGGCACCAGGACCAAAGGCACCGACTGAAAGAATTGGATCGTCTCCCGTTTCAGACCAACCGCCAGGACAATATCGATCTGCGCCGCCACAGCATGCCGCAACGATTCATCTGTCTTCTCTCCCGCTTGGCTGACGATAAATCCACGATATGTCCACGGGGGCGTTTCCGCCTGCACCCGGACCGTGGAAGCCAGGCTGATTGTCAATGCCGCAAGCAATGCCCAGCGTAAAATCATCTGCATGCCCAAACAGTAATATTGAACGACCTTCTCGTCCATTGTTACCGGTGGCTTGTTTTTCATTAGGGTACGACATTGAACAGGCCAACCCACCTTGGCAACGCCAAATCCGCCTTCCGCATTATCTTCGCCTCCAGCCTTTCGGCAGTCCGCAGTCAGTAGTCCTTCCCATTTCAGCGTTTCAGCCTTCCGCATTTATATTTCTGCCCAGCATTTTTCTGCCATCAACCACAGTAGTCAGTAGTCCGCTCCACCCCCTGGGCTGATCCTTTAATCAATGAAGCCAGACTCGTGTTTACCCCCTAGACCACCACGAGGATGAGCACTGATAGGACTTTGCTTTTGGCGCACTTCATGCTTTTACTGGACGCGTTCCGGTTATGCAAAAGTCTCTGAGAATCTGCTCACGGATTGTCCTCTGGGGCACGGCTGCCCTCGTGGCCGCGTTTTTGGTCATGCCGACGGGAACGCGGCTGACAGGGTATGCGGATCTGTCGATTGGGGTCCGGGTGGTGGACGGACGCGGGCAACTTGTCCCGGGTTCGTTTGCGATGGCAATTCGAGACGTTGAGCCTACCTCATTGACCGAGGTGAGGGGCGATGATGGCACAGCGCGAGTGGTTCAGTGGTTTCCTCGGCAACGGGAGACAACGCGATGGTTATGGGGCGGAGGACCGTGTTTTCGCACGGACACCTGCAAGCTTAACGGGACGCTGCGGATTTCAGCCCCTGGGTACGAGCGGTGGGAGGCACCGCTGAGTCGGATCTTCGGGCCCGCCCACGATATTGAGAAGTCCGGAACGAATCTGTGGTGCACGGTGTCGCTGGCGCGGGAGAAGGATTGATAAGAAATTGCTTTTGGACACCGCTGCCAGCTTGCCGCC
>CAIYYI010000422.1 GCA_903930345.1 uncultured Verrucomicrobiota bacterium
TGCTGTGTCTTCCCATTGTTCCCGTGCTGGTCATCTTGACCTCGGTGGCGCAGCACGACGGGGAGTTCATCTTGGCCAACGCCTTTAATATCGTCAATTCGCGGGACGATCCCTTGGACCATTGGCACTACCTCGTCACCCAGGTGACCGTCGTGACGGCCTACCTTCAGCGTATATTCTGGCCGACTGGATTGAACATCGATCCTGAATGGCCGCTGTATCGTTCGTTGGTGGAGACTCCGGTGTTGATTGCCGCGGCGGTTCTTGGCGCTTTGACCGCAAGCGCCTGGTGGATTTGGCGCAGCCGCCCGACTGATGCGCGTTCCAGTATCGTCTTCGTCTTTACGCTTTGGTTCTTCGTCACCGTGTCCGTTTCCTCCGGACTGGTGCCCCTGCCAGATCTTATGGCGGATCATCGATCCTACCTCCCCTCCATCGGCATCTTCACCTTAGTCGCCTGTCTGTTTGACGTTCTGCGGAACAGCAGGTGGCAGCCTGCCGTCGCCCGCACGCTCGCTCCTGCGACCGCAGTTCTCGGCCTTGGCGCCCTGGCCTGGGCCTCCCACGCGCGCAACGAGGTCTGGCGCTCGAATGTGACTCTGTGGGAGGACACCGTGGCCAAGAGTCCCGGCAAATACCGCCCTTGGGGAAACCTGGGGGTGGCCTACTCGAACAGCGGGAGAGATGAAGACGCGGTGAAGTGTTATCATGCGGCCCTCAAGATCGAGCCGAAGTTTCAGACCGGGCGACTCAACCTTTCCAACTCGCTGCTGTGCCTCAACCGGCCGAAGGACTCGCTCGATAACACGATCAAGACGATCCAGATCGACCGAACCGCTTTATCCAATCCGCGAGTGATTTTGTTACTCGGATGCGGCCTCGCGGGCGTCGCCCGGTATGATGAGGCCATCTCGGTTCTCAAAGACCTGATCGCCGCAGTCCCCGACGATCCCGAAGCGCACAAGGCACTGGGCTTGATTTACCGGCACATCGACCGGCCCCGGCTGGCGATGGAACACCTCCAGCGGGCCGAAAAACTCCAGAATCCAGATGCTCGATTGTGGCGGGCTCGCAAGGACTCGGACTCCTCATTGAAAAATGTTGCATCCAATCCATAACCATCGCGGCCCTTCGCGTCGCCTCAGTTCACGGCCGGGAAGATCCCCCTGGTTTTCGCGCGACGGCGAACACCGACGTCCCCCATGCCCAGTTTCCGCCCGTCCGCAGCCACGCATGTTCCACCGCCATCATCGCCCGAAACATCGCATCGATCACCGCCGGATACTCCTTCACATCGCTCGTATCGCCCGCGGTTCGGAAGAGCTTGCGTTTCGCCCACACCAGCGGAAACGGCAGCGCGTTCACGTGGGTGACCCGTCCCAGCGAAAAGCCTGCATCTCGCAGCAGCCCGGTGACCTCTGCCCAGGAGTAGCGGTGCTTTGTGTGGACCGTTTCGTCATGATATGACCACATCCACATGTAAGCGGGCACGCAGATCACGACCAAGCCGCCCGACCGCAACACCCGGAAATACACGGCCGCCGCCTCGGGATTATCCACCTGGCAAATCACGTCGACCGACACCACCGCATCGAAACTCACGTCTGCAAATAAACCCCTCCCGGCTCGACCCCCTCAAGATCCAGTTTCCTTCCAATCACGACTGACGTCCGAACATCCGCCTGCGCGGGGCCA
>CAIYYI010000423.1 GCA_903930345.1 uncultured Verrucomicrobiota bacterium
CCTTTGGGGGGCGACAGTTCTGGGGTTTGGTCTGCTGTTCGGCCAACCGGCTAACGCGCAGGTAACCAACGGGGGTTTTGAAAGGCCTTTCGGCATCAATCCCTATCATGTCTTTGTCGCGGGAGATGTTCTGTCCGGCTGGGTGGTGGAGCGTGGCACGGTGGAAATTGTGGGCACCTACTGGCAGGCGGCCGAGGGCACCCAATCTCTGGACCTCAATGGAATATGGGAGGATACCGGCACCATTTACCAAGACCTGCACACCGTCCCCGGACAGGAATACCAAATCCGTTTCGCCCTGGCTGGCAACCCCGAGGGCGGCCCCGCCATCAAAGTGGTCAAGGTGTTCTGGGAGAACAATGAATTGGCCGCATTGAGATTTGACACCACCGGTCGCAGCTTCACGGACATGGGCTGGCAATACCATCAATTCACCGTCATTGCCACAGGAGATTCGAGTCGGCTGCGCTTCCAGAGCGGTTCCCCAAGCTTTTGCGGACCGGTGCTCGACGATATCACCACCTCCCCCGAAACCCTGACCCCGGTGCCGCCAACCAATCCTCCGGTCATCATTCCCCCGCTTCCGCCAATCCCGCCCCCCTATGAGCCACCCCAGGTGCCACCCCCGGTGCCATCCCAGCCCGGAGTCTTCACCAACGGGGGGTTTGAGCAGCCCGAGGGCATTTCCAGCTACCGGGTGTTCGGCACCGGGGCGTCACTGCCCGGATGGGTGGTGGAACGTGGCACGGTGGAGATTGTCGGTTCCTACTGGCAGGCTGCCGAGGGCACCCAATCATTGGATCTCAACGGCATCTTTGAAGAGATCGGCACCATTTACCAGGATGCGACCACGGTGGCAGGACAACAGTACCGGGTGAGCTTCGCCTATGCGGGCAACCCGGATGGGGGTCCAAACTTGAAGACCGCCATGGTCTTTTGGAATGAGACCAAGCTGGCTGACCTGAGTTTTGACATCACCGGCCATACCCGGGAGGACTTGGGGTGGACCAATTACAGCTTCTTGGTCACAGCCACAGGCACGGTGAGCCGACTCAGATTCCAAAGCACCACCACGAGCTTTTGCGGCCCCACCTTGGACGCCATCAACATTCAACCCGTCTCCGCCGAACCGCCGAACCCGGATGGCGACTCTGTGGCCAAGCGTAAAGGGTTGCCTGGCATCCATCTGGGCGTGGGGAAAACTCCCTGGCTGACGATCCAAGGCACGGTGGGCAGCGAGTATCGCATCGAACGCGCGGATGGCTCCCTATCCGGACCTTGGGAAACGGTCGCAACTTTGGTCCTGACCGAAACAACGTACGTTTGGCACGATCAACCTGCCACCAACACCTCCCATCGGTTTTATCGTTCGGTGCTGGTAAAATAAGGGGCTGCAATCCTCGATAAATGCCGAGTTAATGATCACTCGCCGTTTGTGGCATTGTGGTGTAACCTTTCTCCCAGACCGAACGTCTGGTGATTTTGCTTGGTCTTGTGATCACGCAAAAACCAATCAAAAATCCGTCCGGCATAAAAAAACCGGCAATCAGTTCATTCCTATGAAGATGCTAAAATCATTGACCCTGATTCTGAGCCTCGTCGCCTTTGTGGCCAGCACGACCTTTGTGCAAGCGGAGGCCGCTCCTGCCAAGGAAAAGAAAAAGGCCGGCTGCTGCGAGAAGGCCAAGGCCGAAGGCAAGACCTGTGAGAAGTGCGCGAAGAAGAAGGAAGACAAGAAGTAATTTTGGTGTAAATCGCTTGGCGGCTGAGCTTTGGCTCAGCCGCTTTTTTATTGCTCCGGGGTCCGAATGAGGGGGCACCCCCATCAAAAGAAACTGCCTGCGCCAAGGCGGTTCCTCAGCGCAGGCAGACAAGTTCTGCGGGGATATATCCCTCCCCCGGGGTGGTTTACTTCAGGCGGGTCAACCGTTCTTCCGCCTTGTTCTTGGTTTCAGCGTTCTTTGACTTCTCCAGAACCAACTGCAAGGCCTTGCGACACAGTTCTTTGGGGCCGTTCTTTGTGATCGTCACAATGGCCAGACAGGACTCTTCCGCGATGGCCGGTTGTTGGGCGAAATCCATCAGGATTTCCAACGCGCCCGCCGGGGGGAGCGTGCCCAGAAGCGAGATCGCCAACCGTTGATCTTCAGGCCGCTTGAGCAACGGCAGCAACTCCGTCACTTTGGCCAGCTTCTCCTTGTTGTTGAGCTTGGTGTTCTCCTGCAGGAACAGCACGTAACCACGCATGCCCTGCACCTGATGCGAGGCCTTGGGGCTGGATTTGATGAGGGCCAGCAAAGGCTCCGCCACCCCGGTGTCCTCGGGCCAGGTGTTGGGCCAGGAACACAGCATGTTGACAGCTTCGTCCTGGATGGTGGCATCCGGATCCGTCACCGCCTGCTTCACCGCATTGAGTGCCTTCGCACCGCCAATCGCCGCCAGCACTGGCAGGGCGATCCGGCGCAGGGTGGCATCCTTCTCCTGGGTAAGAGGCAGCACATAAGGCAGGCAGACGGCCCCCTTGCGGCCGCTGATGCGGATGAGTCCCTGTTCGATGTCATCGCGCTCCCGGGCATCAGTGGCTTTACGCAGCCGGGCCACCATGTCAGCCGCCTCTTTTTCTCCCCCCAGGATCCCCAGGGTTTCGAAGGCGGCCCGGCGCACCCCGGCGTCGGGATTGGCCAGTGCTTTCACCACGTCGGGCACCGCAGCCTCAATGCGGCGGCGACCAACCATTTCCACAATGACCTGCAACACCTTGCCGGAGGACTTGGTCAATCGCGCGGCGATATCCCGGTCGATCGCGTCCCCTTCCACGCGGGACAGCGCGGCTTTGGCGGCACGCACCAGTTCGGGCTCGCTCTCAGCCGCCGCGTTCAACAGCACCGGCACGCAGGCAACGTCGCGCCAGCGGTCCAGCAGACTGAGGGCGGTGGCCCGGTTTTTCACGGCCCCTTTCTCGGCGATCTGCAACACGGCGGGCAACACGGTGGCATCCGTGCGGTCAGCCAGGGCAAGGATCAACGGCACCTGGCGTCCGACCGGGGCCTGTTTCAGCTCCGCCACCAGGGCGGCGGTGACCTCTTTGCCAGCCAACTCGCGCGCGGTGCGCAAGCCCATCCCGAAATTCCCCTTGTCGGCGGAGCGCAACTGCTCAAGGAGGAGCGGAATGCCGGCCAATTGGCGGGACAGAATGGCCCCGCGAATCGCCTCCAAGTTGCGTTGCTTGGGCACTTTGGCCTGGCGGACAGCGTCATACAGCCGCATGGCCTCGGCATGTTTGCCCTCGGCCAGGAACAGACCCGCACAGACAATGGCGCCTTCCGCCACCGCCGGACGAACGCCATCCGACGCCGTGCCCAAAGCTTGCGACAGGGCCTGGGCGGCAACGTTGCCACCCACACGACCCAATGCTTCAGCCGCAGCGGAGGCCACGGTAACATCGGCATCCTTCATCCGCGCCGCGAGCGCGCTGATGGCCAGCGCATCACGCCGCACCCCAAGGGAGTTGATCACCCCGATGGCCAGCCGTCCGTTGAGCTTGCCCATGGCCTCGCGCAGGGCGGCGAGGGCGGACGGATCGGGATTGGCTTCCAGGGCGATGCGGGCCCAGGAGGCGAGTTCCGGATCGGCGAGCAAGGGGGCCAGCACCGGCACGGCTTCTTTGCGGCCATAGATGGCGAGTTTCTTGCAAACAATCGCCTTTTCCGCCTTGGGCGCGTCCGACTGGAGCACCTGAATCAGGGGGCTCTGTTTATCGGCGTTGGCGGCGGCAGGTTCGGCGGCGGTGAGACAGCGCGGCCCGGCCACCAATAAGGCGGCGAGGGCCAGGAGGGAGAGCGGACGTTGGAAAGTATTCTTCATGGGTAACCTTTTCATCAAATGCATTGGTCCAGGGGTTAAATCCGCCACGGTTCGCGCAGGGCTTCGGAGCGCATCCGGTTGGCTTCCTCATCGCCTGGGAACTCGAGTTTTTTCGGATCAAAGACCACCTTGCGGTTCAGGTAGAGCGCGATGTTGGCGGCGTGACAGGCAATGTGCGAGTAACAGGCCACATCCGCGTTGGCGCGCGTCTGGCCACGGGACTTGACGCACTCCAGAAAATCGCGCACATGGAAGTCCGCCGGGTACCCGGCCACTTTGGCGCCACGGCCCAGCAGGAGGGCGTTGGAACTGGCCACGAGATCACCTTTGTCCCCCGTTTCCACCCAGCCGGTTTCGCCTTCGAAGCGCACCGGGCAGGAGCCGAGCGGCAGCCAGCCATCGTTGCGCATCACCAGTTTCACCCCGTTGGGGTAGCGGGCGTGCAACTGGCCGTTCACCGGTTCGTATTCCACCGGGGCGGTGTCATCGGCGTTGTTGGCCCACTGGCACAGGTCGGCGCAGTGCGAACCCCATTCCAGACAACCGCCGCCCGTGAGGCCGCCGCCCTTTTCAAAGTTGAAACCATTGAGCAGCTTGGAGTTGTAGGGACGCCAGGCGGCGGTGCCGAGGTAGGTATCCCAATCCACCTGTTCGCGCGGCGGTTCGGTCTCCGCCGCCGCCCAACCACTCATGGTGGTGCCCAGCCCCCCCGGGTGGGCGTGAACGGTGTGCAGCTTGCCCAGCTTGCCAAAGCGGGCCAAATCCACCGCAAACATGAAGTTGGGCAGGCTGCGACGCTGCGTGCCGGCCTGGAAAACCTGACCAGTGCGTCGGAAAGTTTCAGCCAGGGCCACACTCTGCGCGATGTTCTTGGTGCAAGGCTTTTCACAATACACATCCTTGCCCGCCTTCGCGGCCGCGATCGAGGTGGCGCAATGGTTGTTGGGACCGGTGGCGATGAGCACGGCATCGATATCCTGACGCGCCAGTAACTCATTCATGTCCAAGTACATGGCACAATCCTGATTGCCGTACTTGGAATCCGCCGTCTTCTTGATGGCCTCACGGCGCTGGGCCTTGATATCGCAGATGGCGACAAACTGCAGATCGGGCTCGTGGAGGAAACAGCTCAGCACATAGGAGCCACGGTTGCCGATCCCAATGGCACCCAAAACGATCCGCTCACTGGGAGCCACCCCGCCATCCCGGCCTAAAACCGCACCCCGGACCACCTGCGGAGCCATGAGCAGGGCACCGAATTGCAGGCTGGTCTTGAGGAAGCCACGGCGGTTGAACTGCGCCGCCGGACTGTCCTCACCACTCTGCTGGCGAGGCCGGCGCTCGCGTGGAGCGGAGGACTTGTTTTTCATTGTTTCGCTTTTTGCAATATCACAGATATAAAAATAATCGACGGTGAACCATACTCCTAGACGTCTGCGGTGGCACGACTATTCATTCACTTCCTGTCGACGTATTTCCTGTCGACGTATTTCCTTTCCATACCCCGCTTCTTCTGGCCTAATGTCCCTTGCGACCTGAATCCGGACGTTCCTAACCAACCACGGTTTTATTCCGTGCCATGCCGGTGGGTTGCAGACTGTTTACAAACCCGTTTATGAATACATTGCCCACAGTCCTCCTTCGTCCTGGTGAAGCTGATCGCGTGCTGGCCGGACATCCCTGGATCTACGACGGTTGCATCCTCCGTCTCACCGCACCTGCCGCCGATGGCGACCTCGTGCAGGTGAAGGATCACCGTCAGCGCTTCCTGGGCGTGGGCATTTACAACTCCCGCTCCAAAATCCACGTCCGCATTCTGGAACGTGACCGCGTGGATCTGGATGAAGCCTTTTTTGAGCAACGCATCCGCGCCTGCCTGGCCCTGCGCCAGCGGCACATGCCCGGGGCCACCTCGTTCCGCGTCGTCAATGCTGAGAGCGATTTCCTCAGCGGCCTGATCATCGACAAGTACGAGGATGTGCTGGTGGTGCAGACCTCCGCCCTGGGCATGGATCACCGCAAGCACCTAGTGGTGCAGGCGCTCCAACGCATTTTCTCCCCGCGCGCCATTGTGGAGCGCAATGACATGGCCTCCCGCAAGTTCGAAGGACTGGCGGATTCCAATGGCATGCTCTTCGGCCAATTGGACGGGCCGGTGACGATCCGGCTGAACGGTTTGAAATTTGAGGTGGATCTGCTCGCCGGCCACAAAACGGGCCTCTACCTGGATCAGCAGGCCAATTACCAGCAAGTGGCCCGCTTTGCCAAGGGCGCCCAAGTGCTGGATTGCTTCTCCTTCCTGGGCGGCTTCGCCCTGCACGCGGCCTGTGCCGGGGCCACCCATGTCCATGCCCTGGACCAGAGCGCGGATGCCTGCGCCGCCGCCACCCGCAACGCCGCCAGCAACAACGTGGCGGAGATCTGCTCCTTTGAGAACATCAACGTGTTCGACTGGTTCAAAACACAGACCGCCACCCGTCTCAACGAGCGCCTGGTGCCACGTTTTGATCTGATTGTGCTGGATCCGCCCTCCTTCACCCGCAACCGGGCTTCCGTGCCGGATGCGTTGCGCGGGTACAAGGAAATCCACATCCGGGCGTTGAAGCTCCTGCGCCCCGGCGGCGTGCTGGCCACCTTCTGCTGTTCGCACCATGTCGATGCGCAGCTCTTTGAGGAAGTGATCATGGATGCCGCCGAGGATGTGCACCGCATCCTGCGCCGGGTGGCCATTTACGGCCAGTCCCTGGATCATCCGGTGCTGCCGTCCATCCGCGAGACGGAGTACCTCAAAGGCTACGCCTTCGAAGTGGCGCGCTGAGCCGTGCCCCGGTGCTTGGACCCGGGTGAGTACGGGGTTTTGGCCGGGCGGCAGTGCGCTGCCGACGGTGCCTGACAGACGGCTTGTTTGCCGCCTGAAATCGGTTAGATTAATGCCATGAATGCTGGCCGACTGGTTGCGTGGCTGACCGCGCTGAACCTGGTATTGCTGGCGGTGGTGGGCTGGCTGTGGTATCGCCAGCAGGCCACGCCCATGCCAGACCCCCGGTATGTGCCCCTGACCAAGACCGTCACCAACACCGTGCGCCGCACGGCGTTCAAGGTGCTCACGCCGGGTCCCATCACGCTGCCACCCGCCCAGCTGGCCTGGCGCTGGGGGGATGTTGAATCCGTCGATTACCTGGTCTATCAGTCCAACCTCCGGACCATTGGCTGCCCGGAGGAGACCATCCAGGATATTCTCCTCACGGACATTGCCCGGCTCTACCGCGAGCGGCGGGCGGAGATTCTCAAGCTCGCCCCGCCCGTCCCCTTTTGGCAGACGGATCTGCGGTCCGCCCGGCAACCGGAACGCTGGCGCACGGCGTATGATCCCGCCACGCAGAAACTGCTGGACGAACTCAAGGGCGAACGCGACCACCTGGTCAGCGAGCTGTTCCATCTGGATTTTGAACAGGCTCTGGCCCGGTATCAGGACCGGGGGGACGCGGCCCGGGTGGTGGTGGATTTTCTGCCGTTTGAACGCCGCGTCCCGGTGCTGGAGTTGGCGGAACGCCATGCCGCCGAACTGGCGAAACTGGACGAACAGAGCCATGGATTGATGCTGCCCGAGGTGGAGGCGCGCCGCAGGAAGCTGGAAAAGGAATTCGGTGAGGAGCTGGACCGGCACCTGACCCCGGAAGAGCAGCGGGAGTATGAACTGCGCAATTCCCCCCTGGCCGATGATTTGCGCCGGGAGCTGGCCGGGTTCAACGCCACGGAAACCGAGTTCCGCAAAATTCACGCGGCCCGGCAGGCGCTGGAGCGGCTGGAGCCGGCGGATACCCAGACCCGGCAGCAGGCCCAGGCTGAGGCATGGCGCGAGCTGGCCCTAAGTCTCGGCCCGGAACGGTTCGCCGAACATCAGCGCCTGAAAGACCAGGATTACAAAACCCTGCTCCAGATTGCCGAGCAGCACTCCCTCACCCGCGCGACCGCCGGGCAGGTGTTGGAGATCAAAAAGGTGGCGGAGGCGGAAATCGCCCGTTTGGAGGCGCTCTCCAAGCTGAGTGTGCGCCAGCGTCAGCAGGCGCTGGGGCAGGCGGAGGCAGCCTCCCGCCAGGCCGTGCTGGCGGTGCTGGGCGAGCAGGCCTACCAGACGTATTTGCAGAACGCGGCCGGCTGGCTCTCTCAATTTGAGGCGGCGGCGGAGAATCTCATTGAGATGCCGCCGATGCCGGTCAGTCCGCCCTTCTGGCGCAATCTGGGCCCGCACGAGGAACCGGTCTTCCCCACCGACTACTCCAACCTGCCGCCCGGCGCCATCCCACCCGCCTTTCCGGCCCGCTGAGGCCGGGCCTGGATCCGCCAAAATTACTTTGCAAGGCCCTGTGCATCCGCTACTTTTCAGCCGGTTTTATGATGTTTTCCGTGGTGACACCGTCGTTCAATTGCGGACCGTTTATTCTTGAGAATTTCCGGTCGGTGCAGTCGCAGGGTTGCGGGGCGGAGCAATTGGAGCACTGGGTGATCGATGGCGGCTCCACCGATGGCACGGTTGAACTTCTGAAAAAACAGCCCGGCATCCAGTGGGTAAGCGAGAAGGACCACGGGCTATCCGATGCCGTCAACAAGGGGATTCAACGGGCACAGGGGGATTGGATAATCTGGCTGAACGCGGATGATTTCCTGGCCCCCGATGCCATCCGGACTTTCAAGGAATACCTGGCCCGCCATCCCTCAGGCCGGGTCTTCGCCGGGGACTGCAATTACATCCGTGCGGATGGCAGCGTGGAGCAGCGGGTGGCCGGTTGGGATTACAATCTGAACGATCTGCTGGGCTGTGAGACCGGGATCAACCAGCCCTCCACCTTTGTGCATCGGGAGGTTTACGCCAAAGTCGGCCTGTTGGATGTGGATTCCCGTTACATCATGGATTACGAGTGGGTGGTGCGTGCCATGCATGCGTATCAGTGCATCCCCATCCCCCATGTGCTCGCCTGTTCGCGCCGCCGGCAGGGATCGATCACCAATGTTCACCTGCTGGAACAGTTCAAGGGTTTCCTGGAGCAGCGCCGCAAATACAACCGCCCCTACCTGTCCCGGGCGGAATTCAAAATCAGGTTCTTTATCTGGACTGATTTCCTTCGTCAAAACCGGTGGCTTCGCGCCCGGGTGCGCGCGGTCAAGCGACTGTTTGGCCGCGAGCCCTTGCACCCCATTTGAGCCGCCGCTGTGACTGCCATCTCCGTCATTGTCCCCACGCGCAACCGGACCCGGCTTCTGATCCGGGCCTTGCGCAGTCTTCAGGCGCAGACCCTGCGCGACTTTGAGGTGCTGGTGGTGGACGATAACGATCCCGACCAACGGATTGCCGGCGATCCGACCATCAACGAGATTCTGCGGGACCAGCGTTTTCGCGTCCTCATCCACGACACCCCCCGCAATGCCGCCTCCGCCCGCAACTTCGGCCTTAGAAATGCGCAGGGGGAGTGGATAACATACTTGGACGATGATGATGCCTATCGCCCCGGCAAGCTCCAGCAGCAATATGATCGGGCGCGGCAAAGCGGATTACCGATGGGGTTTTGCGGATTGATGTTCCAGCTGAACGGTCGGCAGCGCTGCCAACACCTGGATCGCCAGGAGTTTGCGGGCACGGAACTGTTGCTGGACGTTCAGACGGTCATTGCCATATTTCACAGACGGGCCGAGGGCATCTTTTTTGATGAGAATCTTGGGGCTGGAGAGGATGCGCACTTTTTCCAACAGTTGGTCCGTCACTTTGGAGTGAGACGGGCTTTCAACGTCCCCGAGGTGCTCATGGATATTTATCCACAAACCGGCTTGCGGGTGAACACCCACCCGGAGAAGGCCTGGGCGGCGATGGAGTTGATTCACCGTGAGTTTGCCGCCTCTTATGGTGAAAAGGCGGCGGCGGTTTTTTATGCTCGCGCGCGTTTGGGCCGTGGCAAGCTGGTGCCCGGTGGCTGGCTGGAAATGCTGCGGGTTTCCGCCCGGCTGCTGAGGTTGCGAGGCTTGCCGGAGGGAAGGGTCGTTGCCAACGCCCTGCTCTATAAAATCCCGTTATTCCGACGATTTCTGGTGGGGTGAGCCAGGCTTAGAAGTCATCGGCTCGTGAAATAAATGGCTTCCCAGGGACATTTTTATTTTTACCCGCATTCATTAAAATCTCTGCACCTTTTTCCGGACTCACAGCTTTCTGGTTGTTGTGCCCCTCGGCTTGAGCAGCGAAACTGGCTGCGCTAGGGGACCACTTAAAAACTTCGACGGCAACAATCTCATCACCTTCTGAACCAACATGTGAGCCAAACAGGCTCATGCCCCGAATAGTTTGTGTTGCACGCTGCCTAACTTCTAATGTTGAGACAGACTGAACGCCGGAAGAGTTCCGTATATTTGTGATGATTGTTTCTAGCACAGCTTTAACAATCTCAGCTTGATCTTCAGGGCGCAATTTTCCGGCTAATTGTTTGTTTTCTGTCACAGTCTCCATTTTCTTCATAAGACCATCAATGTCTAAGCTTGAATCGGTGATTGTTTCTTTGGCGGACAAAAAAGCTTCGACATTTTTTTGGATAAATTCAGCAAAAGCCTTATTCGCCGTTTGTTCGGCAATCCGCAACGCATGGTCTTTGGCTTTAACCTTACTGATCTTGACAAGGTTTGCCGTGGCTGACCCTCGGCCACCGATATATACGGTCACATTTTCTTTGGTGTCCTTGTAAACATCAATAATTCCTGCAGGAATAGATAAATCCTCGATACTCTTTGCTATGTTGTTCTCTTTTTCAACTTTATCGGCTGCTTGTGCGCTCAAAAACGACAGTGATAGGCCGAGTAAAATAGTAAATATATTTTTCATACTGTTAGGCATTTTTTATTCATATGTTACCATGAGACATTGGCTTTTTTGCCGGCTTTTGTAATTTCCACCTCATCTTCCCAGAGCGCCAGTCCGGTGCGAATGTCAGAGAGGCTCAACTGGAAGGAGAATGTGCTCTGCCGTACGTTACCCGCACGCACGGGAGTCTCGATAATCTTTCCGGAGAGACTATAATCTGGAGCAATCATCTGGCCCCTACCTGCCACTGTAGTTTGGTCAAATTCTCCAGATTTACGCAATTCACGGGTTTCCAAGGACGCTTTGTCCTCGGGGCCTTTGGTGCTGCTGCCAACCGCCGTTGTTGTGGCGACCTTGCCGCTTCGATTCAACGCTATGCGTATTTTCTTTGTAAGAAGGTCGGTGTCAATAAGTTCACGGGTGCCATTTTTAATCTCACCAATCATGATAACCATCCGCCGCCCATCAGTTGAATCCAAGGCAGGGGATTTCAATAATGAGCCGATCATCTTCTCGGCAGATGACCCCCAATCCTGAGTGTTGATATCACCAACTGTTGTAATGCCTTTTCCGCTACCTGGGTCGACATACCGGGCAGATGTAGAGCATCCGGTTATGACGGTGACGACCGCGCAGCCTGTTAAAAGAATAGTCGATATTTTCATGGTATTAAATTATTTTAGGTACATTTGAATGGATTCCGCCATTGCGTCATGCGCTATCACGGCGATGAATACCGTTTCACCAGGTTGAATAAACCTTGATTCCCAGTGGCTTCCACCTAGCAAAGCGCCTGCTGCTGAATACCACTCAGCCTTGTAGCGTACTTGCCGCAAGCTAAGGCTACAGTTTTTCACTTGAGCCTGACCTTGTAGTAGCCGGTTCTCCAGCATCTTTGCCTCATAGGTGAGGCACTGGATATTTATGGCCGTTCCTTTGTCGATCTTGACACCCGAAACAGGCCTAGAGGAAACCATGGTTGTTTGACATCCAAAAACCATGAGACCTAATATGATGGAGAGAACAATGTTTTTCATTTGAACATGCTTCCTGACCTTGGTTTTTGAACATCTGGCATCTGGTTGAGCGGTAATAATGGCCGTGCAACACATCCAATTGCAACATCATTGGTATCACCTGTTTCCATCTCAGCAATACAGTACTTTGCACGCACATCGGTGATGCGTATTTTGCCGATAACCTTGCTGTCAATTCGGATTGGGGTCTGAGTGGACGGATCCAGCACTAATTCACCCGGTTTGCGCATAGAAAATTGATCGCCAACATTAAAACGATTCCCACCTTGGTTCAGATAAATCATGCCATGCTCCTTGATGGCAATCACAGTGATTGGATAAACATTTTCCAACATCGCCTCACTGATCTTTGCGCCAAGGTAACGAGCCAGCCCCAAAAAAGGCCGTGCTGGGTCGGGTATCCCTAAAGATGAAAGAATTTCAGCACCACCTTGCACTTGCAGTGTGTCCGACATGCGTATCTCTCCAGTTGCTACTTCCACCAGACGATAATCTACCGCCAAATTGCACGAGTAATCTGTTTCTACTGTGTTCAAGACATTAACTTTTCGCTCTGACCATTGAACTGCGAACTGACGCACTGTGCCAACTACTAGGTAATCAGCTCCCAGTGCTTTGCCAAACCTTACTAATTCAGTGACTGAACTATTGTTTTTGAGAAATGATTTTTCCTTTTCTAAAGAATCAATGTTGGCCCGGTCTAAAACTCGGAACTTCCGTGACTGTGTGATCTTCTCGATTAACCCTTGGGAGAAGA
>CAIYYI010000424.1 GCA_903930345.1 uncultured Verrucomicrobiota bacterium
ACCGGTGGCCAACCCGTCACGGGGACCGTGCGGGTGGACAGTCTCCGCATCACCCAGTGAAGCCATGGCTCAGCGCGGCACCAGCACTTCATTGCGCAAGCGACCGACTTTCTGGGAGGGAAGCCGTGGGTCAACGCTGGCTGCCGCATGCACCTCGGGTGCCACATGTCCATCCACGAAAACCACCTGCGCCTTGCCCGCGTGCCGGAAATGCGCGGTTGGCTCCCGGGTGCTCAGATAATAAAACTCCTCCAGCATGGGATTCGTCTTGCTGGCGGGGTACTGAAAGTCGTTGACCTGGGCGGCATCCGCCAGGAAGGCCAGCTCGGAGGGGCGATTGAGGCGGTTGAGGTTAACCGCCGGGTTTTTGGATAGTTCCAGATTGTACCCGTAGCCATAGGCGGCCCCGTTGGCCTTCAGCTTGAATTTGTCCATGGAATAATCCAGGGAGGGGCACAGCTCCACGCCCCGCCCTTGCAGATAGGGGTGCAAGGCTCCCTGGGTGGCGTCAAAGTTCCGGGTGCCCTCGGCTCCGGTGCCCATCCATCCGAACCAGTAGAGCAGTCCGCCATTGGTCATCCCCTGGCTGTAGCGGAAGCATTGGCCGTTGTTCTCATCCCAGTACATGAGCCCCGCCAGGCCCAACTGGCGCAGGTTGGCCACGCAGCGGATCTGCCGGGCCGCCTGTTTGGAACGGCCCAGTGCGGGCAGCAACAGCCCCGCCAGGATGGCAATGATGGCGATCACCACCAGCAGTTCCACCAGCGTGAACCCGCTGCTCACCCGGCCAACGCTTTCACCCGCTCCAGCCCCCTCCGCCACTCTGGGTTGAGCCGCCCGCCCCGCCGACTTGCTCAGGCCATGCGCTCCCTGGCCGCCGCGTTGGAACGTGGCGGCAGGGAGCCGCTCCCAACCTCTTGCCTTTGGACTGATCACGATCTTGCTTCAATAGGCCAATCTCACTCGCGCCCGGCCTTTTCCGCCTTCACCCCTCACGGTTGCACCGCGCGCACCCGGTAAAGGGCATGGCCCGCCGGCGGGGCGGGATCCAGCAGCGTCTGCGATTGTCCATCGCCGACCCTTTCAGCCACCGCTGTCCACTCCTGCCCATCGGTGGTACGTTCCAGCCGGTAAAGCAGGCCCCGTCGGGTCATGCATTCCACCCGTCCGGGCTGTGAGGGGGCCAGTTGCGGAGCGGGCAGGGCGGTGTAGCGCACCGCCAGGTTGTCCACAGTGCCGTGCGCCAGCACGGAGCCGCCAAAGCCCGGCCATTGCCCCTCGCCGCTGTAGCTCAGGATGCCCAGGGTATCCACCCGGAAATCCGGGAAGTTGGGGCCCAGGATGACGTTGGTCTGGCCCAGGAGCTGCCCGTTGCGGGTGATCACGGTGGTGACCAGGCGGTTGGTGGCGGTATGGGTTATGGTGATCCGGTGCGGCTGGTTGGTGGCCATTTCCTGCAGCACGAAGCTGTAGCCGAACTCGCTGTTGCTCGAGATCAGCGTGGTGGAGAAGGTGGCCGCCACCGGTCCGAAATAGGCATCCTCATACGCCGGGAAATAGTCAAATTCCACCAGGTTCGGCGAGTCATAACCGGTGCCCCGCCGGAAGGTGGGCCGGGTGGCTGCCGCCAGGTTGAAGAGCCCCACCGTGACCTCGAAGGAGTTCGGATTGTTGGGGTCGATCCCCACCGCGATGTCCCGCAAGGTGAGGTCGAAGGCCACCTGAAAATCGCTCTGCGTGCCCAGGGTGTTGCCCAGCGGGCGGTAGCAGTAGCTGTTGGGCTGGCGCGAATCCCACGTCGCCTCCAGGGCCTGCGTGTCCGGGTTCCAGTGGAACAGGCTGCGGTCGCCAAACATTTGCCAGCCGGTCAGTTCGGGCTGGGCGGCGAAGTTTTCCGTCCATTCCGCCTGGTTGCGCAGCGCCGGGCTGTGCGCCTCCGCGTAATCCACCGCCAGATTGTCCACCGTGCCATGGGCCAGCACGGAGCCGCCCCAGCCCGGATACTGGCCCTCGCCGCTATAGCTCAGGATGGCCACATGATCCACTTGGAAACCGGCAAAGTTGGTGGCGAGGATGGTGTTGGTGGTGAACCACGGCATATGGTTTTGCAGCACCGTGGTGGTCAGGGTGGCATTGGTGGGCTCATAGGCCAGCGTCACCCGGTACGTCTGGTTGGTGGCCAGTTCCCGGTACACGAAGGTGTAGGCGAATTCGTTGGAGCGGGAAATGCAGGCGCTGGCAACCGTCGCGGCGACGGGGCCGAAAAATTCGTCCACGTAGGCCGGGTAGTAATTCCATTCCACGAGGTTGGGGGCATCGGAGCCGGTGCCGTGCCGGAAGCCGGGCTGCGTGGCCTGGGCGAGGTTCATCAGTCCGATGGCCACTTGAAAGGAGTTGGGATTGGCCGGGTCCACGCCGGGCCGGATGTCGCTCAGGGTGAGATCAAAGGCGATCCGGAAGGCCGCGCGCTGATCCAGCACGGCGCCGAGCGGATGCGTAAAGTAGCTGTTGGTCGTGCGCGAATCCCAGGTGACCGCCAGGTTTTGCTCCGTGGCATTCCACTGGAACAGGCTGCCGTTGCCCACGGTCTGCCACCCGTTGAGCCGGGGGTCGGTGGCGAAATTCTCCCGCACTGCGGCGGCACCAAGGGGAGAGGTGATGATTGCCCAGGTGCCAGCCAGCGCCATTAACTTTTTAAACATTGCACTGATCTTTCAACGAAACGCCCGTAGGAACCGGGCAGGTTTGGGTTTGAGAGACCAGGGGGAGGCTGAAGACTTTGTCACCCGCGCCAAACGCGGGCATAAAAAAACCTTCACCTCCGCCAAAACGGTGAATGAAGGGATTCAACGCTCTCCGTCAGCCACACAGCCGACGGACAGGTCTCATCCTTCTCTTTGACGGAGAAGTTGGTTCTGCCGGAGCAGAACCTCGACGAGTGCCGTTGAACCGATATCCTGACTTCAGGCTTCCAACCTTGCTCCCGCCTTCCCATTCCCGGGGGAATAGTGGCTTTGGGGAACTCGTAGCCTTTTACAGTGGCGCAACCGTCCCCGATTTTCACGGGGTTTCCTGACATTCAACAGCGTGGTGGCAGGCTGTGCAGCCTACCCGTTTCAAAGAACATGGGCTTCTTACTCCCGGACGCTCCGGATGCCAAGCGCAATCATCGGAAAAAATCGTTCTGCGGTCCGTGGGTGCCCTCACAATCGCCACACAATGCGGGCTTTGGTCAAATCGTAGGGGGACATCTCCATCTTGACACGGTCGCCGGTGGTCAGGCGCACAAAGCGCTTGCGCATCCGTCCGGCAATCGTGGCGAGCACCTGGTGCCCGTTGTCCAATTCCACGCGAAACATGGTTCCGGCCAATACCGTCTTGATGCGGCCTTCAACCTCAATATGGTCATCCATGAGTGATGATTACAGTTGATATTCCGGCCAGGGGAGGGGGCCAAGCCCTGCCCGCCGCTGCTGGCCATGGGCGGCGAACAACGCAAAAACCAAAAGAAAAGCGGAGTCTGGAAGACCCAGACTCCGCCTGTGAAAAGGATGGGAAATCAGAAACGGCTGCGAGGACCACGACTGCCGCCGCCACCACCACCGCCGCCACTGCCGCCGCCGTAATCACGGCGAGGACCACGGCTGCCGCCGCCACCACCGCCAGGAGGACGATCTTCCTTCGGGCGAGCGATGTTCACGGTCAGGTTGCGACCATCCAACGGGGCACCGTTCAGGGCGTCGATCGCCTTCTGGGCCTCTTCGGGCGAACTCATGGTCACGAACCCGAAACCGCGCGGACGACCGCTCATGCGGTCAACCATCAGGTTGGCCTCAATGACGGTGCCGTGCGCTGCAAAGGCTTCTTGCAGTTCGTTTTCGGTGGTGTTGAACGACAGATTACCAACAAACAATTTGGTACTCATGCGATGTTTAGTTGTCTTAGAGTCGCGTTTGCCATCCCAAACTGTTCCCGACCGCCGGGTTTCAAATCATCACTGAACAGTATTCAACTGAAGATCCACCAAGTCTCGGAAGCGACAAGCTATCTCAATCAGACTTGGCGTATTTTCCCCAATGCAACGTGAAATGCAAGTATTATTCTGGATTATTTCACCGTCGGTAAAGCCTTGGCGATTTGATCCTGATCGGGGGGGGCCAGCGGGCCGGACTCCACGCACGTTCATTTATGATAATCAACCATCTGCGTGTTTTCAGCAGCGTGGCCGAGGCGGCGGTGCAGGCGGTGTCCCGGCCCGGGCGCCTGGGGGTGATGCGGCGGGTCTCGGAGGTCGGTTTCTGGTTGTTTCCCGGCGGCACCCTGTGTTTAACTCGGGCGCATGAAAACCTTTCCTCTTGGCGGCAGCCCCCTGGTGGGCACCCGTTTGGCCTACGGGTGCTGGCGGGTCGCCGGTTCTTGGAACCCGACCGAAGTCACCCCGGACATGGAGGCCAAAGGCTGCCTGGCCATCCGCACCGCCTTTGATGCCGGGTTCACCTTCTTTGACCATGCGGACATCTATTGCCATGGCCGGGCGGAATCCATCTTTGGCCGGGTGCTCCGGGAAAGTCCAGAGCTGCGCGCCCGCGCCGTGATCTCCTCCAAGTGCGGCATCCGCGTGCCGGGGGATCCCAGCCCAGATTCCCCCTATCGGTACGATTTTTCCGCCAGCTACATCCTCAAATCGTGCGAGGACTCCCTGCGTCGGCTGGGGGTTGAAACCATTGATCTTTACCTGCTGCACCGTCCGGATTACCTCGCTGATCCCCAGGAGGTGGCCTCGGCCTTTGAGCGACTGCGCCAAGCAGGCAAGGTCCGCGAGTTCGGCGTCAGTAATTTCCGCCCCTCCCAGCTCACCATGCTGCAAAAGGCCTGCCCCATGAGACTGCGTGTCAACCAGGTTGAGATCAGCCTGGCCCACCTGGCCCCCTTCGAGGATGGCACGATTGACCAATGCCTCGCGGAAAACCTCACGCCCCTGGCCTGGAGCCCGCTCGCCGGCGGCCTGTTGGCCGATGGCGCCCACAACCTGCTTCCCTCCCAGCAGGGCTACAAGCCGCAGCCGATTCTGGCCGCCATCGACATGATCGCCCGGGCGCGCGAGGTGAGTCGCCAGGTGGTGGCGCTGGCCTGGCTGCTGCGGCATCCTGCCGGCATCGTGCCCATAGTGGGGTCCATCGATCCGGCCCGTATCCGGGAGGCCGCCAAGGCCGACGATTTGGAGCTTTCCCGCGACGAGTGGTACCGGCTCTTGGAAGCCGCGCGCGGCGATCGCCTGCCTTGATCCTCTTCAGCGGTTGACCGCTGGGCGTTTCCCGAGCCAATTCCGGAATCCTGGCGGTGGCCAAGACGCACGACCGAGCGGTCGGTCTCATGGACGTGTTTGACCGGATGGTAAGATGCTGAAAACCAAAGTTTGGCACTTTCTGGCACTTATTGGCACCTTTTGGCACCCAGTTCTGCGGCGGCGCATGGAAAATGGCAGAAAAGCTGGAGTATCGGAGATGGAAGATGGGAGTTGGGACGGTTCGGCAGTCCCGCAGAGCGGGACCCACCAGGTTTTGGCTTTCCATCCTACTGGAGTTAACTATCTCCCGGATCTGCGGTGCAGTCCGGCACGGAAAGATGTCAAAGAACGTCCAGGTAGTTCGGACAAAAGTTTACTATTTCTTTACCGGGTCAGGGTTTTTCTGAACCCCTCCCCCTCTCCCTCGTCCCCCCCCCGAAAATCCAAGGGGAATTCACAAGGCAAACAGTAGGCTGACCGCGCCGGTTTTTCAAACTTTTTTCGTTTCCACTCTGGACAGCAAACGTGATTTCCAACGATGCTTACCTCAAGGACAAATAATCGCTTGTTGTTGTTTGGATTTTTGCAGCAGGCATTGCTGCTGGACGGAGGCTCCCGGGCAATCGTCCGGAACTGAGATCGGGCCAGATGGATGATGGGTTCATGGCGTGGACGTTGATCAGGGGTGGTAAATTAGACTTTTTTGTACTTTCTTGTACTTTTTTAGCCTGATTTTCGGTTTTTTGGCGAAAAGTACAACGCGCGAGAGGCGTGAAACGGGACAGGTGGTTCGTGAGGCGTGAAACATGAGAATGCCATAGCCAGGGGCTGATGGCCGGAATTTGAGGGTTGGGAGACAGGATGATTGGCCACGAAACACCCGAAACCGGAGAGTAGCAGGAAACCGGCCCCGCATGGGGAGATGGGAGCGCACGGAAGGGGTAGCGGTCGGTCGGCGGCCAGGTGCGGCAGTGGCTTGAATGCGAGTGATGCGGCAAGCTGGCATTCCGCCGGGATGCGATTGTTTCGAATGGAATTTTCCGGGAATGTCGTCGCGGGGTTCCT
>CAIYYI010000425.1 GCA_903930345.1 uncultured Verrucomicrobiota bacterium
ATCGCTATCGTTCGGAACTCCCCGGGTTGCCGCTTGGGGATGCGGCAAAGCGGCGCATCGTAGGCGGGGAATACTTTCGGACAATCAGTCAGCTTGTCCGGATAATTCCATTTGAGCGCCATCACCGACTGCTGCCATTTTCCCGCTGCCAACAGGTCGACCGCCGTTTGCTCCGCGTGGCCATCCCCCGCCAGCCGCTGAACGCGGAAGGACTCCACCGCCGCCCTGATGATCCGATTCAGACCTCTGGTGGACTGGCTGGGATGTAGTTCGATGAGGCTATCCGACCAAGCGCCTTGGTTGAAGAAGGCGCGGGGCCCCCATTTTGGCAGCTGGTCGCTGACCAGCACTGATTTCATTATCCGGCCGCGCCTTGACCACAATCCCAGCGGCCGCAGCACCTGTTGCAGGGCCGCCCAAACGGTTTCCGTCATCACCAATTGTCCATTCCGTAGACCACTCATCGTAATCGTAATTTTTTGATCCATAGTTCCTTTCGTTTTGTTAGCCCGTTGAAGTCTTCACCGTTACTGTGTCGGTTCGATTTTTGGTATTCCGAATGATTCGGAAATTCCTCCTTCCATTAGCTCGTCCAAACTGTGGCCGGGTCACTTTTTGGATGCGTATTTTTACTCCCTTTGGGTCCACGGAAATGATTGTCAAAGAACCTATCCCTCCCCGGTGAAGAATAGTAAGGGGACATTATCACGTGGTGGCGGACAGAACATGTCCTGGTAGCTAGAGAATCAGCCCGCCATGCCGCACCGTGGAAATAATGCGAAGCAGCTCAACGGCAGGCTTGGAGTTTTTTGGGGGGGCGCTGGACGGACCCAACACAAGTATTCGGGTGAAAACAAAGGAAGGGCCTTCGCGGCGCACGACCTTGCTCATGCGTAACTTCGAGTTGTGGGTCCGCGGCGAGGAGCAGGACCTTGTCCGTCCACTATTGACCGGCAAAGCATATGCCTCCCCCGCACCGTCCGCGAGTTCATCGGCAAGGAGTATGACGACGGCCCACCGCTGTGGCGGGGCGGCTTTGGCCGGATTCGGTGGGAGCTGACACCGTATGCCCGGAACCTGCGGGTGCGGGATCTCCCCTTGTGTGAATTCGTCGATACCTGACCCGCGACGGAAATATTTCATACGCGGACACGAATTGTCCGGCCAAATGAAGCAAGCTAGGACCAGTATGAACTCGCCTACCGTTCAGCCCTCCCTCCCCAATGCCGAGCCCTTCGATCCCGATGAGATCATCCGGCTGTGGATCTTGCGGCTTGCAGCCCATTACATGGCTTCTTCGTCCACCCTCAGCGCCGGGGGCCTGTTGACGCCGGTTGCCCGCTACCGCCGAACGGGGCGGTCCTCGCCGCGTTGGTCGGAGGAGTTGATTGACGACATTGTGGCGGTGACCGGCGTGGCTCAGCCCGAGGCAGGGGCGGGCAAGGCGGAGGTCCAGCGCAAGGTCCGGCAGCAGATCGAGCGGCGCATTCGCGGCTACGAGAAAAAACTCCGCCATCTCTCCTGGATCGAGGCGCTCGACCCGATTGTGCAGCGCAATCTGACGGCCGTGCGCCAACTGCTTGGGCTCAATGACACTGAACTGCACTGCCTGGCTTTTATCCTCATGGTGACCGGCCATGAGCACCTCAATACCACCACCGAGATCCTGGGCTGTCAGGTCGATGACCGGCAGGCCACGGCGGCCGTGGCCGCCGCGGTCGGCTTGCCGTTTTGCACGGTTGATGAGGTTCTGTCGGGCAAAAGCCGGTTAATGGGCAGTCAGCTTATCCGCCGTGATCACAACTCGTTGCGGCTTTCGGACAAATTCGACTGGGCCACGAAAGCGTTTCCCCAGCAGATGTTGCAGCCGGATTTCGACCCCTTAAAGGCATTGCGCGACCGGATCGTGCCCGCTCCGGCCCCGACGCTCGCCTGGGCGCAGTTTGCCCACCTGGGGGACCTCAGGCAGGTTGCCCTCGGATATGTGCGTCAGGCCCTCGCCACCAAGAAATGCGGGGTCAATATCCTGCTGCATGGCGAACCCGGCGTCGGGAAGAGCGAGTTTACCCGCGCCTTGGCCAAGGAACTGGGCTGTGAGCTTTTTGAGGTGTCCACCGAGGACGAGGATGGGAATCCGGTTGAGCCGGTCGGCCGCCTCCAATCGCTGCGGGTGTTGCACGGGTTTTGCGCCAGCCGGCACTGCCTGGTGGCCTTTGACGAAAGCGAGGACGTCTTCCCTCGGCCCCACCCGCTGTTCGGTGTCTTGGCCCGCAATAACAAGCCGAAGGGATGGATCAACCGGATGCTGGAGAACAACCCGTCCATTACGTTGTGGCTGGCCAACTGCGTGGAGGGCATTGATCCCGCCTTTGTCCGCCGGTTTGACCTGGTGATTGAGATCAGGAATCCCCCGATGGCGGTGCGCGAAACCCAATTGCGGCAGCTGCCTGTCTCCCTGCCCGAGAGCTTCATCAGCAAGATGGCCGCCTGCGCGAACCTGACCCCCGCCGTGGTCCACCGCGCCGCCGCTGTGGTCGGCTCGATCCAGGCCGAATTTCAGGCGGACCGGGTGCCCCGGGTCATGGAGCTGGTGGTAAACCAGACGCTCCAAGCGCAGGGTCATGCCCAGATCAGAGCCAGCCACGCCGCCGATGCCGTTTACAGTCCCGCCTACATCAACACGGATTTTGACCCGATGGCGTTGGCCGTGGGGATCCGCTGCGCGAAATCAGCGCGCCTGTGCCTCTACGGCCCTCCGGGCACCGGCAAGACCGCCTTCGGCCAGTGGCTGGTGCGAAACCTGGGCCGGCAAATCCTCATGAAGCGCGCCTCCGATCTGCTGAGCCCCTACATCGGAGTGGCGGAGAAAAACATCGCCAAGGCCTTCCGCGAGGCGGCGGAGACAAAGGCGGTGCTGCTGATCGACGAGGTGGATTCATTCCTGCAAGAGCGGGGCAAGGCGCACCGCTCGTGGGAGGTCACGCAGGTGAACGAGTTCCTGACCCAGATGGAACAGTTCGATGGTATTTTCATCGCCACCACAAATCTGGTCGAAGGGCTGGATGCCGCGTCGCTTCGGCGTTTCGACCTAAAGGCAAAATTCGACTACCTGCAGCCTGCACAGGCGAGTGGACTGCTCGCGGCGCACCTTGTCGCGACCGGACTGACAGCCGCCGGGTCGCAGGATCTGCGCCAACTCGAAGCGCTGGAGAACCTGACCCCGGGCGACTTCGCCGCTGTCGCGCGGCAGCATCGTTTCAAGCCTTTGGCCACGGGGGCGGCCTGGGTGTCGGCCCTGGAGGCGGAGTGCAGGCAGAAGCCGGGGAATCACCGGCGCGTCATGGGCTTCGGGCTACTCAACAC
>CAIYYI010000426.1 GCA_903930345.1 uncultured Verrucomicrobiota bacterium
AGAAGTCCTGACTGGCACCCATGGTCGTCATAAAGACACGCGCCGGCCCATTTTTGGAGGGGTAGGTTTTGATCCACGCCAGCGGCATCAGAGGTTTGGGGCTGGGCTCAGAATCCGGCTGCATTCCTTTCAGCACCTGCCCTTGGACGAGCACCTGGCCCGCGTGTGGAATGGGTGTGCGGATAGTATAGACATCCGTCGGACCCCACATGGAACCAACCCCGCGCAGGATGGGATGGGAGAGCATCGTCTCAACCACCACTCCACGCGAACTCTCCTGACCATGAACACCATGGTGGGATATCCAGGTTGAGCCGAGGACCTGCTGGCCGAAGCCATCCGGATACTCCGGCCCTTGGTAATTGGAACTGTACTTGAAAAAGCGGCTTTCCTTCCGGATGCGAAAGGCCACCACAGCAGGACGGATCCCCACAACTGGTTTGCCCGACTCAAGATACGCGTCCAGGTGCCGCATCTGGTCATCGGGCAATTCACGAAACCGGGTGCAAATCACCATTAAATCTGCCGTGGCAAGCGCCTCAAGCCCGGGGATGTTATCGAGCGTGTTAGGGTCGATTTCACCAGACTGCCGGTTAATGGAAAAAAGCACGACCGTTTTGAAACCGTGATGTCGGGCCATAATGGCGGCCAGCATGGGCAGGGATTCCTCCGACCGATACTCCTCATCGCCAGCGACAAAAACAATTTTCCGGCCCAGGCCGGGCCCCTGTACCCCATCAAGGACCAGCCAGGGCGAGGCGGTCTCCGGCGGCAGCGCACTGAAGCACAACAAATGCAGCTGGAGAAACAGGAGCGCCATCACACGGCAGAACATTCCAGAGGCAGCGCCCATTTGTACCTTATCGGATCGATATGCGCTTCCAAAAATCATGGGATTCATAAGGCAGCAACCAAATTCAACCGGGCACCACGGCCCCGTGCCTTTTGAGCGCAGTCCGGATTTCTGCCAGGGGCACCTGCAAAGGCGACAAGCCCTTTTGCGCCGCCAATGCCGCCGTGACGCCGGCGGCCTGGCCCATAGCCATGCTGGAAGCCTGCACGCGCAGCGCAGAATTGGCTAACCGGTCGCTGCCAAGGCAACGGCCCGCCACCATCAGATTGCGGCTTCCCTTCGGAACCAAAGCCGACCGGGGAATGGTCGGCACCTTTCCCTCCGGCAGCGGCCTGGGTTTCACGCCATGCTCATCGTGCAGATCAATCGGGTAAAAGGAATTGGCCAAGGCATCGGCAAAAATGCGACCGCCGGTGTAGTCCGCCACGCGGACCTCGGCCTCGGCAACAATCCGCCAGGTTTCACGCACACCTGTTTCCGCCTGCAAACGCTCAACGCGCAGGTTCTCAAAGCCCGGCTGCAACCGCAAAAACCTCAGGACGCGCAACAGGGACTGACGACCCTTGACGTTGGTTTCGGTGTGGGCGGCAGAGGTCGAGGAGTCAGCTCCCGGCACATGCATGGCATTTTCGCCATGAGCGGCCAAAAAGCCCCGCACTCCACCCAACATATCAGCGGCCTGAATGTGCCCCGACTGCAGAGCCTGGCGGTAAGCCTGATCCAGCGCCTTCAAGTCCAACTGGCTAACATCATAGCCGCCCAATTTATAGATCAATGTCCCGGGCTGAACCACTGCCTCCCGCTGTCGCGCCAGACCGGCCAAAGCCACCACTGCAGCGTTGCCTGTGCAGTCCACGATTTGAGAGGCCACCAACTCCGAGGCCGTTCCTTTGCCGGCAAGCGACACCCTCCATCGCCCAGCCCCAAACTCCACTGCCGTGGGAAACTCGTAACACCGCAATCTCACGCCGGATTGGAGAGCGGCTTCCTCAGCCAGCGCCGCATAGAGGGCGCCGCAAATCCGGACTTGGTGCTGCCAATGTTTGCCCGGAGCTGGCGGCCGGCTGAAATCAGGCAATTTATCGCCGTTCAGTTCCACTGTCCTGACCACCAGATCCCAACCGATACCAGCAATGATCTGCCGACCCCAGGCATGGAACAAACCCGGGAAATCCACGCCGGCGGTGGTCGTGGTGCCACCCAGTTGGCTGCCAGCTTCCACCAGGACAGTGGATGCACCCATCCGGGCTGCCTGAATGGCAGCAATAGTCCCTGCTGTGCCGCCCCCCACCACCAGCACATCCACAGCCGGAAGCTTTGCCGGAGCCGCTGCCGGTTCAGAAGCGGTAATCAGGCCGCCTGTTGAGGCCAGTCCCAAGCCGCCGATGAATTTCCGCCGGGAGGTCGGCAAGGTAATGCGCGTGTTCATGTGGTCAGTGAAGCCGAGAATAGGCCGAAGGTGGCATGGGTCAAGCATGGTCTGACATCACCCTAGCCTGCCCAGCGCGTATGCATGAAGGCGATTTAGAGGATGGGGCGTTTGGAGGTAACAAAGCGCATTGCCTTTGCCAAGTTGTCTCCTCCCATGGCGGCTTGGAAGTCGGTGGTCGATTTGTATTGGGGGTTGGGCTGTCGGCCGCGCCATTCCATGAATCGGCTGTTGGCCAGACAGCGAACCATGCAGAAGATCCACAAGCCATTGGCATTGCGCACGCAGCACCGGTCGCCATTGAGGGAGACATCCAACCGTTTGGGCAGTCCGCTTTCAATGCCCCAGGACTGCCGGTTGGCCAGCAACCACTGCTGGGTGAACACAAAAACCCCGTCCACCAGGCGGCGAACGGGGTTGTGAAAACCACAAAAACACTTACTTGGCTGCGGCGACGGTCCGAGGCGTTTCCTTCTCCTTCACCAGCGTGGCACCCTTGCCCAAACGGGTGCGGAGGTAGGTCAGCTTGGCGCGGCGCACCGCACCACGACGTTCCACCTCAATCTTTTCCACGCGCGGTGAGTTGACCGGGAAAACACGTTCCACACCTTCGCCATAGCTGATGCGGCGCACGGTGAAGGTCTCGTTCAGGCCACGGCCACGACGGCCAATGACAACGCCCGGGAAAATCTGAATGCGTTCCTTGTCGCCTTCCACCACGCGGGTATGCACCCGCACGGAGTCGCCGACGTTGAAAACCGCCGGATCCTTCCGATACTGTTCCGACTCAATTTTATCGAGTAATGCCTGGTTCATAAATTATTGCAATTGATTGTTATTAATCTGGGGAAGCAAGTCCGGCCGACGCGCCTGGGTGCGCGACTGGGCCTGCTCCTGCCGCCATTTTTGGATTTGGGCGTGGTTGCCTGACAATAGCACATCAGGCACTTTCCACCCCCGGAAATCCGCCGGGCGGGTATAGTGCGGATACTCCAGCAGCCCCTGGCTGAAGGATTCCTCACAAGCGCTCTGGTCATCGCCCAAGGCCCCCGGCAGCAACCGGGTGACCGTGTCGATAACCACCATGGCGGGCAGCGCCCCATTGGTGAGCACATAATCGCCGATCGACAACTCGTCATCGACCAAATGCTCACGAATGCGCTCATCAAAACCCTCGTAGCTGCCGCACAGGAGCAGCAGATGCTTTTCCTGCGCCAACTCCCGGGCGATGGACTGGTTAAAGGTCCGTCCGCCGGGTGTCAACAGCACCACGTGGGTTTCTGCGTCCACCAGCGCTTCCACTGCTTCAAAGATCGGTTCGGGCTTGAGCACCATGCCGGGACCGCCGCCAAACGGCCGGTCATCCACCGTCTTGTGACGGTCATGGGTGTAATCCCGCAAATTGACTATCCGCAAGTCAAGCAACCCTTGATCACGCGCCCGTTTGACGATGCTTTCATCCAACGGACCGGCAAACATGCCGGGGAACAAGGTGAGCACGTCGATTTTCATGCGCGCACAAACGACGTGGCGGGGCTTCCCGCTTAAACCGAGGGCGGCTCTTCGACGATTTCCACGGCACAGCGGAGGCCTTTTTTGGCCCCTCCGGCCTGCACCAGAGAGCGCAAGGCATGAATCATCACACCCTGACGCCCAATCACCCGGCCAACATCCTCCGGGTGAAGGCGCAACTCATAAACCGTCGTGGCGTTGCGTTCCACCGGGGTGATCCGCACCTGGTCCTGGTGGTCCACAAGCGCTTTAACGACGTAATCGAGAAAGGCTTGCATAAAAGCAAAGCCCCCGATCAGGCAGCCACCCGCACGGCTTTGCGGAGGAAGCTGGCGACCGTTTCGGTCGGCAGCGCACCCTTGCTCAGCCAATACTTGGCGCGTTCCAGGTCCATCTTGAAGTTCTCCCCTTTGTTTTGCGGGAGGTAGGTTCCGAGTTCTTCAATGAACTTGCCATCGCGCGGGCTCCGCCCATCAGCCACCACAATGCGGTAGGCCGGGTTGTTCTTTGCCCCGATACGCTTCAAACGAATTCTTACAGCCATATGCTATTCCATGTGTGACGGCGGCAGCCACCAATGATTTCCGCCCACCATATTCCTATGGCGTCCCTCTAAAAAGGATGGGGAATCTATGCAACCCTGACGGACTTGGCAAGCATGGATTTTCTTAAAAAGGAGGATTTTTACGTTTGACCTGGGCCGTCGAACCCAGTTACGTTGCGCGTTCATTATTCGCGTAACCTAGCTAATTGATATGTTTGCAGGCTTTAGAAGACACCAGAAGTGGATTTGGCTCGTCGCCATAATCGTGATCATTCCCAGTTTCGTGATCTTTTTCACGGATTACCGGTCCCTCTCGGGCCTCACCAGTGGGAACACCGGCGCTTACGGATCGGTCAACGGCCGACCGATCAACGCCGAGGACTTCCAGCAGGCGCTCTCCGAGGCCCGGCTGAAGTACCTGTTCAGCCGCGGCTCCTGGCCGGAGCAGGATGAGAACGCGCGCCAATTCGGCTGGGATCCGGAGAACGAGGCCTATAACCGCGTCACCATCATTGAGCTGCTCCGCTCAATGCAGGTGCATGTCGGCCTGGAGGCATCGTTCCAGTTCTCCAGCGACCTGCTCGAACGCATCAGCAACGGACAGCAGGCGACCGCCCAACTGCTGGACGCGTTTGACAAGCAGTACCTGCTGCCCAACCGCCTGAGCAAGGCCGATTTTGAGCGCTTCGCCAGCCATGAGGCCGGCATCCTCCACCTGATCAGTGTGGCGGGTGTGGGTGGCCGCCTGGTCACGCCCCAGGAGGCCGAGTCGATCTATCGCCGCGAAAACGAGGATGTCGCCGTGGACCTCGTGCTGTTCAGCGGCAGCAACTACCTGGCCAGTGTGCCGGACGCCTCGCAGGACAAGCTGAGCGAGTACTACACCAACAACCGCGCCAACTACCGGATCAAGGATCAGGTGCAGGTGGATTATGTGAAGTTCGCCACCTCCAACTATCTCGGCACCGCCGAGGAGCAGATGGCCAAAATCACCAACTTCACGGAGCAGGCCCGCGCGGTGTACCTCAAGCGTGGCACCAATTTCTACACCGATGCCGACGGCAAAGTCCTGTCCGAAGAGGCGGCCATCCGCAAGATTCGCGACGAGCAGTTGGACCTGCTGGCCCTGCGCACGGCGCGCCAAAAGGCGAACGAATTCGTCAATGCCCTGGCCACGAACAGTGCCGTGAAGCTGGCTGATCTGGCCAGCCTGGCCGCGCAGTTCAAGCTGGCCACCAAGAGCACCGAGGCCTTTGACGAAGAGGGGCCGAAGAGTCTGAAGGTGATGGAGAACTTCGCCCGTCAGGCCATGCTGCTCACCGAGCAGGAGCCGGTTTCCCTCAACCCGGTGGTGGGCCAGGATGGCGTGTATGTGATCGGCCTGCGCAAATCCATCCCAAGCCGCACCCCGGCGCTGGAAGAAATCCGGGGCCAGGTTTTCCTGGATTACAAGCAGTTCCAAACCGTGCAGACAGCCCGGGAACGCGGTCGCAATTTCCATGTGGACCTGACCAACGCCTTGGGCCAGGCCCGGACTTTCTCATCGGTGTGCGCGGAGAAAGCGGTGCGACCGCTCGCCATCATGCGCCTGGCCCGCAATGCCAAGGCGGTGCCGGAACTGCCCGAGTCGTTCAACCTGAATGACATCAAACGCTATGCGTTCTCCTTGAAGCCGGGTGCCGTCTCTCCGTTCGTCACGACGGCGGATGGCGGGATGGTGGTGTTCGTGCGCAGCAAATTCCCGATTGATGAACCCAAGATGCAGGCCGACCTGCCGCAATTCACCAGCATGCTGCGCCAGAACCGCCAGTTTGAAGCCGCCAATGCCTGGCTCGGAAAGCAAATGCAGAGCATGAACCTGATCCGCCCGGAGGGCATGCGCAAGGAGAAGGCAAAAAGGTAACCGCTCCGCGAAGCCCCTCTTACCTCCCCGCGTGAGCGATCGCCAC
>CAIYYI010000427.1 GCA_903930345.1 uncultured Verrucomicrobiota bacterium
GCACCTTCGCCGCCAACCAGCCTTCCGCCGTGCTCAATGCCGACGGATATGGCACCCGCGCACTGACGGTGGCGTACCTGGATGAAACGAACAATCCTGCGGCGGCCAATCCCCTGGGCGGCACCCTCGACATCCTGGTGGCCAACGCCCACTCCGGCACCATCAGCGTGTTCCTGGGCCAGGGAGGCCTGAATTTCAGCCCGCCCAAAACCATCAACATGCAACACGCCCCGTATGACCTGGCGGTTGGGCAGGCCAACCAGGACGGTCTGCCTGACCTCTATGTGTTGGACACCCAGTGCAACGCCATACACCTGCTGCACAATCTGGGCGGAGGCCGTTTTTCCAATCCCGTCACCACCGTTCACACCGGCAATTCACCGCGCCAGATTGTGGTGGGGGATTTCAACGGGGATGGCCTGCTGGACACGGCTGCCAACAACCGCGCGAGCGGCAACATCTCCGTTTTCTACGGAAACGTGTATGGCACCCTCAGCATATCCGGCGGCTTTTACCCCACCGGCCTCTCCCCGGTGAGTGTCGCCACGGCGGACTTCAATGGCGACAATCTGCCGGACTCGGCGATCGCCTGCACGCGCTCGCACGATGTCCGGGTGCGGTTCAATCTGGGCAACGGGAAGTTCGGGCCGGAGACCATTTTGGCGGTCAACTACAACCCGGTGTTTTTGGTGGCGGGCGACCTGAACGGCGATGGCAAGAGCGATCTGCTCGTGAGTTGCCTGGGGGGAGGCGCGCCGGATGATCCAGAGCAACAGAGCGGGTTGGTGGCCCTGCTGGGTGATGGGACCGGGCATTTTAGCCCGCCGCTGGTGACCAGCCTGAAAACCCCGCAGGGGATCCTGCGTCCCTTCTGGGTGCGGTTGGGGGATCTTGACGGGGACGGGAAACCGGACGCCGTGGTGGGCACCACCACCGGGCGACTGCTGGTATTCCAAAACCAGGGTAACGGGACTTTTGCCCCCGGGCTACCCATTGGTGTCCTGGCGGACAGCCGGCCCATCGGGATCGCGCTGGCGGATTTCAACAAGGATGGGCGGCTGGACATCGCCTGTTCCCGGGGCAAGATATTTCTGAACGACGGGCAATTCTTCACCGGCAGCCACTGGGTCAGCAATTACTGGGTGGGGCCGACCCTCGCCTTCCCGTCTGGCTTCCAGGCCTGGGCGCTGGAGGCGTCGGATTTGGATGGGGATGGCAACCAGGATCTGGTGGTGGCGATGACGTTTGAGCGGCCCGACCCCATCTACGTCCACTTTGGCCGTTCGGACGGGGCCTTTGAAGCGCCGCAACGGTATGATGGACCTGATTTTGGCGCGGTGGATATTTTCCTGGAGGACATGGATGGAGATAACCTGAAGGACATCGTGGTGGGCAACCGTTGCATGTCCACCGTGATCGTCATCAAGAATATCGGCAACCGGAAATTCGCCGCCCGGGAAACCATACAAGGCTACAGCGTGGAGGATATTGTGGTGACCGATCTGAACCGGGACGGCCGTCCGGACATTGTCGGGGTGGGCGAAGGTTTATGGGCCCTCATCAATGGCTCCACCCTGTCGCTCACGAACAATCCGCTGGTGGCGGCATCGCAGGCCACTGCCCCCGGGCTCTACATCAACGAAGTGTTGGCCCTGAATCAAAACAATCCGCAGCCGGATGGTTCCACGCCGGACTGGCTGGAACTCTACAACCATGCCGACACGCCGCAGAGTCTGTCCGGTTGGAACATTGGCCAGGTCAGCAGCCCGGGGATCACCAACCGTTTCCCCCTGCCCGTCGATATCACGGTACCCCCCCGTGGCTTCGTCCTGTTTTACTGTCGGCAGAACGGCTTTTACATCACCAACCGGCTGCCGTTCTCCCTCAACGCCGACGGGGAAACCCTGGTGCTGATCAATGCGGCGGGGGAAACGGTGGATCGGCTGAGTTTTCCGGCGTTGCCTTCGGATGTCTCCTATTCCCGGACCACGGATGGCGGCCGCTACTTCTCCATGAACCCGACCCCCACGCCCGGCTCCACGAATGTGCTGCCGGCCAACATCCCGCCCACGGTCGAAAAACGGGAGCCGGTGGTGGAAAACGGCGGGCGCTCCCTGGCGCTCAGCGCGCGCGTGTTCGATGACGTGGGGATCTCCTATGTGGGGCTGGTTTACCGGCCGATCAATGGGGGGGTGGAAAACGAGGTGACCCTGTTTGACGACGGTTTGCATGCCGACAAAAAAGCGCAGGACAATGTCTATGGCATCGTTATGACCAACCTGCTCGCCCCGGGCACGGAATTTGATTATTTCTACCGGGTGGTGGACCTGCAGGGGCAACTGGACTACAGCCCGAAAGGGGCGGAATCCTCCGGCACCCGCCACCGGGCCCGGATGCCCATCCCCAGCCCCATCGTGCGTATCAACGAGGTGGTGGCCGACAACCAGATGGGCCTGCTGGACGAAGTGGGGCAAAACGAGGACTGGGTGGAGCTGTACAATAATAGCCAGCAACCCATCGACCTCAGCCAGTACGGGCTGGGCCAGAATCCCATTCTACCGGCGTCCGCCTGGCGTTTCCCGATGGGCCTCATCCTGCCGCCCCAGGGATATCTGGTGGTGTATTGCGACAGCGATCCGCTGGATGGCCAGCTCCATGCCTCCTTCAAAATCAACCGCCAGGGGGATGGCCTCTGCCTGTTCTCCTTTGGCACCACCACGCAATTGGTGGATTCCATCACCATCCCGTTCCTGCCGGTGGACACCTCCTATGGTCTGCCCACCCCGGATGGCACGCCCACCTTCCTTGCCTGGCCGACGCCGGGGGCGGCCAATGTCATCCAAGCCGCCCTTGACCAGCCCGGCACCAACGCGCCCCCGCAGGCCTGTGGCGGGGTTTATCACCTGCAGCAAAACCAGCCCAACGCCTTCAATCTTCGCTGGCGCGGCACGGAGACCCGCATGCCGTACATCCAGTGGTCCACGAACCTGTTGAACTGGGAACTCGCCACCAACACGCCCGCCCACCTGGGCAAGGGATACTTTGAGTGGAGCGAGCCCACACCCATGACGGGCGGACCGGGGCGTTATTATCGCATTATGCTACCAGACAGCATCAACACCACACCCCTCCCGGTGCGGCAACGGCCAGTGCTGCCGGACACCGGGGATTAGGGTGGGACAATACGGGGGAGTCGGACGGGTGGGACGTGGGTACGTTGAATGATTTGGCGTGGCGGGCGTCCATGATTCATGACTATACGCTTCGCGGCCTGGCTGATGCTGCTCTGGGTGAGCGGATCGCTCGCGGCGGATTCCGCATATGTGCGCCGACAGGGGAAGGATTTCATCCTGGGCTCGGACCGGGTGGAACGCAGGCTCACCCTGCAGGACGGACAGTTTCTCCTCACCGCGTACACCGATAAAATCACCGGGCACAGCCTGCTGTCACCGGGGGCGGGGGTGCCGGAGTTTTTCCTGGCCGTGGGGACCAACCGCACCGAAGTGAGCGGCGCCAGCGGGGGGTGGACGCTGCATGCAGCCAGCATCCGCCGTCTGGAGCTGGACGTGCGGCAACTGGATGTGACGCTCGACTGTCCGCCTTTGCGGGTGACGCGCACCTATGTTGTCTATCCCGGATCCAGCCTGATCCGTGAAGCCATGACCATGAGCAATCTCGGGAGCGTGCCCCTGCTCGTGAGTGATCCGGGATTCCTGGAGACCACACTCGCCATGGGAGGGCCGGCGGCGGTGCATTTCCACTGGCTGACCGGGGCGCACAACATCCCCGGCTCTTGGCAACTGCGGCGCGAGACGCTGGCACCCGGAGCGGCGCGGCGGTTTGACTCCTACGATCCTTATCCACACGGGCCGCCGAACCAGGCGCCGTCGTTCAAGCCAGGCTCCGCCAGCTACGCGCCTTGGTACTCGCTCTTCAACCGGGAAACACGGCAGGGGGTGGTGATCGGCTTCGACTACTTCGGACACTGGCAATCAGCCTTCGCCGCGCGGAGCAACGACTGCGTGCAGGCCCAACTGCGACTGGCGGGATTTCAACGGTGGCTGGCACCCGGGGGCGCGGTCACAACCCCGTGGGCCTTCACAGCGCTTTACCGGGACGATCTGGATGAGGCGGGCAACACGCTGCTGGACTGGCAGTACACCTACCTCTGGGATTACACGCGCGATGGGCGGGGCGGGACGTATCCGTGGTTTCCCGCGCTGCGCACGCTCGGGTATTGGAGCAAGGGGACGGGGTGGGGGCAGCCGGGGGTCGGCTGGACGGGGGGAACCCCGACGTGCCGAGCACATTTCGAAAAGTGTTCCGCGTGGCCGACTACATGCGGCAAACCGGCACGGATGTCTATCACCGGGATTGGGGATGGTGGGATTACGCGGGGGACTGGAACGGTCCCGACTTCCGGGCCACGGGCGATTACCTGCGCAAGTCCGACATGGGCCAGTTGATCTATGCCTTCCTCTACACCGTCAGCCGGAAATCCAAGGTGGCCGCCGAGCACCCCGACTGGCTGGCGGGATCGGACGATGACGGGGTGACGCTCGATCTTTCGCAGCCCGAGGTGGTGCGGTTCATCCAGGGGCAGCTCCGGAGCTTCGTGGGGCGCTGGGGCAATTTCACCTGGCGCAACGACAGCACCATCACGAGCGAACAGAAAAATGATCCCAGCGTGCTGCTGGAGCAGGATCAGAATTTCCGGCGCATCCTGCGGGAGTTTCTGGAGGAGAACCCGAACTGCGCCTTCCAGGCGGTCAACGGCGGCGGGAACTTTGCCGGGTACGATTATGTGCGCCATGCGTCGAACATCCAGTTCAGCGACGGGGTGATCGGGCCGCTGCGCAACCACTGGAGTTCGCTGCTCTTCCCGCCGGACAAAAACTGCGACAACCCGGACCAGTGGAATCCGGACGCGTACAACAAGGCGGCCTGGCGCGGGCTGCTCTGCTTCAACTACGACACCACGGGCGATACGGTGGATCCGGTAAAGCTGGAGGGCATCCGCGAACTGAACGACCTCTACCATTACCTGCAGACGCAGGGGCTGGTGGGCCGCTGGGTCCGCGTGCATCGGCCCCTCGTCACGGGGGATGATCCGACGTTCTGGTTTCAGCGGCTCAGCCGGGACGCCCGGCGGAGCCTCATCATACCGAAGCACGTGCCCTCCGGCCCGGTGACGGTCCGGCCCAAGGGGCTGCTGCCCAAGGCGAGCTACACCGTGTCATTCCACGAGTCAGCCGCCGAAGAAAAACGGACCGGGGCCGATCTGTTGGCCAATGGGATCCGGCTCACGAACATGCCGCCGGGGGAGCTGATTTACCTGAACCTGCCCCTGCACCCCGGCAGCAAGCTGGACACCACGCCGCCCAAACCGCCAACGCCGCTGCGCGCGGTGGCGGCCGAGAACATGGGCTACCCCGGAGTGGAGCTGACCTGGAAACCCGGCACCGACAACAACTGGGTGTCGGCATACGAGATCCTGCGCAACGGCCAGTTGATCGACAAGGTGGCCAAGGGTCATTACTACTTCGACCATTCAGCGGGCGCGGACCCGCACGCGCGGTACGAACTGCGCACGATGGATGGCGCGGGCAACGTTTCGCAACCAGTGGCGTTCCGGCCGGCTCCGGGTCCGGCGGCACGGATTGTGGATGCCGGTCCGGCCGGTGGGATGACGTTCACCGGGGATTGGAAAACCTCCAGCTCGCTTCCCTCCCATGCCGGCACGCTGCACAGTAGCCAAACGCCCGGAGCGACGATGGAACTCAAGTGCGAGGGCACGCGTGTGCTGGTGTTTGCAAAGCTGGGGGCCGACTGCGGCCGCATGGCGATCAGCGTGGATGGGGCGGCACCGGAAACCGTGGACACCTTTTCGGCGGATGACATCTGGGGTGTGTGCTTGTGGCAGAAGAGCCTGGGCGGCGGGGGTGCGCACACGGTACGGTTGACGCTGGTGGACGGGCGTCACCCGAGATCCAAAGGCAACTGGACACACCTGGATGGGGTGCGGGTGGAGTGAGTATGGCGGGGTTTTTGGAATGTCTGACTGGTCAGCCTGGTCTGACCAGTCGGACGATGGCTTTATTTCCCAAGCTGCCAGCGGCGGTACAGATTGCCTTCCCACCAGCGGTCGTCCGGGGTCATGCCCGACTGGTTGACCCAGACTTCCTGCGTGGATTTTTGGCGATTGGCCAACGCATAAAACGGGATGGCCACAAAGGGCTGGCCATCCGCCGCCACGCCTTTGATCACGGTGATGCCGCCCAACAGGTCCGGGCGGTGTTCCACACCAAAGGCGGGATCGGCACCCAGGGTGGGGGCCGGTCGTCCGGCGTTGTCCAGACCCTCAAAGGCATAGACCAGGGGGCCGCGCTGCACGGCCACTTTGCCCCGGCAATCCCCGGCGTTCGGATGCGCCGCCCAGCGCTCCACCGGCATGGGGAGGTTCAATTCCACCTGGTCGCCATCACGCCACTGGCGCGGCAGGCTCCAATATCCAGAGTCGGTGAGGGTGGAGGAATCCACGGGCTGCCCGTTCACGCGGACCTCGCCCGCTCCGCACCATTCCGGACGGCGCAGGTTCAGCGCGAACGTGGCGGGTTGCTTCGTTTGCACAGTGAATTGGATGCGGCCCTCCCACGGATACCGGGTGGCAACGGCCAAGGTCACGGTGGTCTTGCCGATCTGGCATTCGTAGCGGCCGCCGATGAAGAGGTTCACATACAGCTCCCGGGCGGTGGTGGCCACCGCGTAGCGGCCCGCCTGCAGGATGGTGCGGGACAGGTTCGGGGGGCAGCAGACCCAGGAGTTGTAGCGGGCGTTGTTGCGGTCGGTCAGCGGGTTCTGGTAGTAGCTGTTGGTGCCCGAGAGAGCCATGCCGTGCAGGACGGCGTTGTAGAGCACGCGTTCCAGCACATCCGCATTCCGCGCGGTACGTTCCAGACAGAACATGCGCAGGGCGAAATCGGCCAGGCCGCAGGCCGCGCATGACTCATAGTAGCCATTGTTGGGCAGCTCGTAATCCTCGCCAAAGGCCTCGTGCTCCTTGCGGGGGCCGACGCTGCCGGTGATGGTCATGCGGCGCAGGGTGGTGCTGTCCCAGAACCGGTTGGCAGCCAGGCGGTAATCCGCCTCGCCGGTGACGAGGGCCAGATCCGCCACGCCCGTGGCGAAGAAGAGCGCGCGGACGGCGTGGCCCTCCAGCGTGCGCTGCTGGCGGACGGGTTCCGCGTCCTGGAAATAGGCGCGGGGGGTGGGCCCGGCCGGGGTGACTTTGCCGCGCCCGCGCCACTCGACAAAGGCGCGGGCCAGTTCCAGATACCGCGCCTGGCCGGTGACCCGGTGCAGCTCCACGAGCGCCATCTCCAATTCCGCATGACCGCAAAAGCCCGGCTTGCCCTTGGGCCCCAGAAAATGATTGCACGCCTGATCGGCCGCGCGGCAGGCAATGTCCAGGAAGGCGCGCTTGCCGGTGGCGGCGTGGTATTCGATGGCGGCCTCGATCATGTGGCCGAGCACGTAGCCATCATGGGAGCCATCCAGGAAGGCGGGATCCCATTGCGGCTTGCGGTTGTTGGTGATGTAGGCGTGCAGGTAGCCATCCGGCTGCTGCGCGGCCTTCAGGAGGTCAACGATCCCATCAACCTGGCGCTCCAGCTCCGGGTCGGGGTGCTGGGCGAGGGAATAGGCGACGGTCTCCAGAAACTTGTGCAGGTTGGCCTCACCCCAGGTGCCGTTCAAATCCCCGGTGACGGTCTGGCCACCCGCCTTGCGGAGGGCGCGCAGCTCCCACTGCATGTATTGCCAGCCATGGGGAATGGCGCGCTCGCGCATGGCCTGCAGGCGCGGCGACCAGAAGGAATCATTGATTTCAGCCTGGCGCACGGGGATGGGTTGGGGCGGAGGTTCCGCCGCAACCGCCATCCCGGCCAGGCTCAAGCCGCCCACCAAACCCAACCACCAGAAATTCTTGCATGCCATAAATGTCCTCGGTTTACCGCGTGCCTGCCTGCCGGATCGTCTTGCGGAAGACCCCGGCGCGGGGATGGTAGGCGGCCTGGGTGTTGTTGCGGCCCCGGTGATCCGACTCCGGCAGGACCACGACCTCGCAGGGGCCGTGCAATTGGTTGATGGCAGAGTACACGCCCGAGGCGGGGGAGGTGGTGTCGATCAAACCAAGCCCGACCAGCGCCGGGCATTTCGCGCGGGCGGCAAAATTCACGGCGTCGAAATAGCGGGAGGTCTCGCGCATTTTGGCGGCGTCCTTGTCGGCCCCGCCGCTGGCCATCCAATACGGCCAGCCGGGTTTGCGGCCGACGGCGTCGCCGGTATTGTCACACCCGGCGGGCACCAGCGCCATCAGGCCGCTCACTTTGGGATGCAGCCCGGCGGTGACGAAGGCCTGCAAGCCACCTTGGCTGGTACCAGAGACCACAAGGGTGCGGCCATCCCAATCCGGACGGGTGGCCAGATAATCCGCCGCGCGGTAGCAGCCCAGGAACATCCGCAGGAAGTAGCTGCGCTCCCGGTCATCGTTGCCGATGGCGGTGTAATTTTTCAACGCCCCTTCGCTCTGCTGCTGGTAGAAAGACTCCGGCTCATCCAGCGGAAGGTCATGGGCCGAAATGTTGAGCGTGAGCCAGCCATCGGCGGCGGGACCGGTGACATTGCCCTTGCCCAGGGGATAGACGCCGGCGTACTGCACCAGCAGCAGCGCGGGCAGTTTGCCCTCCCCGGTTGGGCGCGCCAGTTGGCCGCGCACCCTCGTGCCGCGCACGTTGGCCAGGTTGAGCTTCCAGTAATCCACGCCCGGTTTGTCGCTCTCCTGACGGATCAGCTCCGGCTGCGGCGGGACAGCGGCCAGCTCCCGGAGCTTGGCGGCCCAGAAGGCATCAAAATCATCCGGCGCGGGGAGGGAGGGTTTGATCTGCTCCGGGGCGACCGCCACCCCGCCCAGGCCCCGGACGGGTTTGCCATCCGCCGGTTTGATGGTCACCTCCGCAAGGACGGTGCCCGGTTTGGTCAGGGTGGTTTCCAGGAAGCCGGCCCCGTTGGTCAGGCTCAGCCTGCCCTCGCCCAGGAGGGTGGCCCCCCCGGCCTTGAGGGTGTAAGTGGCCTCCGTCACTTGGGCGGCGCCGTCACCACGGACGAGCACCTGCCAGGCGATTTTCTCGCCGGGCTTGATGACGCCGCCCGCCGGCTGCGGCTTCAGGAGCACTTCCGGAGCGGCGGCCAGCAATGCCGACGCCACCGCCAACCAGCCAACCGTCAACCACCGCAGGCAAAAGGAGTTCATGGGCGGACTTTACCCGTCCATGAATCGGCAGGGCAATCTGAATCGGGCGGATCAGGCGCGCGGCACGACGTCGATTTGCAGGGCGGGATCCGTGGCGGGGATGGGGGTGGCGGGGAGGCCCAGCTCTTGGCGCACAATATTCGCCCCCTGGGCAATCGCCGAGGCCTTGTAAAAGGCGATCTCCCGGTTGCAGCCCTGCCGGCCGAAGCCGCAATCGCTTGAGGCGATGAGGCGCTCCGCCGGGATGTACTCCAGGGCCTTGCGGAGGACAGCGGCCACATCCTCCGGCCGGTCAGCCTGCAGGTTGCGATGGCTGACGGTGCCGATGCAGACCTTCTTTTTGGAATCCCGGAAGCGGGCGAACAACTCAAGGTCCTGCAGGTTGCGATCACGCATCTCCACAGTCCAGACATCGCCGCGGCACTGCTCCATGTAGAGCTGCATGGAGGCGGCGTAGCTGGTGTTCTCCATGACGCGCTGCATATTGGGGTTGCCCCAGCAGGTGTGGATCCAGATCTCCACGTCGTCCAGGCCCTGCACCTCCCGGTTGTAGGCTTCGAGCATGAACTTCACCTTTTCATGATCCGGCCCGTAGGTGTTGGCCATGAAGTGGAGGCAGGGCTCCTCAATCTGGATGCACTTGCACCCCGCATCGCGGAGGGCAAGAAGCTCCGTATTCATGGCCACGGCCAGGTCCCAGATCACCTGGCGCAGGTCGTCGTAGAGGGGCGTGTGGATATCGAGGAAGAGCGACATCACCTGGGAGCAGCAGGTGCCGAAGCGGACCGGCTTGCGGCCCTTGGACTGGGCCATGCGCCAGAGCTTGGCGTAATCCAGGGGGCGGTGCTCAATCTTGCCGGTGACCCTGGGCCAGCGCCACCCGGTGTAAATTTCGTAAAGGAGAGTGCCGGGGGGATAGCGCAACCAGGCCGAGCGGTTATCCACGGCCTGCATGTGGTCGCCCTCCAGACCGGTCCAGCGCTGCAGCGGGTAGTGGTGCCAGGAGCGGCCCGCCATGTCCTCATCCAGGTGGTAGTCGCCGTTGGTGAGGATGTCCAGCCCCGCGCGCTCCTGATCGCTGACCACGACGGCCAAGGCGTCCTGCAGCTTCTCGCGGTAGCGGATATCCATGAGGCAGGAGTCGAGCGGCTTGCCCCACATGGAGACATCGAACCAGCGGGGGCGCGGCCAGGAGCCGGTGACGGTGGCGGGGAGGATCTGGTTGGCGGTGACGGTAAACATGGCAATGGACTGATTAAAGGGCGATCCGCAGCCAAAGCTTCAGCCGACACGGCCGCTGCCGGGGCGGTCATGGCAACACGGGGACGCAGGGCCAAGCTTCCACGTGACCAACAGGTTGTCAAATGGCAGGCAAATAATGAACTACTGGCGTTCCCGGGTTGCAATGGGATGATTAATCCCCAACGATGGGAGGCCAAATGCAAGTCTGTTTCATGCGCCCAGAAAGAAACGGAAGTTTCATTTGAAGCCGCGCAGAGCGCGAAGTGGTATCTGAAATGGGAGCGGGGGATTACTCCCCGGCCCGCTTGCGGAGGAGCGTCCAGCGCTGCTGCCAGTCATACCAGGCGGCGGCCCAGGCATCGCCCGGGTAGTGGGCGGGGGCGGATTGCATGACCAGAACGGTCTTGGGAAAGGCCGCCTTGAATTGGGCCCGCTCCTTCCATTGGCACAAAGACTCCAGCCAGCAGAGCTGGTTTTCAGGGAAGCCGGGGGCAGTGGCCAGCATTTTCTGAAAATACTGGCGGGCCTTGTTTTTGCTGCCCACGCTGGTCGGCCAGCCCGGAGCATCCCGATACAGCAAAGCCAGGGAACGGTAGGGGCCGGCCCCGTCAATTGTCGGGTCCAAGCCGGCCGCCGCCTGGAATTCGCGCTCCATTTCACCGACCAGTTTCAACGCGGCCAGAAACTTGGTGCGGGCCAACTGCCCCAGATTCATCGCCAGATAATAGTGGGCGTTGGCCTGGCGGGAATCTAGGCGCACCGCCTGGCGGGCCACCGCGATCCCCTCCGTGGCCAGGGTGGAGCGTTCGGTATCGTTCAGGGAAAACTCGGCGTAGTCAAAGGCCGCCTTGGCCAGCCGCCATGCGGAATCCAAAATGTTGGTATCCAACAGATAACGAGAACGGGCTGCCGCGCAAACCAGCCCGGCCTGCTGCCGCAGCAGTTCCGGGGCGACAACGGCATTGGTGACCAACGCAGAACCCAGGGGACGGAGGCCGGGCTCGGCAGCCCCGTGGGCAGGCAGGTGGGAAAGAAGCAGCAAAACATTCACCACCAACAGGATACCCATGGCGTTGCAACCCCGAGCGGGGCGCGGGTTCCGTGTCGGTTGCCCATGGTGCATAAGATGTTCCATAGCCGAATGGGGTTGTTGACAACCCCAATGATTAGACGCTGGTAACGCCGGAAGGATGCGGGAAAATAGAGCACCATGCAAAGAATTAGTGATTGCCATCGACCTCCCCCGGCTTATATTGCCCGAATGAAGTTTGGTCGGATGTGGTTGAACCTCGTCCTGGCCGGGATTTTGGCGATGGTGGCGGTGGGTTGCTCGGGCCTTGCGGCTGGGGGCAGCGTATCGCCAGCAACGTTCCTGCTGCCAGGTCTTATGAAGGCGGAGCCGAAAGCTCCCGCCGGTCAGACCGTGCCCGCCCCCCTGGCGGACGCTCCGCAAATTGTTGGTGTTCGTTAATCTGCAAGTGTATGCGTTTCCCTTTGGCCCTGTCGGCGAAGATTGCCGCCCATATCATCAAACACAAATTGCGGCGAACCCCCCGGTTCGCCATGGTCTTGCAATTGGAGCCCCTCCACACCTGCAACCTGACCTGCACCGGCTGCGGTCGCATTCGTGAATACTCCACCAACCTCAAGGACATGATGTCCCTGGAGGATTGCCTGGCCTCCGCCGAAGAGTGTGACGCTCCGATGGTGTCCATCTGCGGCGGTGAACCGCTGATCTATCCGAAGATCGAGGAATTGGTCGAAGGCCTGCTCAAGCAGAGCCGCATCGTCTATATCTGCACCAACGGCATGTTCATGCGGCGCAAGCTGCGGGATTACCTGACGGCGGTCTATAGCGCGAGCTGGGAGCCGAAGCTGGCGCAGTTGCTGGGGGAAAAGCTGATCACGGAAAAGGAAGCCGAAACGATCCGCAAGGGCCGGACCGAGAAGGGGCCCGTCATCAGCCCCACGAAGTGGATGTATTGGAACGTCCATGTGGACGGCCTGGAATACACCCATGACCTCATCGTCGAGCGCGAGGGGGTTTTCAAGGAATGCGTGGAGGCGATCAAAATGGCGAAGGCGCTGGGATTCCAGGTGGCCACCAACGCGACGGTTTACAAAGAGACCGACGTGGAGGAGCTGGAACAGATGTTCGCCTTCTTCTCGTGGCTGAATGTCGATGGCCACACCATCTCCCCCGGGTACGATTACGATGCCGCCAAGAAGGACATGTTCAAGCGGCTGGGCAAGAACGCGGATGATTTTTTCCTGACCCGCAAGGCGACGATCGCGAAGTTTTCGCGCATTGAGGAGTGGGGCCGGAAGTACACGATTTTCGGCACGCCGGTTTACCAGGAGTTCCTGGCGGGCAAACGGCACCTCACCTGCACCGCGTGGGCGATTCCCACCCGCAACATCCGCGGCTGGAAGGCGCCCTGCTATCTGATGACGGACGGTCATTACGAGCGGTATCAGGAGATGCTCGACCGGGTGGATTGGAACAAGTACGGCGTGGTGGACGGGGTGGCCCGGGATCCCCGCTGCGAGAACTGCATGGTCCATTGCGGATACGATCCGAGCGGGGCCCTGGGCACCAATTACCAGGCGGGCGACAACTGGAAGAATTTCAAATACAACTTTGGCGCCCGGCCGGCGCGGCGGGAGGAAGGGGCGAAAGTGCAGGCCTACAACGGCTGCTCCATCGGCAAGGGCCACCTGGCGGAAGCCAAGGCGGCGCTGCAGCCGGAGGACCACGCCCACACCGGGGGTTGCGGCAGCGGCGGTGCGGCCCAGCCAGCCCCGGTTGCCTTCAAGGCGCCTGCGGGCAAGAAAATCGATCTCAAACCGCAATGAGGATCCGGCCGCCCGCGCATGAGCAGAACCCTTTTCCTCGGCCCGCCGTCCTTTGACGGCTTTGACGGGGGCGCCGGTTCCCGTTACCAGGCGCGCCGCGAAGTGACCAGCTACTGGTACCCGACGTGGCTGGCGCAACCCGCCGCCCTCGTCCCCAACAGCAGGCTGCTCGATTGCCCGCCGCACAACCTTGACATCAAGCAGTGCCTGAAGGAGTGCCAGGAGTACGATCATGTGATCCTCCACACCTCCACGCCCTCGCTGAAGAACGACAGCAAGGTGGCCGAGGCCATCAAGTCGCAGAAGCCCTCCACGCTGGTTGGCTTTGTGGGGGCCCATGCCGCCGTATTGCCGGCCGAAACGCTGAAGGTCTCCCCCGCCATCGACTGGGTGGGCCGCAAGGAGTTTGATTTCACGTGCAAGGAAGTCGCCGAAGGCCGGCCGCTGGCGGAGATTGACGGGCTCTCCTACCGCCGGGACGGCAAAGTCATCCACAACCGGGAGCGCGAACTCATCCTGAACATGGACGAGCTGCCGTGGGTGATGGATGTCTATAAGCGGGACCTGGCGATTGAGAAGTATTTCATCGGTTATCTGCAACACCCGTACGTGAGCATGTACACCGGGCGCGGCTGCCCGGCCCAGTGTTCGTTCTGCCTCTGGCCCCAGACCATCGGCGGCCACAAATACCGGGTCCGCTCGGCGGAGAACGTGGCCGCTGAAATGGCCTACGCCAAGAAGCTGTTTCCGCAGGTGAAGGAGTTTTTCTTCGATGACGACACCTTCACGGCCAACCTGCCGCGCGCGCGGGAGATCGCGCAGAAGCTCAAGCCCCTGGGCATGACGTGGTCCTGCAACAGCCGGGCGAACGTGAATTACGAGACGATCCGGCTGATGAAGGAATGCGGCCTGCGGCTGTTACTGGTGGGCTATGAATCGGGCAGCGAGGACATCCTCAAGCGCATCAAGAAGGGGGTCACCCTCGAGGAGATGCGCAGCTTCACCAAGGCCTGCCGCGAGCTGGGCGTGGATATCCATGGGACGTTTGTCCTCGGCCTGCCGATTGAGACCCCGGAGACGATTGAGCAAACCATCCGCTTTGCCATGGAGCTGGACGTCTTCAGCATCCAGGTCTCGCTGGCCGCGCCGTATCCCGGCACGGAGCTGTACGAGCAGGCCCGGTTGAACGGGTGGTTTTCCAAGAAGGACAAGACCGACATCCTGCAGGACGACGGCCTGCAGCAATCAACCCTGGAGTATCCCGGCCTGAGCAAGGCGCAGATTTACGACGCGGTGGACCGGTTCTACCGCACCTACTACCTGCGGCCGCGTCCGGTCCTGCGCATCATCAAGACGATGCTCGAGGACAAGGATGTGTGTGTGCGGCGCCTGCGCGAGGGGTGGGAGTTCTTCCGCACCCTGCGGGAGCGCAAGCACGCCAGCGCCACCGCGTGACGGGGGCGATGCCCGGACCGCAGATGTCCGCATTGCCCATTGACAACCTTTGAGCGTCACGGAAAGGTTGAGTCATGAAGTCCCCGTTGTTGTTTGTGCGGCTGGCTGCTTCCCTGGCAGGCGTTGGCAAAATATTTTCCATCCGAGGGTGGATTGGCCCGGGAATGATGCTGGGCTGGCTAGCGAGCGGCCTGGCCTGGGGACAGACGGGCGGGGTGTTCACAGTGAATCTGCCCGGGGTGGCGAGCACGCCGCCGGTCCCGCTGGTGCAGGCCGCGGAAACCTGGCACTACCGCCTGGGGACCAACGCGCCGCAAAGCGGCTGGAGGACCAACAGCGACGCCACCCTGGACAGCACCTGGCGGACCGGTCCGGGAGGCTTTGGCTACGAGGATGGGGATGATGCCACCCTGCTGCCCGCCATCTCCAACCGGTGCACCACGCTCTACATCCGCCGCACCTTCACGGTGAACGAGCCCATCGATTCCGGCCGCCTTCTGGAACTGGTGATGGATTACGACGACGGCTTTGTGGCCTGGCTGGACGGCGTGGAGATTGCGCGGTCCACCAATGCTCCGGGGGCGGTGGGCACGGTGCCGGCCAACACCGCCATCGCCCTGGCCCCCAACCATGAGGCGCTGCTCTACCGGGGGTTGCCGGCGGAGGTTTACCGCGCCGGCGCCGTGGGCACCCGCCTGGAATCCGGCCCGCATGTGCTCGCGGTCCTGGGACTGAACGGTTCCCTGGCCAGCGCGGATTTTTCCCTGATCCCCAGCCTGCGGGTGACGGGCGTGTCGGTGGGGCCGCCCGCCGGGGCGCAGGTGGTGTTTACCCGGACCAATCTGTATCAGCTAACCGGCTCCAACACGGTGCCCGGTTCCACCCGCGTGGTGGTGAATGATCAGCCTGCCAATCACACTCCGGCCACGGGAACGTGGTCTCTGGCCCAACCGCTGACACCCGGGATGAACCGATTGCACGTGGCGGCGCTCGATGCCCAGGGGTGGGTGCTGGCGTCCACCAATCTTGATGTCGTCTATGAGGCTGCCACCCTGGGGGTGGGCGGCACGCTGACCGGGGATGTCACCTGGACGGCCGCCAGCGGCGTGGTGCATGTGACCAATGACCTGATCATTCCCGCCGGGGTGACTTTGACCATCGGTGAAGGCGTGGTGGTGGCGGTGGCCTCCAACGCCGCGCTGCGCTGCCAGGCCGGTGGCACCCTGCGGGTGGCGGGCACGCGGGAGCAACCGGCGTTTTTACTGCCCGAGGATGGGGTGACGCCGTGGGACGGGCTGGCCGCCAACGGGGCCAATGCCCGGCTGGAACTCAAGGAGCTGGAGATGGTAGCCGGACCGGTCAGCGCGCAAAACGGGGCGGTGCTCCAGGCCGAGGAC
>CAIYYI010000428.1 GCA_903930345.1 uncultured Verrucomicrobiota bacterium
AGAAATATTTTACCGGGGGTAACGATTGAAATAGCGCGGCTGGCTTTTGCCAAAACCACCATTCGCAACGCCGGAAGAAACCTAGTGTATAAAAGTCAGGGCGAAGTCAGGCATGTATATTGAGGATAAGAGTGGAGGTCTGATTGGGCCGGCGCGAATTGGACGTGTCACGTTCTCCAAGACAGGCCGGACGATTTATTACCGAGGCAGGAGCTTCCAGAGCCTGAAGGGTTTGGGCTTCAAAGCCAACTATTACGAGGTAGAGACGGGCAACCAGTTCTGGATTTCCGGCCCCAAGCGTGACGGTGGAGACGCATTGCATGGCGGCAGCACACCCGTTCAGATTGACGATGACGTGCGGGAGGAGTATTGGAGAGAGATAAGAAAACAGACGGGGTTGCAACCCCCAAAGGCAATTCGGGCGGCACGAAGAGTCCGCCGTCGGTGAACTGAATCGTTCTGCATATGAGCAGGAGAAGAATATTGGCCATGTTAGGAGTCGCCAGCGCGTTGGTGGTCTACTTCGGTAGTTACATCATGCTGTCTTCACGTGGGTGCTACGTTCCCGGAAGCGTGGGGCTTGGCTTTGTGAAGTGGTACAATTGGGCTCCTCAAGGCTTCGCTTTCGGTCCGGCAGCAACAAAGCAAAACCGCCCGCTGAAGCTGTTCTACTTCCCGCTTTGGATCATGGACCTGAAGTTCGTTCATACTGCGGAAAGGGCATACACTGGCCAATATCCGATTAACACGCTCTTGGACGCGGAGCTTCAGAAGATTACCCAAGATTGGAACAAGAAAAAGGCGGTGGAGTGGGCCGAGCTGAACCAACAGGGTGGTTCGACCGGGAAGCAATCGGTCGGCACAGATACCAATTTTGGGCTATCGGCGGCTGGCTCCCGTCGCTGATGCTGATCCTTTCAGAGCGCCTATGAAGCTGCCATTCCCATACGCGATTGCTGCGGAATATTTGGGGAGCGCGATGAGGGTCCATGCGAACGCGCCCAACCATCCGACTCCACGCAAGGCCGGGATCGCGTCTCGTTTGACAATCGGACACCTCTGGCCTGCCCTCCATTTCCCCATGCGCTTGCTGCTTGGTTTGCTCCTGGGCCTGGCCATGCTCTGCGCCGCGCCGCTGGCCGATGCGGGCGAAGCGGCATCACCCTGGGGGCACTGGCCCGCATGGGGCGATCAGGGCGACGGCACTTACCGGAATCCAGTGCTGCCCTACGACTACAGCGACTTGGATTGCATCCGCGTTGGGGCGGATTACTACGCGATCTCGTCCACCTTTCAGTTCTCCCCGGGCATGGTTATTTTGCACTCGCGCGATCTCGTGAACTGGACCATCGCGGGACACGTCGTCCACGATCTCACCCGGATTGGCCCGGAGCTGAATTGGGACCGCATGAACCGCTACGGCAAGGGCATCTGGGCCGGGGCGATCCGCCACCACGCGGGCAAATTCCGGGTTTACTTCGGCACGCCGGACGAGGGCTATTTCATGACCACCGCCACCAACGTCGCCGGCCCCTGGGAGCCGCTGCATCAGGTGACAAAAGACCTGGGCTGGGACGATTGCTGCCCCTTCTGGGATGACGACGGGCAAGGCTACCTGGTTGGAACCTGCTTCGCCGACGGCTACCGGACCTATCTCTACCAGCTGTCGCCCGACGGGCGCGACCTCATCACAGCCACCGGCCGCCTGATCAATTCCGGCCTCGGCCGCGAGGCCAACAAGCTCTATAAGATCAATGGCTGGTACTACCACCTGTTCAGCGAGCACAAGGGCAACCTGGGCCGCTACCTGATGATGCAAAGGTCCCGGAACATTTTCGGCCCCTACACGGAGGTAAAACAGCTGGCGCATCCGGGCCGCGACGCCCGGGAGCCGAACCAGGGCGGCCTGGTGCAGACGGAAAAGGGCGAGTGGTACTTCCTCACCCATCACGGCACCGGCGCCTGGGAAGGCCGCTGCGCCAGCCTGCTGCCCGTCACGTGGACCAATGGCTGGCCCATCATCGGCGAAATCGGGCCGGATGGCCTGGGCCGCATGGTTTGGTCGGGCCGGAAGCCCGTGGCCGACACGCCGGTTATCACGCCGCAAACCAGTGACGAATTTGACCAGGCCAGCCTGCCGCCCCAGTGGGAATGGAACTATCAGCCCCGGCCGGACATGTGGTCTCTGCGTGAGCGGCCGGGCTGGCTGCGGCTGCACGCCTACCGTCCGCTCCAGCCGGACACGCTGCTCAAAGCCGGCAACACCCTCACCCAACGAACGTTCCGCACCAGCACCAACGAGGTCGTCCTCAAACTCGACCTGAGCGGACTGACCGACGGGCAGAAGGCCGGGTTGTGCCATTTCTCCCAGTCACATTCCGGGCTGGGCGTCAGCCAGACCGGCCGCGTCCGCGCCCTGGAATTCAGAACCAACGACCGCATCACGCCTGGCCCCGCGATTGCAGGCAACACCCTCTGGTTGCGATCCACATGGGGTTGGGAGGCCGGAGCCAGTACTCCTACAGCCTGGATGGCAGCGTGTTCACCAGCATTGGCGACCCGTACCAGCTCACCTGGGGAAACTACCGGGGAGACCGCATCGGCATCTACAACTTCAACAACCAATCCGACACCGGCCACCTGGACGTCGATTGGTTTCATTACGAATACGCCAGACCTCACCAACGCAAACAATGAACCAAAAACTACGTGGCTCTAGATTCGCGTCATTCGATTAATTCGTAGTCAATCCGCAATTCGCGTTCCGCATTAGTGCTGGGACAAATAAGCTCTCGGATCTGCGGTGCAGCCCGGGCCGGAAAGACGTCAAAGAGCAACTCGTCGGTTCGGCGAAAAGTTTACTAAAACTTTACTGTTTCCTCACCGGTTCAGGGTTTTTCTTAACCCCTCCCGTCCCGCTCGTTTCTCCCCGGCAATCCGAGGGCAATCCGCAAGACGGACAGTAAGCCAACGACGTCAGTTTTTCAAGGTTATTCCGCTCCGTGATCCGTGCCTAATCCCCCCAAATGCATCACAACACAGTATAGTTGCAAAGGACGTCACCTACACGGGACAATCCCTCAAATCCGACATGCCATTCCTGACGTTTGTCGGACGCGTTTGTGCGGATAAACGGACAGCGTCAAGGTGGGTAACAAGCACTAGTTATTATTATATAGGACCGACCCTTTCACGCCGATCCATGCTATTTCTGGGGCGGGTCAAACCTGGCCTTCGCAGCAAGGTCTTTGGGAAAGGCCGTGATCGGCGTGAGCCGCGTATTTTTGTAAAAACACTCGGCACCTTCAGATTGAAGCTGAATCTGACCGGAGGTCAGCGGCTGGCTTTGCTTATCCTTGGCTCCGGTGAGGGCCATGACGACGATGCCGTTCACGACGTGGATGGCGGAGTCTCCGAGCACATAGACTTCGAGGTGGTTCCACTCGCCGTGCGGCTTGTCCGGCTCCGGGGATGCCTGGATGCCGGTCGTGGCATTCGACCACGGATTCTGAGCATCAAAGATGAGCTTCTGACCTTCCGTGCGGAATCGTGACTGCGCTTTCGGACCGCCGAGCAGCCAGAGATCGCCGAAATCCGTTTCCTGCACCTGATACTCGATGCCTCTCTTCAACGTGCTCCAAAAAGCTCCGTGATCGCCGTGGGAATGGTAGATAATGCCGTTGTTTCGCTTCCCCTCCAGTCGTGGCTCCCATTTGCGCTCGCCCCATTTGAAATCGGTCTCGAAGCTGTAGTTCGAGTAGTCAGCCTTTGTCGTGATGCAGCCGTTAATCTCGCCGCTGATGTGCAGTACGGTCGCTCCGTCC
>CAIYYI010000429.1 GCA_903930345.1 uncultured Verrucomicrobiota bacterium
GAGCAGCGCCGCTTCCAGGCGACGAAAATGGCCATCCATGCTGCCATGGTTGACCGCATGGACCAGGAGATTGGACGCATCATCGCGCAGCTCAAGGCGATGAAGGCCTACGAGAACACGGTTTTATTTTTCGCGTCTGACAATGGCGCCAGCGCCGAGATGATGGTGCGCAATGGCGGGCATGATCCCGCCGCGCCGCCCGGAAGCGCCAAGAGCTACCTCTGCCTCGGCCCCGGCTTTTCCAGCGCCTGCAACACCCCCTTTCGCCGGCACAAGACCTGGGTCCACGAAGGCGGCATCAGCACGCCGCTCATCGCGCACTGGCCCGCAGGCATCAGCGCCAAAGGCCAGCTGCGCCACGCGCCCGGTCATTTCATCGACATCGTGCCGACCGTGCTCGAATTGGCGGGCGTCCAGAAGCCGAAGGAATGGCAGGGCGAGCCGATCCCCGAGGCACCCGGACGGAGCCTGGTCCCCGCTTTGGCCAAAGATGAACTCGTTCCGCGCGAGAGCCTGTGGTGGCTGCATGAGGGCAATCGCGCCGTCCGCGTCGGCGACTGGAAGTTGGTCGCGGCCAAGGGCAATCCCTGGGAGCTCTACGATTTGCGGACAGATCGTGCTGAGCAGGTCAATTTGGCCGCGAAGCTGCCGGACAAGGTGAAGCAACTGGAGCGTGTCTGGCAGGAACAGACTGACCGCTACACCGGACTGGCCCGCAAGACCCTGCCCCAACAGGCTCAGGCCAAAGGCGGCAAAGGCAAAGGTGCGAAGGTCGAGAATTGAACAGCGCAGAAAAACCTTATGAACAAAACCTCATGGTTCGCCGCAGTCTCGCTGCTGGTAGCCACGGTCCTGGACACTTCCAGCGCCTCAGCCGCGGAGAAATACGATACCGATCCGAAGCACAAACTGGTGCGTCCGGATGCGAAAGCGCCCGACACCAATAAGCCGGTCAAGGTGTTCATTCTGCTGGGCCAGTCCAACATGTTAGGCATGGGCGACGTTGGCCCGGAGACGAAGAACGGAACGCTCGAGTATCTGACCAAGGCAGATAAACGATACCCCTATCTGATTGATGATGCGGGTAAGTGGACCACGAGGAGTGATGTTCGATATGTCCACGTCATGCCAGGTAGAGGTGGTGGCATGCAAGTCAATCACAACGAATGGCTGACAATCAAAGGCGGGACGATCGGGCCAGAAGTCGCGTTTGGCCATGTCATGGGTCAGTTGTTGAACGAACCAGTGCTGGTGCTCAAGAGCTGCATCGGGAACCGCAGTCTGGGCTGGGACCTACTGCCGCCGGGGAGTGAGCGATTCGTTGTCGATGGCAAGGTCTATGCAGGGTACAAGGACTCGCCTGATTCCTGGGACCTGGACAAGGATAAGGGCACGGCGACGAAACCTCCCGCATGGGTGGACAAAAAAACCGGGAAAGTCATCGAATGGTACGCCGGTAAGCAATATGACGATGACATGGCGAACGCCAAGAAAGTCCTGAGTGAGCTTGGTAAGTATTATCCTGGCGCGGAAAAGTATGAAATAGCCGGTTTTGTCTGGTGGCAAGGGAACAAGGATCAGAACAAGGCCCACGCCGGTCGCTACGAGCAGAACCTGGTGAATCTGATTAAGAGCCTGCGCAAGGATTACAATGCTCCCAACGCACCGTTCGTGCTGGCCGTGGGCTGCGGGAACCCCGGGCGCGAAAGCTTCGGGTTGCAGATCGCCGAAGCGCAGCTCGCGATGAACAACGCGAAGAAGTACCCTGAGTTCGCTGGCAACGTGAGGTGCGTGGACTCCCGGGATTTCTGGAGAGATGCCGATGTCTCGCCCAAGAATCAAGGTTATCACTACAACCGGAATGCCGAGACCTACATGGAGGTCGGCAATGCGCTGGGCTGGGCCATGGCGGACCTGCTCAACCACAGGCAATAGATATCCAAGGTTTGGATCCCCCTCTGTCACCCCGCCGTTTTCGGTGCCCCGCCGATTTGCGCTGCGGGCGACACCAGTATCATCGGGGCCGCATGGGGCGGCTTCACTTCGTTTGCGATTGCGGGGCAATGGATTCAGTGGCGGCGATCGCGTCGCGCAATTCGGTCAGCATTTTCTGGGCCTCCACAAAGGAATCATACCCCTTCCGCTTCATGGCCAGGGTCTCAATCGGCAGGTAGCCGCGATAGCCGGACTGGCGGATGATGGTGAGCAGTTTCTTCATGTCCGTCCGGGGCGAGTCGGCCAGGCTTTGGGTTGTTTCTTTGATCTGCCAGTTCACCGCGTAGGGGGCCATCAAGGCGATGTCGGCATACGGATCAGGGGTGAGGTACTTGCCGGTGTCCACAAGCGCGGCGCACCATTCGTGATTCACCCGCTGGAGCAGGCTCAGATGCTCGGCCCCCGTGTTGATGAAATCGCCGTGGTTCTGCACGGCCACGATGACGCCGAACTTCTTTCCATGCTCCGCGCATTCCCTCAGGGAATCGGCCAGCCAGGTTTCAACCGTGCTGCGGCTCGCGCCGCCTGCAGCTTCCTGCCAGTTCTTGAAGGGCGGCTGCGAGTCCGCAAAAGCCCGGATCGTTGGCGCACCGAGCTTCGCTGCGACTTCGATCCAATTCTTGATCCGTTGCACGCCCTCGGCCCGGACCGCCTGGTCGGCGGCGGTGAAATCATTGCGCACACCGGTGCCGCTGATGCCGAGGCCCAGCTCAAATGCATGGCGCTTGAGTTTAACGATGTAGCGGTCGTCAGGCACCTGCGGATAGCCGGGGAAGAAATATCCCGTTAGGTCCACCGCGTCAAAGTTGACCTTGGCGCAGAAGTCGCAGACCTGAAACAGATCCACCCCTTTGCTGGCATCCTTTGCGTTGGCGGTGAGCAATTCAAGGAATGAATAGGCATTGAGCGATGTTTTAAGGCGGGAGCCGCCCGCGCGTTTGATGGGTGCAAATGCGGCCAGCGTGGTGGTGAGTGGGACGCCAAGCGTGGCCGCGAACGGCACCAGGGCGGTACGCTTGAGAAAGGTGCGGCGGGTCGATCTGTTGTTCATGTTGGTTA
>CAIYYI010000430.1 GCA_903930345.1 uncultured Verrucomicrobiota bacterium
CTGAAGGCTGAATGCTGAGGGCGGAACTGGGGACGGAAGACGGTTGATGGTTCTTGGTTGATGGCCAAAGATGACTGGACGTGACTCCCGATGACTGGAAAATGATATTGAGCGGGAAGGAGGAATGGGGACGGCCCATACAAATGCGGATTGTGGATTGCGGAATTGGGACTTGGCCATCAGCGCGCACGGTTGGCTGGGGCAGGGGCGGTTCCGGCGGGGGTGGTCATGGAGCCGCCACGGCTGCGGAGGAAGATCTCAAACACCAGTCCGAGCATATCCGTGGGGGATTTTACCTGGCTGAACACCCGGTCCCGCAGGCCGAGGTTGAGGTCGAACGAATTCGATGGCTGGCCCAAGTCGGAATAACGGACCCGCCCGAGCGAGAGGTTGAGGCTGTCAATGCCGGTGTAGAGCCATTCCTGGGCCGAGGGCCTGTCCTTGTGCGGGGTGGAGAGGGCGTTCATGGCTTTGAGGGGGCCATCCCAATTGGCGCGGCCCTGGGCATTTTTCACCAGGTGCATCTCGGCCAGATCAAGCCGCAGGACGGTCAGCCGCACCTCGCGGGTCCGCAGGCGCTGGAAGTCATATTGAATGTGGATTTCCTGGATCAGCGCGAAGCGGGTGCCGCCAAAATCAGCCGAGCTGGTGAGGGTGACCTGCTCCAGGTTGAAGCGCGGGGTGCCCAGGCCGATGTCCAGCCGGCCAATCTTGGCCTGCAGGCCGGTGGCCTTGGTCAACTGACGTTCCAGGATGGGCTTGAGGATGCGATCCAGGCTCAAGACCAGCACCAGGACCAGCAACAGCAGCAGGCCCACGACGAGCAGCAGCCCTTTGAGCAAACGCTTCATGCGGGCGTCTCAACCGGGCTGGATGTCTTCCGGCTGCACTTCCAGGCACTCATCCTGGTCCTCCCAGATGATGGCGGGGTAATGGTTGAGGAAGCGGGGGGCCAGATCGCCGCCCAACTCCAGCAGCAGTTTTTCGGCAGCCTGGGCGGCATCCTCATAGGCATGGTCGTAATTGCCGCAGGAACTCTGGCGGCGATCATCCCAGTGGGCCACCTGATGGATGGGGGCGTATTGCTCGGCCCAGGCCTTGATGAGGGGGCGCACTTCGTCGGGCAGCTCCGCCAGGGGCACCAGGGTTTCATTGCAGTGCTGGCACAGGAGGCCGGAATCCACCACGTCCCGGGTGAGCAGGGGCAGAAAGGGGGCGCGGCAGCAGGGGGCCAGGCTGTAGGCCGCCGGGACGGTGGCCAGCCGCTTGAGCCAGACCCCGCGCTCGTTGCCGATCTGCGACGCGAGCCGGTAGCAGCCGATCAGGGGGTGGGAAAGCCGCCAGCTTTTGCCATCAATCTGGCCCAGGGTCTGGGCCATCCAGCGGGCCAACGAAAGATCGTCGAACGAGCTGAACACCTCGCCGTACTCCCGCCAGAGGCGGTCCAACGGGGAATCTGGATTATGCGTCGCCACAGCCCAAGGATGCGCCTGCCCCGCCAAAGTTCAAGATTCAAAGTGCCGGTCGGCGAGGGGTCACGGCTGGCGACGTTCCACGAACACCAGGGAGGCGGAATTCAGGCAATAGCGCAGGCCGGTGGGGCGGGGGCCGTCATTGAACACGTGCCCCAGGTGGCCATCGCACCGGGCGCACAGGATCTCCGAGCGGACCATGCCGTGGCTGATGTCCGTGTGCGTGACGACGTTTTCCGGGGCGATCGGCTTGAAAAAGCTAGGCCAACCCGTGCCGGAATCAAACTTGGAATCGGCGGAAAACAGGGGGAGCTGGCAGCAGACGCACTCGTAATGTCCCGGTTTCTTATGGTCATAGAACACGCCGCAGAAGGCCCGCTCGGTGCCTTTGCCCCGGGCGATGCCGTACTGTTCGGAGGTCAGCTGCTGCCGCCATTCCGCATCGGTTTTCACCACCCGAGGCACCTCCACCGGGCCGGAGAGCTGTCCGTTCGTCGTCAGCAGTTGCACTTTGACATTGGCCGGGCTGGGAACGGTGGTTTTGGAGGGGGCCATGGTAGGAGGGTTGGTCAGGGATTGGGCCAGAACCGCCGTCAAGCCAATGAGGGCGGTGCCGAGAGCAATGAATATCCGGTTGCGCACAGCCCCAATCTAGTCCAGCGCGTGTTTTTTGCCAGCGTCAAAGCACGGCGGCTTCTGTTCAAAGGGTACCCGCCCGCCAGAAAGGGCTGTACCGCCCGGGGGGCCAGGAGTACGGTTCACCGATTGGCAACGGGTTGCGCTTCAAGTTCAACGCGCCGCCAAACTAAGGTATTTTATGCGCTATGTGATGAAGCAGAAGTTTTTCGCCCTGGGTGATGATTTCACCATCAAGACGGCGGGGGGCGAAGACGCGTTTTTTGTGGATGGCAAGGTGTTCACCCTGGGCGACAAACTGTCGTTTCAGGACATGGCCGGGCGGGAACTGGTGTTCATCCGCCAAAAACTGCTCTCGTGGGGGCCCACCTATGAACTGCACCGGGCGGGGGAGATTTGCGCAGTGATCAAGAAACACCTGTTCACCCTGTTCCGCTGCCGCTTCACGGTCGATGTGCCGGGACCGGATGATCTGGAGGCGGAAGGCAGCTTTTTGGATCAGGAATACACCTTCACCCGTGGGGGACGGGAGGTGGCGGTGGTGTCCAGAAAATGGTTCTCCTGGTCCGACACGTACGGGGTGGATATTGCTGAGGGGGAGGATGATGTGCTGATTCTGGCCAGCGCGGTAGTGATCGACATGGTCTGCCACCAGGACCGCCGGGAGTGAGCGGCGGACGGGCAGTCCCGCGTTTATCCCCGACGGTGAATAATCCTGGCTCGACAAGCCGGGCTGACGGTCCACAATTTCCCGCATGGAAACTGCGGACTTTGTCCATCTACATGTGCATACCGAGTACTCGCTACTCGATGGGGCCTGTCGTCTCGACAAGCTGATGGAGAGAGCCCACGCCCTGAAATTCCCCTCCCTGGCCATCACGGATCACGGGGTGATGTTCGGGGCCATTGATTTTTACCAGGCGGCCAAAAAGAAGGACATCAAGCCGATCATTGGCTGCGAGGTTTACGTGGCCCCGGGCAGCCGGTTGGACCACAAGCCGGGCAGCGGCCCGGGCAAAAGCAATTATCACCATCTGGTGCTGCTCGCCAAAAACGAGGCCGGTTACCAGAACCTGACCAAGCTGGTGACCGCGGGGCACCTGGAGGGCTTCTATCACAAACCCCGCATTGACAAGGAAATCCTCACCGCGCACCACGAGGGTCTGGTGGTGCTCTCGGGCTGCCTGGCCAGCGAGATCCCGCAGATGATCCTCCAGGACCAGCTGGAGCGGGCCCGCGATGCGGTGGATTGGTACAAGCAGTTGTTCAAGGATGATTTCTACCTCGAAATCCAGAACCACGGGGACCAGGACCAGTTCAAAGTGAACCAGCAGCTCATCCGGTGGGCCAAGGAGTTCGACCTCAAACTGGTGGCGACCAACGATGTCCATTACATCGACAAAAAGGATTCCCACGCGCACGACCTGCTGGTGTGCGTCGGCACCCAGACGACCATTCACGATCCCAACCGGCTCAGCCTAGGCTACACCCCCGAGCAATTTCACCTGCGCTCTACGGAGGAGATGAAGGCGCTCTTCCCGGAGACGCCGGAGGCGCTGCGCAACACCCTGGAAATCGCCGAGAAGTGCGACCTGAAGATCCAGTTTGGGAACCTGCACTACCCGGTGTTCGATCCCCCGGAGCACCACACCCGGGAGGGCTATCTGCGCCACCTGCTGGCGGAAGGTCTGTTGCCCCGGTACGGCATCCTCGCCCGGGCGGAGGGGGAGGAATTCATCGTGGAAGGGGTCAAGGAAATCACCGCCCTGCCCGGGCTGACCCCGGAGCAGGTGGCCACCCTGCCGTGCGATCTCACCCACCCGGAGGTGGAGCGCGCCGTGCGCCAGGTGATCAGCCGCTTGGAGATGGAGATGAAGGTCATTGAGAAGACCGGCTTTGTCAGCTACTTCCTCATCGTCGGCGATTTTGTCCAGTACGGCCGCAGCATTGGGGTGACCTGCGTGGCCCGCGGTTCCGCCGCCGGTTCCATCGTGACCTATCTGCTGGAGATCTCCAACGTTGATCCCATCCGCTACGGGCTGCTGTTCGAGCGGTTCCTCAATCCCGAGCGGGTCAACCCGCCCGACATCGACATCGACTTTGCCGACGACCGGCGGGCGGACGTGATCGAGTATGTCCGGCGCAAATACGGCTCGGAATGCGTGGCGCAGATCATCACCTTCGGCACCATGGGCGCGAAGTCGGTGATCCGCGACGTGGGGCGCGCCATGGGCCTGAGCTACTCCGAGAGCGACCGGCTGGCAAAAATGGTGCCCAACGACCTGAAGATGACGCTGGAGAAAGCGCTGAAAACCGCGCCCGAACTCAAGCAGGCCTACGACACCGAGGAGACCACGCGCGAACTGCTGGATGTGGGCTTCATCCTGGAGGATCTCACGCGCAACTCCTCCGTACACGCCGCCGGCGTCGTCATCGGCGGGCAGCCGCTGGTCAACCTGTGCCCGCTGAAAAAGGACGAAGATGATGCCATCGTCACCCAGTACGCCATGGGGCCGGTCGGCGACCTGGGCATGCTGAAGATGGACTTTCTGGGCCTCAAAACCCTCACCGTCATCCGCAACACCTGCGACATGGTGAAACGCTTTCGCAAGCTGGAGATCCCCATCGACAAGCTGCCGCTGGACGACCAGAAGACCTACGAGCTGTTGAACCGGGGCAACACGGTGGGGGTGTTCCAATTGGAATCCGGGGGCATGCGGGATCTCTGCCGAAAATTCCAGATCAGCTCCGTGGAACACATCACGGCGCTCGTGGCCCTGTACCGGCCCGGCCCGATGGACCTGATACCGAACTTCATCGACCGCCGCCACGGCCGGGCCGAGGTGGAGTACGTGCATCCGCTGCTGGAGGGGATCAGCAAGGAGACCTACGGGGTGCTCATCTATCAGGAGCAGGTGATGCAGGCCGCCCAGATTCTGGCCGGCTTCACCCTGGGCGGCGCGGATCTGCTCCGGCGGGCCATGGGCAAAAAGAAGCTGGAGGAAATGGCCAAGCAACGCTCCATGTTTGTGGAGGGGGCCAAAAGCGCCAACAAAATCCCCGAGGACAAGGCCAACCAGATTTTCGACATCCTGGAGAAATTCGCCGGGTACGGCTTCAACAAGTCCCACGCGGCGGCCTACGCCATCGTGGCCTACCAGACCGCCTATCTGAAGGCCAACTACACGGTGGAGTTCCTCTCCGCCATGATGACCAACGACATGAGCGACACGGACAAGCTCGCCATCCTGATCGAGGAGGCGCGCGTGCTCAAGGTCGAGGTTCTGCCGCCGGATGTGAACGAGAGCCTGATGCATTTCAGCCCGGCCCGGGATGGCAGCGTGATCCGCTTCGGCCTAGCGGCCATCAAGGGGGTGGGGGAGATCGCCGTGGAAAGCATCATCAAGGCCCGGGAGGAGGGGGGCAAATTCAAGACCCTGGCCGACATGTGCGAGCGGGTGGATGCCCGCACCGTCAACCGCAAGGTGCTGGAAGCGCTGATCAAGTGCGGCGCCTGCGATGGTTTTGGCGAAAACCGCGCCACCCTGTTCGGCCTGATCGACCGGGTGCTTTCCCGCGCCGCCGAGGTCATCTCCGACCGGCAGCGGGGCCAGAACACGCTGTTTGGCATGTTCGAGGATCACGGCAAGCCGCGCCCGGAGGCGGTCAACCGCCTGCCGGACTGGCCCATGAACGAGCGGTTGGCCCACGAGAAGGAGCTGCTGGGCTTCTATGTCACCGGGCATCCGCTCAACCCCTTCGCCATGATCCTGGAAAAGTATTGCCTGGCCAACTCGGCGACCGCGGGCCAATGCCCGGCGCGCTCGCTGACGCGGGTGGGGGGATTGATCACCGCCGTGCAAAGCGGACTCTCCAAGAAAAGCGGCAAGCCCTACGCCATGGTCACCCTGGAGGATCTCAAAGGCACCATGTCCATGCTCGTCATGAATGAGAACTATGACAAGCATCGCGAGTTGCTGGTGGCCAACCAGCCCATCATGGTCATCGGTGAGATTAACAATTCCGAGGACAAGCCCAAAATCTTCCCGCAGGAAATCTTCAAGCTGGATGATGCCCCCCGAAAATTCACCAAGCAGGTACACCTGCGTTTCACCGCCGCCGCGACCACCCCGGCGCATCTGGAACAGGCCCGGACCATCGTGGAGGCCCATCGTGGCTCCTGCCCACTGTTCCTCTGCATCAGCATGCCGGGAGGGGAGGCGGTTTTCATCGAGCCCCATGACCGCTTCTACGTCATGCCCTCCCGCGAGTTGCAGCGCGTGGTGGAAGAGGCGTTCGGGGAAGGCGCTTACCATGTGAAGGTGGATACCAGCCTGCCAGAGCGGGCCACCCGCTCTTTCCGCCGCCCGGCCAACGGCAACGGGGGCGGAGGCGGTGAGTAAGGGTGGATGCGGATGTTGAATTCCGGCTTGCTCCAGAAAGAAATTCAATGACACTGTGTTGATTCGCGTCAAACACTGATCACATGAATGCAACCCGACAAATATTGCCCGCCGGCTCTACGGACATCACGCGCCGCCATTTCCTGGCCGGTGCCGGGGCGGCGGTTCTGACCCTTGCCCAGCCAGAGTGGGTGCGGGGGGCCGAGGCCAACTCCCGGATCGACATCGGCCTGATCGGCTGTGGCGGACGCGGGAAATGGATTGCCGACCTTTTCGTCAAGGATGGCCGGTACAACGTTGTGGCGGTGGCGGATTATTTTGCGGACCGGGCGGCGGGGGCTGGGGAACGCTTTCAAGTGCCCGAAAAGCTGCGGTTCACCGGGCTGAACGGGTACCAGCGCCTGCTGGAACAAAAGCTCGACGCCGTGGTGATCGAAACCCCGCCGTATTTCCACCCGGAGCAGGCGGCGGCGGCGGTGGCGGCGGGCAAGCATGTTTACCTGGCCAAACCGATCGCGGTGGATGTCCCCGGCTGCCAAACCGTGGCTAAAAGCGGCCAGGAGGCAACGCGCAAGAAGCTGGCGTTTCTGGTCGATTTTCAAACCCGCGCGCATCCCGCCTACCAAGAGGCGGTCAAACGGGTGCGGGCCGGGGGCATTGGCAAACTGGTCTCCGCCGAGGCCGCCTACCTCTGCGGCCCCACCTGGGGGTCCATGGATGGAGTGCTGCGCAAGGAACCCCAGAACCCCGAAGTGCGCCTGCGCGCCTGGGGGGTGGATAAAATCCTCTCCGGCGACATCATCACCGAGCAAAACATCCATGCTTTGGATGTGGCCACCTGGTTTTTAGACGCCGATCCGATCAAGGCCTACGGCACGGGGGGACGCAAACGGGAATTCCTGGGGGATTGCTGGGATCATTTCGCAGTCATCTTCCATTTCCCCGAAGACCTCGTGGTCAGCTTCAATTCCAAGCAGGTGGGCCATGGCATTGATGACATCCTCTGCCGGGTCCATGGCACCGAAGGGACGGCGGACACCCACTATTTCGGAGCGGTGACCGTGCGTTCAAGGGATGATGCCTTCAACGGCGGCATCATGGGCAACCTCTACACCGAGGGCGCGGTCAACAACATCGCCAAGTTCCACGAAAGCATAACACGGGGGGATTTCTCCAACCCCACCGTGGCCCCGAGCGTGCGGAGCAATCTCACCACCATCCTGGGGCGCATGGCGGCCTACCACCATGGTGAGGTAACCTGGCAACAAATGATGCGCCGGGCTGAAAAACTGGAGTTTAGCCGGAAAGGTTTGCAGACGTGATACGTGCGCTTCGTTTTATTGGGACCGTCAACGCGGGGGTCTGGCTGGGCATGGCCATCTTTTTCACGGCCGCAGTGGGGCCGGCATTTTTCTCCTCC
>CAIYYI010000431.1 GCA_903930345.1 uncultured Verrucomicrobiota bacterium
AGCGGGTCTGCCCCGCTTGGCCGCCAATACCCAAGGACTCCGTAGTCTAACGGCCTGGCCCTGGATTGTTAGTCTCAACTTGATCGAAACTTAGAATAAGCATTATATAATGATTATCAAACAGATTTCATTCTTCTGTCTGGCCTTGCAGGGAAAATCAGCCTGACCAGAGGCCGTTGTCACAGGAAAGTCCCACGGTTACTTTCAGCCGATCCCACGTTCGGAACTGTGCAACATGCTTGGATTCATAGGCTTTTGAACGACCCTGACAATGATCATGGGTGCGACATTATTTTACCGCGTTATTTTCTGCCGCGTATTTTCATGTCCAAATCCGGCCTGCGGTGTAGTGTTTCACCCAGCCCGGATCTCTGCGCGAAAAACGAGCATTCCATCATGAAAACAACCAGCCTGTTCCTCGGCACTCTTCTGCTATCGGCAGCCAACCTGCTGTGGGCTGCCGCAGTCCCCTTTCCCAACCAGGCCAGCCAAAGCCAACTGCCCCACGGTCCCGGCCTGGCCCGCCAATACAAAGCCGACTCTGGCATAGAGCGCGATGCCGCTGTCATTTTTGCCGACAACTTTGAAAGCGGTAAACTGGCGGAGCGGTGGGATGAAAAAGTGAATGCCAAAAGCAGGGCACTGAGCCTGGCCCCTTCTGGGGGCGGAGCGGTGGGGCGGCAATGCCTGATAGTGGAAGCCCGCCTCAAGGATAACCAGGGGGACGGCCTCACCAAATGGTTCTCCCCCACCCCCACGGTATTTGTCCGGTTTTACGTGCGGTTTGACCCCGGCTGCGACTACGTGCACCACTTTGTGACCCTGCGCGCCAACAAGGGCCAGCGCGGGGGTGAAAAATGGAGCGGTTTTGGCGGTGCGGGCCTGAAGCCGGCGGGTGATGAGCGGTTTTCCACCGCGCTGGAGCCGTGGGGTAATTGGGCGCGCTACCCGGCCCCAGGCAAATGGAACTTCTACAGCTACTGGCACCAAATGAAGGCCTCACCCGACGGCAAATTCTGGGGCAACTCGTTCCAGCCTGAACCGCAGGAACCGATCGTGAAAGACCGGTGGATCTGCGCCGAGTTCATGCTGAGGGAAAACACGCCCGGACAACCGGACGGGGAGCAGGCTTTCTGGATTGATGGCCGCCTGCTGGGACACTGGCAGGGCATCCACTGGCGCACCTCGCCGTCTTTGCACGCCAACGCCCTGACGCTGGAATCCTATGTCACCGACCGGTGGACAAAGAACCCCACGAACATTGTGTGCTTCGACAATCTCGTGATTGCCCGCGAGTACATCGGACCCGCGCAGTAAAGGTGAGCAGCAGGGGGCTAATCGTCCCAAGAGTCGTGGTGCGCAATCGTGGGCCGATAGCGGCCCGAGGATTTTTTGCGCAGCCGACGGGCTTTCTCGAGGTACTGGATCTCGTGCTTGAGCTTCAGATAGCTGGCCACGCGCTCCGGGGCCAGCGTACCCGCCGCCACCGCGGCCTGCACAGCGCAGGCTTTCTCGCTGACATGGCTGCAGTTGGCAAACTGGCAGAGGGCGGCCACGCCCTCAATATCCTCAAAGGATTCCGTCACACCCAGCCCCGCGAACCAGAGGTGGAATTCACGCATTCCCGGCGTATCAATCACCAGGCTGCCATTCGGCAGCAACACCATCTCCCGCCAACTCGTGGTGTGACGCCCCTTGTAATCATGCTCCCGCACCTCGGTGGTGGGCTGGATCTCCTCCCCATAAAGGCGATTGATCAGGGATGACTTGCCCACGCCGGAACTGCCGATGAAAACGGACGTCTTTCCCGCGTGCAACTCCCGACGCAGGAGCGGCATGCCCCGGCCGGTTTTGGCGCTGACCACCAGCGTGGGGGCATCCTGGGCCGCTTTTTGGGCCTCGGCCACCTGGGCTGAAGGATCCGCCAGCACATCACACTTGTTGAGCACCACCACCGGCCGCGAGCCGCCCTCCCTGACCATCAACAGCAGGCGCTCAATAAAGCGGACACTGAAGGACTCATCCAGGGCCTGGACGATGAAAGCGGTATGAAGGTTGACGGCCAGAATCTGCTCATCGTTCACCCGGCCGGCGACCTTGCGGGACAACTTGGATTGGCGGGGCAGCACGTGCTGGATGACCGCCTTCTGCTCGGCCGGATAGAGCTTGAGCGCCACCCAATCCCCCACCTTGGGCAGCGCCGCATTGGAGCGCTGGTGGTGGAACAACTTACCGGACACCTGGCCCAGCATCTCACCCTGCCGGGTCACGACGGAGTAATGCAGTTTGTCCTCGGCCACCACGCGGCCGGGTTCGCAGCCCCTGGTCTGCCAGGGTGCGAAGGACTCCTCCCAAGAGGCATCCCAGCCCAGGGTTTTCAGGTTGACAGTTGAGTGCGGCAT
>CAIYYI010000432.1 GCA_903930345.1 uncultured Verrucomicrobiota bacterium
CCGAATGCCACCGGCCGTTCATCGACTACGTCACGAGCATCCGCGAGGTTAGCGCGAAGAACACGCGGAGAAAATACGGCAAGGTCCGGGGCTGGACTGTCCAGACGATGAACAACGCCTGCGGCGTGTCGTTCTGGAAATGGAATCCGCCTGGCAGCGCGTGGTATGCGCAGCACCTGTGGGAGCATTTCGCCTTTGGCCGCGACAAAACCTATCTCCGCCAGACCGCTTATCCCGTGCTCAAAGAAGTCTGCGAGTTCTGGGACGATCACCTGAAACGGCGGCCGGATGGCACGCTGGTCACTCCCGACGGCTGGTCGCCTGAACACGGCCCCGCCGAAGAAGGCGTCACCTATGATCAGGAGATCATTTACGATCTGTTTACCAACACCATTGAGGCCGCCGATGTGCTGGAGGACGACAAAGAATTCCGCGATCACATCGCCGGCCTGCGAGACAAGCTGCTCAAGCCGAAGATAGGGCGTTGGGGGCAGTTGCAGGAGTGGGAAGCCGACAAGGATAACCCCAAGGATGATCATCGTCACGTCTCCCATTTGTTCGCCTTGTATCCCGGCCGTCAGATCACCCGGGCGACAACACCCGAACTGGCCGAGGCCGCCCGGGTTTCCTTGCAAGCCCGCGGTGATAAAAGCACAGGCTGGAGTCGTGCCTGGAAGATCAACTTCTGGGCCAGGCTTTGGGACGGCGATCACGCCTACACCATGCTGCGAAGCCTGTTGAACGTAGTCCGCGAAACGAAAACCATCTACGGCGAGAGCGGCGCCGGCGTCTATCCGAATCTGTTCGACTCCCATCCGCCGTTCCAGATTGACGGAAATTTCGGCGCGACGGCGGGCTACTGCGAGATGTTGGTGCAAAGCCACGCGGGCCGGATCCATCTGCTGCCCGCGCTGCCCAAGGCGTGGCCAACCGGCAAGGTCACCGGCCTTTGCGCTCGAGGCGGTTTCGAGGTGGATATGAGCTGGAAGGACGGCCGTTTGACCAAGGCTGTGATCCATTCCAAGTCCGGCCTCCCCTGCAGGGTTGTTTGCGGTGACAAGATATGGGAATTCAACACCGCCGCCGGGAAGTCCTATCCCCTCACGCTCGCACAAAAGGTTGGCCCGAGCGGCGTCAGGTGAATGGGGACGCACGGTTAATAATCTGTCAGTTCAACCATTAAACAAGAAATACAAAACAAAAGCTTGTTGAAGGTGAAACAGCGGGTTGGATTTACCATCATGGCTGCGGCTTTGCTGACGTTCGGCATGGCCACATTACACGCCAGTCTCGACATTCAATCCAATTGGCTCCAGCTCTCCGGTGATTCGCGCTATCAACTCGCCAGCGAACCCGCCGACGCGCGTTGGATTGGTGCCATCTCCATCGCCCACGGGCCTGCCGGCAAGAAAGGCAAAGCATGCTGAACGTGTGTGACACCCCTCCGGAGATCTCCAAATGATCCATATTCAAGCAATCGATTACCTGATCCTGGCAGTGTATTTCATCTTTGTGCTGGGCATTGGTTGGATGTTGCGGAGGCAGATCCAGACCGGGGCGGACTTCCTGACCTCCGGGCGGAAGATTCCCGCTTGGATCGCCGGGCTGGCGTTTCTGTCGGCAAACCTCGGAGCGCAGGAGGTGATTGGGATGGGGGCGTGCGGGGCCAAATACGGGATGCTGACGTGTCATTTCTATTGGCTGCCGGCGGTGGCGGCGATGGTGTTCGTGGGGGTCTTCATGATGCCCTTTTACTACGGATCGAAGGCCCGTTCGGTGCCGGAGTATCTGAAACTGCGATTTGACGAGAAGACGCGCGCCATCAACGCACTGACGTTTGCGGCGATGACCGTGCTTTCGTCCGGCATCTCGATGTTTGCGCTGGCCAAATTGATGGAACTGCTGCTGGGGTGGAATTTTCACGGGTGCATGTGGGTGGCCGCCTTGATCGTGCTGGTCTATATCTTCCTGGGCGGCCTGACTTCGGCGATTTACAACGAGGTGCTCCAGTTTTTCCTGATTGTCCTGGGCTTTCTGCCCCTGACCTTTCTAGGTTTGAGAAACGTCGGTGGATGGGAGGGATTGAAGGTAAAGCTCTGCATCGTGGCCACCAGCCAGGGTTTTGCCGCCGACACGATGACGACGCTTTGGGGTCCGCTGAGGGCGCCGGAAGCCAACCCGATGGGGGTGGAATGGGCCGGTATGTTGATGGGGTTGGGCTTCGTTCTGGGCTTTGGCTATTGGTGCACCGATTTCCTCGTGGTGCAGCGGGCGATGGCCGCCGAGTCCATGTCCGCCGCGCGGCGCACGCCGCTGATTGCGGCGATCCCGAAGATGCTCTTCCCCGCGTTGGTCATCGTGCCCGGCATGATTGCGATCAGCCTGCACTATTCCTCGCCCGAGGGCTTCCTTCCGAAAGCGGCGGACGGCTCGCTCGATTACAACATGGCGACGCCGCTGATGCTGATGCACTATTTCCCGAGTGGAATGCTCGGACTGGGGCTGACGGCGTTGATGGCGTCGTTCATGTCGGGCATGGCCGGCAACGTGACGGCCTTTAACACGGTCTGGACGTATGATATTTACCAGAGCTACATCCGGCCCGGCCAGTCCGACCGGCACTACCTGTGGATGGGCCATTGTGCGACGGTCGGCGGGATCCTGTTGAGCATCGGGGCGGCTTATGCCGCGAGCAAGTTCAACAACATTATGGACATGCTTCAGCTCGTCTTTGCCTTCGTCAACGCTCCGCTGTTCGCGACCTTCCTGCTGGGGATGTTCTGGCGTCGCGCGACCGGCCACGGCGCGTTTTTCGGGTTGCTGCTGGGGACCGTTGCCGCCGCCGCACATCATGGCCTGACGGTGCCGCAAGGCGCGGTGACCTGGCTGAAAGGCGGCTGGCTCGGCGCTGTGCTCCACACCTACCATAGCGAGATGGCGCAGAACTTCTGGACGGCAATTTGGGCGTGGTCGGCCTGTTTCGTGGCGACCATCCTCATCTCGTTACTGACGCGGCAGCGCAAAACGGAAGATGAACTGCGCGGCCTGGTTTATTCGCTAACGGCGAAGGAAAAACACCCGGAGCTGGCGTGGTATCAGCAGCCCTTGACGTTTGGCGTGATCCTGCTGGCGGCTTGCGTGCTGCTCAACATTTTTTTCTGGTGAGTCTTGACGAGTCGCAGCGCGGGTAAATAAATGAATTATGGGTTCCACGATTAAACCGAGAGACCGGGTATTGACAGCTCTGAGCCGCGAGCAGCCAGACCGATGCCCGATGCAGATCAGCTTCACCCCCGAGTTCGCCGACCGGTTACGAGCGGACATGGGGTTGACCAACCGGGCCGGTCACAACCCGCACGGGGGTGGCAACACTTACGAACTTGAGCGCGCGCTGGGCGAGGATCTATTGCTGACGAGCGTCGGCTGGGCCAATTGCTATTACCAATCGAAAGAACCTTACACGGATGAATGGGGCATTGGCTGGAAGTCCTGCGAATACACCACGCCCTTCGGCAAAGGTTATTATACTGAGATCGCCCGCCACCCGCTCGCAGATGACAACGCCATCTCTACCTACCGCACCCCCGACCCGAACCGGCCTGAGTTGTATGAGGATGCGGCCCACCTGATCAAGAATTACAAACAGGACTACTTTATCGTCGGCGTCACGGTGACGACGATCTTTGAGACGGCCTGGGCGTTGCGGGGGCTGGAAACGATGCTGATGGACCTGGTGGCCGACCCCGATCTTGCCAAAGCCATCCTCGACATTCCCTACCAGTATCACCTCGCCGCAGCAAAGAAGCTGGTCGGGATGGGCGTGGACGCAATCTGGGTTGGCGACGACGTTGGTGCGCAGAACGCAATGGCCATCTCGCCAGGGGTCTGGCGCAGGATTTTCAAACCGATGTGGGCCGGATTCTTCAGCGAGTTGAGACGTCTGAACCCGCGCCTGAAGATCATCTACCACTCCGACGGCGTCATTGACCCGATCATCCCGGACATGATCGAAGTCGGCCTCGATGTCCTCAACCCCATCCAACCTGCCTGCATGGACCCGGCGG
>CAIYYI010000433.1 GCA_903930345.1 uncultured Verrucomicrobiota bacterium
CCTTCAAAACGGTGGAAGCCGTTGCAGCTCCAGCGCAACGGTAAGCGGCGGGATACCCCCTTTGAGGGAGGGGGGTTACGGACCTTTCATCTGTTCCAGCGTCTTGACCAGGGCCTGGGTCTGAAGGGCGATGCCCTTGAGTTTCTCCGACTGTTCGTAACGCACTTTCTGCAATTCCACCCGGGCCGCTTCCTGGGCGGTTCCCCCGTTGTCGCGCTGAGCCTGGGTGAAGCGTTGCTCGGCCTGCTGCACCTGCGTGGCCATCTCCTGCGCGGCCGTCGTGAAGGCATTCAGGGCCTGGGCCTGCAACCGGCGGGTTCCCTCCGCCACGGTGAGCGAGGCAAAGTCGGGTAGGGCCTGTTTGACGGCATCAATGGCAGCGTGGTCAGGCGCGGGTGCTGCCAACGGCACTCCCCGGGCTGGCTTGGGCTGGCTGATTCGGGCCAGGGCGCGGCTGAGATCGGCCTCCATGGCGGGCTCCCATTCGGGCGCGACCGGGACGGCTTCCTTCCGATCCTGATTCACCACCGTAATGCCCAGATAGCAGGCGTTACCCTGCCCAAGGTAGAACGCCCGGAGGCCATCAGCCAGCGCGGCGGCTTCAGCGTCATCTGAGCGGGTCATGAACCGGGTCACTTTAACCCTGCCGCCCGACGCCTCCTCGTAAAGGCCGAGCAGTTGACTGGCCCGGTCAGCCAACTGCTGCAAGGAGGCAGGCGGATTCGCATCCAACAGCGCGTAAAAACGGATTGCCATGGGGGCATCCAATTGCTTCAGCACCCGTTGGGTCCCCTCCGCCAGCGTGCGCCCGGCGGGTTGCTGGTGGCTGGGTTCTGCCGGGGCAGTCGCCCGTTGGTGCCAATAGGCCCCGCCGGCCAACCCCATCAACAAGCACCCCGTCATCAGCAGGGGGGAACCGCACGGCTCCGCATTGGTCCGGGTGAGGGCTCAGCCTCGAACCGGTGGACGGCGACAGCGATGTTTTCATGGTATGACGCAACCTGAGACCCCGAACCCGGGGCTCAGTGGTGCAGCAACCGCGAAGCCATGGCGTAAACAATCAGGATGAGCAGGATCACGCCCGTGCCGAAGAACAGGTAACCGAAGCTGCGCGCGATGGTGCTCCAGCGCATCCATTCGTCCTTGATCCGGTGTTGGTCCAGACGGCCCTCCTTCACCAGGCGGTCATACCAGCTACGCCGCTCATGCAGCATTTCCGTCTTGGATACCCGGCCGGAGAAGATCACGGTATCCATGGGGAATTTTTCCAGGCGGAAATGCGTGTTGAAGAAATGGATGGTGAAGATGAACCCGGCAGCCAGCAGGGCCTCATCCGAGTGCACGATCAGGGCCACGTTGATGATCCAGCCGGGCATGAACCGGCAGAAGAACTCCGGAAACCACATGACCAGGCCGGAGAAGCCGATGATGGCCACACCCCAGAAGACCGAGAAGTAATCGAACTTCTCCCAGTAGGTCCAGCGGTCGAATTGCGGCCGGGGCCCTTTGCCGAAGAACCACCGGTTATGCGCCACAAAGTCCTTCAGATCCTGCAGGGTGGGGATCATGGAATCGGGGCTGAACATCACGCAGAGCAGGCGCTTGAGCTGGAATTTGCCGGTGGCCGGATCGCACACGGCCTTGCGGTTGGTCCAGGCGTGGGCCGCCATCTCCAGCAGGTGCAAGGTGAAATAGACGAAAGTGATGATGGCCCCGAAGCGGTGCAGGATGCGCGCCACGTCCGGTCCGCCGATCAGGTTGAAGATAAATCTGGCCCAGTCCGTATAGAAGAACTTCAGCGGCATGCCCGTGATGACCAGCAGCAGGAAGCTGGTGACCACCAGGACGTGCAGGAAGCGCTCGAACGGTGCGAACCGGGTGAACATCTCATCGTCCTTTTCAGTCTTGATCTTCGCCTCGCGGAAAGTCTTGGAATCCGTCATGTAGAGGTAGACCGAGCGGACCAACCAGAGCGCGGTGTGCCCACCGAAGAAGGCGAAGACGCACAGGAGCAGGGTGGTCATGAACATGAACACCGCATGGAGCCCGGGGTAGTTCGTGCTGTCCATCGGGTTGGCGTGGGGCATGTACTTGGTGAAACCGACGTTGGCCTTGGGATGGCACTGCTGGCACGTGTGGACGATGTTGTTGGTGGAGAGGCGGGAGGCCGGGTTGGACGGGGGCAGCACGTCATGGTGACCGTGGCAGTCAAAGCAGGCGGCCACATCCGCCGCCACGTTCGGCTTGCCCAAGGCCATGGCCTTGCCATGGTAGGTGTCGCGGTAATGTTCCAACCGGTCCGCATGGCAGCGGCCGCAGCTCTTGTCGCTGGCCATCTTGAAGTGTCCGCTGTGGGGCCGCTCAATCTCGTGCGCGGTGTGGCAATCATTGCACGAGGGGGCGCGTTTGTCGCCCTTGGCCAGGAGTTGACCATGCACGCTCTGGTTGTAGACCTCCTCCACCTTCACGTGGCATTTGCCGCAGGTCTTGGCCACGCTGGCCGGGTTGATCGGCGCGCTGCGGTCCACGGTGCGCTTGATGTCATGCACGCCGTGGCAGTCATTGCACGAGGGGGCCACGATCAGGCCTTTTTCAATCAGCGCCCGGCCATGGATGCTGTCCAGGTACTGCGCGGCCACCTGGGGGTAGCGCATACGGTATTCTTTGCTCAGGCCCGGGTTGCTGTGGCACTTGGCGCAGGTCTGCGGCAGGTTCAGCTTGTACACCGGGGACTGCGGGAGCTTGACGGGAATGATGTTGTGACTGCCGTGGCAATCCGCACAGTTGGCGGCGGCGGAGGAGCCCATGGAGCGGCTCACGCCATGGATGCTCGTGGCATACTGGGTGACCGCCTGCACGTGGTTGGAGGGGGTGGTGTGGCAGGAGACGCACTGGGGCGGGGGCAGCTTGCTCTCATGCACCGCCTCCTTGATGCCGGTATGGCAATCCACGCAGTTCAACTTGCCGTGAACCGATGCCTTGAAGAGATTGGTGGCAAACGCCTCCAGAGGCACTTCCTTGCCGTTCACCTTGCGCGACTGCTTGTCGCCGTGGCAGTCCAGGCAGTCGGTGTTGGAGATGATTTCCGCCGCCGGGGAGGGGAGGAGTGCGCCAGCCAGGCCAAAAGCCATGGCGAGCGCGATGATGGGTAGCCGCATAATGATCCTAAGGTGATGGGTGATCTGCTTACAGCCCGCCAGTATGGCAGTCGTTGCACAAGCCGTCGTAGTCGCCGCCGGGGTGCTTGAATTCCTGCCCGTGCGCGTTCAGTTGATCCAGTTCCTTCCCGGCACCCTGGGCCAGGATAATGTGGCAGGCATTGCAGTCGCTGCCCTTGACGCTCTGTTTGCCGTCCATGGTCTTGTGTTTGCCATCGTGACAGCGGAAACAGCCCGGCCAATCCTTGTGGCCGATGTGGCTGGGATAAGCCTTCCAACTCACCTTCATTTGCGGGAAGAAGTTGTTCGTGTAAATCTGGATCAGCTCCGCAATGGCCGGCTTGACGCGCGGCTCGTTCGGATACATGCGGTTCATGAAGGAGTCGATCTTCTGCACCGCCTCCGCCGCGTTTGTGTAGGTTTGGGTGAGGATATGAACCGCATTGGTCTTGATCCACGGCAACTGCGGATCAATCTTCTTCATGGCCATGGCACGGTTCACCGAATCATTCGGGGCGTTGTAGAAATGGGCCGGCCGGTTGTGGCAATCCACACAATCCATCCGGCGAAGCTCCAGGTTGCGCGGGTCATTGGTGAAGCCCGGGCTGCGGTATTCCGTCACCTTGCCCTGGTCGTCCGTGACGCGCACATAGGGGATTTTCAGGCGCTGTGGATCCGTGGCGGCATATTCGATCCGGTTGGCCATGTTGATGTGCCAGTGGATGCCGCCCTCCGGACCGTGGTTGGGGTCGGAGCCGCCCACGCGCAGCAGCATGCGGACGGAGTACTGGGTGTTGGTTTCCTCCGCCAGGAAAGAGTTGAACGTGCGATCCAGATTGCCGACGAACTTTTTGGGCCAGTGGCATTGCTCGCAGGTTTCCATGGCCGGGCGCAGGTTGTGCACCGGGGTGGGGATGGGGGTGGGATATTTCTTGGCGGCGACGGCATAGACCTGATAGGAGCCGGAGACTTTGGCGCGCACGAACCAGGTGGCCCCCGGCCCGATATGGCATTCGGTGCAGGCGACGCGCGCATGGTTCCCCGCCCGGTGGGCGATGAATTCCGGTTCCATCACGGTGTGACACACCTGGCCGCAGAACTGGACGGATTCCGTGAAATGATAGGTCTGGTAACTGCCCAGGGCCGAGAGCATCAGAAACACCACCGAGCAGAGCGCGAACACCACCAAAATGCGGCGGTCACGGGGTTTGTCCAGATCAATGGCCAAGCGGGTGATCTTGTGCAGCCGTTTTTTGCGTTTCTCCAGATAGGCTCCGATGAAAATGAGGAACAATCCCGCCGCCCCGAACCCGGGCGTCAGCATATAGGTCAGGATGCCAATGTAGGGGTTGGACAGGTGCGCAAAGGTGTCCAGGATGAACAGGAGCAAAAACGAGAACATCGCACCGAGCACCACCACCAGACCGGAAAAGCTGATCCAGTTGCGGAAAAGGGCGAGGTTTCTGACAGGTGGGGTTTCGGGGAGA
>CAIYYI010000434.1 GCA_903930345.1 uncultured Verrucomicrobiota bacterium
TCATTGGTGCTTATCTATTGCCATTTAACTCCAAATCGTCCCCATGGTCAAGTTCGGAGTGGAACATTGTCGCGGGTGGAACATGCTTTTCGGCCTGCTTTAACTACCAGCCAAGCACCCCGATTCACCCATAGGACGCGCTTTTTGAGAGCAGATCGCTGCTAAGGATGAAGAAGTTACGTGTTTCTGCGGGACATTCCCTGAAAACTTTTTTACACTCCGGGGATGGGAAAATCAAAACGCCCGCACCTTTCGGCTGACGAGCAGCGGGTTCTGGAACAATTGCAGGTCCGGCTGGTGACTTCGTCGCAGGAGCAGGCGCGCTGTGATGCGTTCATTGTCGAGCATCACTACCTGAAGGATGCCACGCTGGTCGGCGAGCACCTGCGTTACGTGGCGACCTATCAAGGCCAGTGGCTGGCGCTGGCCACCTGGAGCGCGGCGGCCTTTCATCTGAAGGATCGCGATGACTTCATCGGGTGGAACCCCGAGCAATGTCGGCGGCGCCGTTCGCTCCTGGCCAACAACTCGCGCCTGCTGGTCCTGCCCGGAGGCCGCTACCCCAACCTCATCAGTCGCTTCATGAAACTGATGCTGGGACGATTGTCCGCCGACTGGCTGGCGCGCTGGGGGCATCCCCTGGCGCTGGTCGAGACGTTCGTTGATCCGCAGCTCTATCAGGGCACCGCCTACAAGGTCAGCGGCTGGTCGCACCTGGGCCAGACCGCCGGTTGGAAGCGCGATGCGGCCGATTATTACACCAAGCATGACCGGCCCAAACAGATCTGGGTGCGCGAATTGGTCAAGAAAGCCTGCGTGAAGCTGCGGGCCGCGCGGTTGCCCGACGAGTGGGCGGGTGTGGAGGCGGACGTCCGGCCGCGCTGCATCCAGACGGTCAAGGAGATCGGCAGCCTCATGGAGACACTGGACCGGAACCTGCCCGAGTTTCGCCGGGCGCAATCCCTGGGCTATCCGGTGGCCGGACTGGCCGCTTTGACGGTCATGGCCATGGCGAGCGGGGTGCGCAAAGGCCCGGACGATCTGGCCGACTATGCCGACACCCTGACGCAGTCCCAATTGCGGGCGCTTGATTTTCGGCGGGACCGCCAAACCGGCCGGCATCGCTGTCCCAAGCGGACCACGTTCACCCGGTTCCTGGCCGGGGTGGACGCCCGGGTGCTGGAGCAAATCCTGCTGCCATGGCAGTCGCGGCTGACGGGGCCGATCCAAGACCCACTGGTGATTGTGGATGGCAAGAAGCTGCGCCACGGCGGGGGCGAGATCGTCAATGCCGTCAATGGGCGCGGCCAATACCTGGGCGGGGTGCTCACCCAGGCCGGGAGCAATGAGATCCCCGCTGCCCGGCAGGTGCTCAGCCGTTTGGATCTGAGGGGCAAAATCGTGCTCGCCGATGCCCTGCACACGCAGGTGGAAACCGCGCAGTTGATCCTGTTTGAAAAAGGAGGCGACTACCTCATGACGGTCAAAGGCAATCAACCCACCCTCCAAAAGACCCTGCAAGACCTGTTCGCAAAGCAGGCTTCCCCCCCCTCGGGATCCGGGGCGGACCCGGGCGCTGCGCCGGGAGCGCAACTGCCGTCGGCTGGAAATCCGCTTTCTGCAATGCCTGGAAGCGACCCCCA
>CAIYYI010000435.1 GCA_903930345.1 uncultured Verrucomicrobiota bacterium
CCAATGCGCGGGCGGTGCAGATGCGTTTCAACAACGTCAATCTGGCACAGACGGCCTCCTCCATGTGGGGGCTTTACTCTCATAACGAGGAGCTGGGTGGCGATTTTGCCCAGGCTCATTTCCCGGAGGATCCGAACGGCAATGTTTATCGCGGGGTGCGTCCGGATGGCGGCCAGGGCTATGCCAATTTCTCCGGCACCAATTACTTCCGGGATATTTACCTGAAAATGAACAATGGGTCGGCGGATGATTTTTCGGACCTTTTCGAGCTGATCCAGGTTTTGAATAACACCCCCGACGCCCGGTACACGGCTGAGGTCTCGCGGGTGCTGGATGTCGATATGGCGATGCTCTATTTCGCGGTGAATGCCATTGCCGACAACAATGAGACCAGCTTGAGCAACGGCAGCGGAGATGACTTTGCCCTCTACCGTGGCAACAAGGATCGCCGCATCAAACTCATGAGCTATGATGTTGACAGCCTGTTCGGCTTTCAGAACAGCAGTGCCACCGCCTCCATCTGGAGGGCGATCAACTCTCCGGCCGGCACCACGACCATCAACCGGTTCCTGACCTGGCCGGACTTTGCTCCCAAGTACTACGCAACCCTCAAGCGTTTGTGCGAAACCACGTTTTCTTCAGATCAATTCAATCCGCTGGTCGATCAGTACCTGGGCAGTTGGATCGACGCCAGTCGCATTATCCAGCTCAAGGGTTATATGACCAACCGCATCGTGTCGATCATGTCACAGATTCCTCAGCGTTTGACTGCGGTCAGTCCGTTGGCAGCTCAAAACGGCTTCCCTCGGTCCACGGTGGCATCCACTTCGTTGACTGGCGTGGGCAATGTCATTCGCACTCACGCAGTGCGCGTGAATGGGGTCTCTGCCACCTGGACCGCCTGGCAGGGCACCTGGTCCGCGAACAATCTGACCCTCAATCCCGGACTCAACCGCTTGTTGGTTGAGGCGCTGGATGAGATGGGGCGGGTGTTCGAGTCCACCACCGTCGATGTCTGGTATGACACGGGGACCACCACCCCTATTACCTCCAGCATCACTGCGGATGCCACGTGGACAGCGTCCGGAGGCCCGTACTTGGTCAGCGGGGAAATTTATGTCCAGGGCGGGGCCACCCTGACCATTGCGCCCGGGACGACGGTGTATTTTAATGCTGGGGCCCGGCTGTCGGTCGGTGGTCGTTTGTTGGCCAATGGTACAGCCTCCCAGCGCATCCGGTTCACCCGTCCGCCCGCTGCCGCCGCCACGGACAGTTGGAATGGGTTGAACTTTCAGGAAACCGGGGTCGATGTCAGTCGCCTTTCGTATGTGGACATTGATTACACGGGGGCTGGCACCCCGGACAAGGCCATTTATGTTTTTGAATCCACCCTGCTCGCGGATCACCTCACTTTTTCGGGCACGACTCATGGCTTGATCGAGTTGGAAAATGGCTCCCTCCATGTTCGCGATTCGGTGTTTCCGAACATCATTGGTAAAGAGCATATTCATGGCCGGGTTCTGCCAGCCAACGGATTTCTGATCATTGAGAACAATCTTTTTGGTTCCACCACAGGGCTTAATGACATCATTGACTTCACCGGTGGCCAGCGCCCCGGCGCCATCATGCAGGTCATCAGCAACGTGTTCACGGCGGCGGCGGATGATGTTCTGGATCTGGATGGCACGGATGCCCACATCGAGGGCAATGTCTTTATGAATGTCCGGCGCGCCAACGGTTCAACCGTGGATACCTCCAGCGCGATTTCCGGCGGCAAGGACGGCACCCTGACCTCGCGCATAACCATCGTGCGCAATCTTTTCTACAATTGTGATCATGCCATTCTGGCCAAGGAGGGCAATTACTACGAGATCGTCAACAACACCATGCTGCAGATGAACGAGTCAGCCATCAATTTCGATGAACCGGGACGCCGGGGTGAGGGGGTAACCCCCGGACTGGGCGCTTATGTGGCTGGCAATATCATTTGGAACACCTCCACCAACTTTGAGAATGTGTACGTCAACCACCCGACGTTTGGCACTACCCAAATCACGTTCACGAACAACCTCACCTCGGCCAGCGATTGGGCCAGCAACCAGGTGGGCAACATCCGGGTTAATCCGATGCTCAACAGCTATGGTCCATTCACCTCCGCTGAGGAGGCGCGGGCGGGTTTCGCATTGCGGGCGGGTTCGCCGGCGGTGGCGACTGGTCCCAATGGCCTGGACCGCGGTGGATTGGTGGCAGGCGGGGCTTCCATCACCGGAGAGCCACCCCCGGCCACGGCCCAGAACCATGCCCGGTTGACCGTCGGTGGTCCTGGCATGACCCATTATCGATACCGCGTGAACAACAGTGCCTGGTCGGCGCAGGAGTTCTCCGTGGCTGACCCGCTGGTGCTCACGAATCTGGCGTCGGGTTCCTACGGGGTGGCCGTCATCGGCAAGAACTCCGCCGGAGTATGGCAGGCTGAGACCAATGCCACCCTTTCCCAAACCTGGACCGTAGGTGGCATTCCCGCCCGGGTCCAGTTGAGCGAGATTCTGGCCCGCAACGCTAGCGCGGTGTCAGTGGCCGGAAAGTATCCCGACCTGATTGAATTGTTCAACCCGGGCACGGACATGGTTTCCTTGCAGGGAATGAGCCTGACAGACGATCCTTCGAAACCTCGCAAGTACGTGTTTCGCGAGGGTCTCAAAATCAATGCCGGCCAGTATCTGACCTTGGTGGCGGACAACGGGGATTCCATCACCGATATTTACGTGCGTTTCCGTCTGGATGACTCCGGCGACGCCCTTTATCTCTATGATCAAAACACCAACCTGATCGATTCGGTGGTGTTCGGCCTGCAATTGCCTGATTATTCCCTCAGCCGGGCTGAGAATGGCACGTGGGCACTGTCCCGTCCCACTTTTGGCACGGCCAACCAGGTGGTCGGGGTGGGGGATCCCGGCCGGCTGAAAATCAATGAATGGCTGGCCTCGGCGGAACGGTTGTTCGTCAGCGATTTTGTGGAGCTTTTCAACCCTGATTCGGTGCCCGTGGATATCAGCGGCTGTTTCCTCACCGATAATGTGATCGGGAATCCGACGCGGAATCCATTGCCGCCTTGCAGTTATATGGCCCCCAATGGGCATCTGGCCCTTTACGCGGACGGAGCGCCGGAGTTGGGAGCGGACCACCTCAATTTCAAGCTGGGATATGATTTGGGCGGCATTGGCCTGATGACGCCTGCATTGGAGTTGATTGATGAGGTCATGTACGCAGTTCAATTCCGTGATGTCTCCCAGGGGCGCAGCCCGGATGGGAGCCCCAATCTGATGTTTTTTGACCGGCCCACACCGGGAGCACCCAACCAGGCCCAGACCGTGGTGATCACTCCCTTGCTCTCCACCCTGGTCCCCTTCAACCAGACCTGGAAATACCAGATCAGCGGCACCGATTTGGGGACGGCCTGGTCGGCCACCAATTACGTGGATGCCTCCTGGCAAACTGGTGCAGGCATCTTCTATTTCAGCTCCAACAACACCACGCCAGCGTTGCCGGTGGGCACGACGATCACCTTTACGCGTCCCGTGCCCCAAAACACTTTCTATTTCCGCACCACGTTTAACTTCTCAGGCGATCCGGCCACGACCACATTGGCTTTGAGCCATTACATTGATGATGGATGTGTGGTCTATGTCAACGGCGTGGAGTACTTCCGGTTTAACCTCGGCGCGGGTACGAATGTGATTTATTCCACCCGTGCCACCAGTGCCAGCGGTGACGGGGTCATCACGGGCCCGGTTTCGCTTTCGGTAACCAATCTCCGGCAGGGCGTGAACCATCTGGCGGTGGAAGTGCATCAAACCAGCGCCAACAGCAGTGACATGGCGTTTGGGCTGGCGCTCGACGCGCAACGCTTTGTCACCAACTTCCTCAGTGTGCCCGTGATGATCAGCGAGGTGCTGGCCCGCAATCAAACCCATACGAATGCCAATGGCAAACCCATTGACTGGGTGGAGCTATTCAATCCTTCGACCAACGTGGTGGATCTCTCCGGCATGAGCATCACGGATGAAACCGGGCTTCCCCGCAAATGGGTTTTCCCCTCCGGCGCCACCATTGTCCCCGGTGGATATTACGTGGTTGATTTTGATGATTCCTCGCCCTATTCCCCGGTAAACGCCGGGTACGAGATCAGCGGCGATGGCGGGGCGCTGTATTTGTTCCACCGCCCGGATGAGGGTGGCGGGTTGTTGGACAGCATCACTTACGGCTTGCAGGCTGGCGATCTCTCGGTTGGCAAGGTGTCCGGGGTTTGGCGCCTGTGCCAGCCCACCCGGTCCGGTGCGAATCAGCCGGTTGCTCTGGGGAGTCCCGGCTTGCTGCGCATCAATGAATGGATGCCGGCCCCTGACTCCGGCGATGACTGGTTTGAGTTGCATAATCCGGGGAGTTTCCCGGTGGAGATCAGCGGCCTGTATTTGACCGACAACTTGAATGACCCGTATAAGAACCGCATTCCCGCGCTTTCCTTCATTGGTTCCGGGCCCAATGGTTACGCTCTTTTCCAGGCGGATAGCGCCCCCAGCAAGGGGGCCAACCATGTCAATTTCAAGTTGAGCAATGTGGCGGAGGCCATCGCGCTGTTTGGGGCCAACACCGTTGTGCCACAAGTCATTGATTACATCATCTACACCGTCACCAGCCTTGGCATATCCCAGGGGCGTTTGCCGGATGGTTCCACCAATATGGTGACGTTCAGCCAGACGGCCTCACCGGGGGATCCCAACTATTGGATGCTATCCACAATCGTGATTAACGAGGTGCTGACGCATACGGACAGTCCGCTGGAGGACGCCATTGAACTGCGGAATCTGACCAGCGGGGACATTTCGATCGGGGGCTGGTATCTCAGCAATTCGCGTCGGGATCTCAAGCGGTATCTCATACCGGCGGGAACCATTCTGCCTGCCAATGGCTACCTGACTTTTTACGAATACCAATTCAATTCATCCGCCGGTGGTGGCACGCCCTTCACTTTGAACGCCGCCCAGGGCGACCAGGTCTTTTTATCCGCTGCGGATGGGATGGGCAATGTGATTGGCTATCGCGCCCAGGCCGAATTTGGCCCCGCTGCCAATGGGATCTCAATTGGCTACTTTGAAACCAGCACCGGCAGCGACCTGGCGGCGATGTCCCGGCGCACCTTTGGCCAGGATGCTCCCGCTTCACTCGCCCAGTTTCGCATGGGACGCGGCGCCCCCAACAGCTATCCGCAGGTGGGGCCGCTGGTGGTCAGCGAGATCATGTATCATCCGCCGGATATCGGCACCAACGATGACACCCTCCATGAATTCATTGAGCTTCACAATGTTTCCACCAGCGCGGTGCCGCTTTATGACCCCGCGCATCCGACCAATTCCTGGCGGCTGCGTGATGCGGTGACCTATGTCTTTCCGCCTGGTTTCACGATGGCACCGCAGGAATATGTGCTGGTGGTGTCCTTTGATCCCGCCGTCAATCTGGTTGAACTCGCTGATTTCAAGGAGCGTTATGGCGTGCCTGCAAACGTGGTCATTCTGGGACCCTTCGAGGGCAAGCTGGACAACAATGGGGAGCCGGTGGAGCTGGTGCGACCCGATGCCCCACAAATGCCGCCGCATCCCGATGCGGGGTTGGTGCCGGAGTTGAAAGTGGACAAGGTTAAATATCATGATTCCGCACCCTGGCCGGTATTGGCTGATGGCAACACCAATGGGATCGGCCTTTCCTTGCAGCGCAGCGGGCTGACCAACTATGGAAACGACGCGGTCAACTGGGTGGCCGCCGAGCCGAGTGCTGGCCGACCCAATTCGCCTGCGGTCCTCGCAGCCCCCGTGGTGGTGACCCAACCCCAAAGCATCGGCGTGTTGGCGGGGAGCAACGTGACGTTCCAGGTTGCCGTGACCGGGGCGGCTCCGCTTGGCTATTTTTGGAAATTCAATGGGGCGATACTTCCGGGTGAAACCAACAGTACGCTGGTGGTGGGCAATGCCCAGTCCCGCAATTCCGGCCGGTATTCCGTGGTTGCTTTCAACCCGGCGGCCGCAAACACCAGCAGCGAGGCCCAACTGGTGGTTTCCACGCCGCCACAGATTGCCGATCAACCACAGGATCAGATGGTCGTTGCGGGGCGTGATGCGTCTTTCGTGGTCACTGCCGGCGGCAGTGCGTTGAGTTATCAGTGGCGGTTCAATGGTCAACCGCTGCTGTTTGGCACCAATTCACTGCTGGTGCTCACCAATGTGCAGACGGTGCAGGAGGGTCTTTACGATGTGCTCGTCACCAACCTGTTGGGTGTTGTGTACAGTCGCACGGCCGCGTTGTTGGTCATCACGCCGCCCATGCTGGTTTCAAACCCGCACCCGGTGGATGTGCTGATCGGGAGCAATGCCCATTTTGCCGTCGGTGTGGATGGCCGGGGATTGAGTTACCAGTGGTTTTTCAACGGCGGCGCACTTCCGGATCAAAACAGTGCCACGCTGGATATTTTGGATGTGCAGGCTGGTGATGCGGGCCCATATCAGGTGATCGTGAGCAACTTGGCCGGATCCGTCACCAGCCTGGTCGCAACCCTGAGTGTCATTGTCCCTCCCCTGGTTGACTTGGCGGTGTCTCCCGGTGTGGTGACGGAAGGTGGTGCTTCATCCCCCTCCGTCTCCTTCACCCGTTCAGCAGGCAGCACGGGGAACACGCAGCCCCTGACGGTTTATCTCTCCATTGCCGGTTCGGCGGTCAGCGGAGTTGATTATGCCGCTTTGCCGGCGTTCGTCACCATTCCTGCGGGTGTCTCCAGCACCAACCTGCTCGTGCCCCTCCTCAACGATGCCACTCCTGAAGGGGATGAGACTCTGACCATCAGCCTGCTGGAAGCTGTGAGCTACCGCCCGGGCGCCACCGCCATGGCGCGAATCACGATTCTGGACGACGACAACCAACGGCCGGTGATCACTTTCATGACTCCCACCAATTCGCAGTTCTTTGCCTTCACGCCCACCAACATCCTGGTGAGTGCGTCGGCATCGGATACGGACGGCAGCATCGCCCTGGTCCAGTTTTATGATGACACCAATTTCATCGGCCAGGCAGTGAGCGTGCCTTACCAGGTGTTGCTGACCAATGCTACCTATGGGACCAACTGGCTTTATGCCCAGGCGCGGGACAATCTGGGTGCCGTTGTCAATGCCACCCCGATTGCCATCGTGGTAAACCATCGGCCTGAAGTGCGCATTGTGAATCCGCTCCCTAACCAGACGTTTGCCTCAACCCTTGCCGTGGCGGTGGATGCCAGTGCCAGCGACCTGGATGGTTCTATCACCACGGTTTGGCTCTACGATCAAACCAACCTGATGGCCGTTTTTCTGTCGCCGCCGTACTCCACAACCTTGACAAACCTCGGTGCGGGATCTCACCAATTACTGGTGGTGGCGCAGGATGACCATGGCATGATCTCCACTTCCGCCCCGGTCAACATCACGGTGAATCTGCCGGGCTTTTTTGATAATTTTGAACCCGACTACAATCGCAACCTCTGGACTTTTGGCGATACTGCCGCCGGGGCAGTGGAAGCCAGTGATTATGGCGGCTATGTTTCCCCATCGCATTCCCTGTGGTTCGGCGGCAATGGAACCCGCTCAGCGGCGACCACCAACCTGAACACCCTTCAGGGTGGCCTGCTATCGTTCTACATTCGGTTGGCCTATGGCACCTACTTAAGCACTTGGGAGTCCACCGATTCCGGCCAGGGTGTCGTGCTGGAGTATTCTATCAATGGCGGCACGAGTTGGACCCAGATCCAGGCATACGATTACGGTTTTGCGGCCGGCGATTGGAGCTATCAGGAAATGGCCATCCCCACCATCGCGCAAACCACCAATTCGATTTTCCGCTGGCGCCAGGTCGGACATGACGGCACGGGCTGTGACCACTGGGCGATTGATGATGTGCAGATTGTGGTGGGCCCCGTGCCACCGCGCATTGTGGTTGCCCCGGCTGATCAATCGATCCTGGTGGGAGCGGCGGTCAGCTTTTCTGTTACCGCCAGCGGTTCCGCTCCGCTTACCTACCAATGGCGCTTCAACGGTTCGAATATCCTGGGAGCCACTTCCTCCGCGTACTCCATCACGAGCGCTGCCTCCAACCACATCGGTGTTTACAGTGTGGTGGTTTCCAATGCCGTGGGCAGTGCCACCAGCCGGGATGCCTCGCTCAACCTGGTCACGGAGTTGACGCTGGGGGTGGCCTTGGATGCGGACAACCTGGTGTGGGCGACCTCTGGCAACGGCTTGTGGATACCGCAAACCACCAACACCTGCAACGGCATCGCGGCTCAAAGCGGTGTGATCGGGCATAACCAGAATTCCCTTCTTAGCACGGTGGTGTCGGGCCCGGGCACCCTGTCCTTCTGGTGGCGTGTTTCCTCCGAATCGTGCTGTGATTACCTTGAATTCGCCATCGATAATGTGGTGCAGGCCAGCATTGCCGGCGATCAGAAATGGTCGCAGCGTTCCTATCGGATCGAGACGGGCAATAAAACCATTTCCTGGAATTACCGCAAAGACGGCAGTGTGGTCACCGGTTCCGACCGCGCCTGGCTCGATCTGGTCAGTTTTGTGCCCGATGGTCCCACCCCGCCAACCATCTCCCAACAACCCACCAACGCGATCGTTTTGCTGGGTGGCTCAGCCATCTTCAACGTGGGCGTCAACGGCACCATGCCCTTCAGTTACCAGTGGCTGCGCAACGGCACCAATGCGGTGGGAATCAGCGCTTCCACACTGACCATCAACAACGTGGCCAGCAACCACCTGGGTGTTTACACGGTGGTGATCACCAACGCTTACGGCAGCGTGACCAGTGCGCCTGTCAGCCTCACCATTGGCTCTCCACTGCAACTGCTCCAGGCTCCGGTCTCTCAAACGGTGATGTCAGGCGCCAATGTGACCTTTGAAGTGTTGGTCAGCGGTTCCCAACCCATTCAATATGTCTGGTACTACAACGGCTCGGAACTAACCGGCTACACCAGCAACAAGCTCGTTTTCGATTCGGTCACTCTTTACTACACCGGCACGTTTGCGGTGACGGTGATCAACCCGGTCAGCACCCTTTCGATCACCAATATTCAATTGACGGTGCTTTCGCCGCCCTTCATCAACGCCCAACCCAGAAACCGCGAGTTTCTCAAAGGCATGCCGGCCGTCATGGAAATCACTGTGGATGGGAGTCAGCCATATCGTATCCAGTGGCGGAAAAACAAGATCAACCAGCTCAGCGGCAACAACCCCACGTACAATATCGCCAGCGCCGTCACCAATCATTCCGGCAATTTTGACGTGGTGATCACCAACGCCTATGGTTCCATTACCAGCTCGGTGGCCCGGTTGACGGTCATCGAACCGGATACCAATTCCTTCGGAATCGCCAGCCTCACCACGAATGCCCCCACTGTGGTCGATAGCTATGCGGTGGTGAATTATAACTATTACGATGGAATTGCCACTTCGGGTAAACGGGTGTTCATCAATGGTTACAATGGTGCCGCCGGATTCAATGTGACGGATTTGGGTGATCCCTCCATGGTGCCCAGCACCACCAGTGCTTATCGTTACGGATTGGTTTCCGATTTGCGCAGCCAAAAGGCGTATGTGTTTGCCAACAACTCAACCATGATCGGTTCCAGTGGCGGAACGGTGAATTCGCTCATTGAATTGGATCCGCAGACGGGTGCGCTGACCACCAATGTCATCCGGTTTTCCCAGAGCTTTTATGCGGATTACTCGGCAGGATTTTTCTCGGGTAGCCGGCAGGTGGTGGTTCACAGCCAGGGCACGGTTTACTCGATTGCCCTCCCTTCAGGCAAGGTCAGCACTATTGGGACCATGGCCACCTACCTGCCGTACAATTATGACAGCAGTTGGTATTATAGCTGGGGCATTGCCGAAAACTGGGGCACCAATACCTACCTGACGTTTGTCCGTGATCAGCAATCGATCATCCGCATGCGCGTATCCGACAGCGACACCACGGTGGTGGGCACTTACAACAATCTCGGGTACATGGGGAATATTGGCGTATCGATGACTCGCGGCCGTTGGTATTTCCGCCACCGTTATAATTCCCAGTTCGCCAATTTCACCGAGACCCTTGGGTCAGCCAGCGCCTCGTTCGTGTACCTGATGGCACCGGATGATCCGGTGCAGATTGTTGAACCTCCGGCGAACACCAAGGTGACCGCCGGTGGCAACACCACGCTGCGCGTCCAGGCTGTGGGGGGCGCACCGCTCACCTACCAGTGGTACAAGGATGGCAACCTGATGCCCGGTTATGTGGGTTCACAGCTCAATCTCTACAACTGTCGTTTGAGCGCGGCCGGCCTTTATCAGGTGGTGGTTGCCAATAGCGTGAGCGCAGTCACCAGCACCGTGGGCCGCTTGACGATCGATTACGGCATTGGTTCCTATGTCACCATGCCCTTGATGCCTATGACCAACGTGTGGCGCTATAATACCAATGTGATCTACAACGGCACCAACAGCCCCAACTGGGTGGCTCCGTTGTTTAATGACTCCGCTTGGCCGTCCGGTCCGGCCCTGCTGTACAACGAGGACAACGCGGCGGTATCACCACGCCTGACCCCATTGTTACTTGGGCGTACAACGTACTATTTCCGGACGTCCTTCGTGGTGAACACCAATCTCTCTGACGCGACCTTGGAGTTCAACACCATGGTGGACGATGGCGCCATTATCTATCTGAATGGAAAAGAGATGGGGCGCATTCGTTTCACCACAGGCACGGCCGCCAATTATGGGAATTACGCCAACGCCTCCGCCCCGGGCAGCGGCGGCGACGCGACGCTGGAGACCTGGTTGTGGTCGAGCGCCAACCTGCTGGTCGGCACCAATGTGCTGGCCGTTGAGGTTCACCAGAACAGTTCCAGCAGCACCGATATCTGCTGGGGGATGTCGCTCAACGCCCGAATTCCGGTTTACAATCAGGCACCAAACATAACCAACCAACCGGTTAGCGTTCGCTTACCAGTTGGGGCCAACGCCACCTTCCAAGTGGATGCCAGTGGCACGGCACCGTTCAGTTACCAGTGGCAGATGAATGGGGAAAATATTGTCGGTGCGCAGTACCGCACCCTGGTCGTGACCAATGTCAACCGGGCCAATATCGGCTATTACATGGTCACGGTTCGCAACAGCTTTGATGTGGCGCAGAGCATTCCAGCGGTTTTGGCTTTGGATTTGCCGGCCCTCTTTGCTCCGCCGGTTCGCTCCTCCGACCAGGCTTTGGAGTTCCAATTCCAACTGAACCCGGGGGCGGTGTACTCGCTCGAATCAAGCACCAACCTGGCCATCTGGACGGAAGTGATGCGTTGGACCAATGCCAGCAGCGTCATGTCCTTCACCGATGACGCCATCTACCAGAACGGGCAGCGGTTTTTGCGCGTGCGCGAAATCAGGTAGGCCACCGGTGCGGCGCACCCGGGATACCGGTTGGTGAAAAGCCGGCCAGCCGTTGCCGCAGGCTTGCGCTCCCGGTTTTGTCCCGGTACAACTTCGGCGTGCAAAAAGTATCGCCCAAGTCTGTCCCTTCTGCGGCCCCGGAGGAAACGGGCCTGCGCCGTTTCTATTATCTCACGGCGGGAATCTGCGGCGCCGCCATCCTGATTGTCGAAATTCTGGGAGCCAAAATGCTCGCTCCCTTTTTTGGCACCTCCCACTTCGTGTGGACGGCCCAGATTGCCGTGACCATGGTGAGTCTGGCGGTCGGGTATTATGCGGGCGGCTGGTTGGTGGATCGCACTCCGCGTGTCGGCCGCCTGTACGCCTGCATCCTGGTGGCGTCCTGCTATTTGTGTCTGACGGTGCCGCTGTGTCCGAAGATTTCCTTCTGGTGCCTGGATTTTAACCTGGCGGTGGGTGCGGTGCTGGCCTCGCTCTTTCTGTTCTTTCCACCGCTCAGCCTGCTGGCCATGACCGGCCCATTCCTGATCCGTATTATGACCTCGTCCGTGTCTGGCGTGGGTGGCCAGGTGGGGCGGCTCTCCGCCATCAGCACGGCGGGCAGCGTGCTGGGCACGGTACTGATCGGCTACTGCCTGATCCCGTTTCTGCCAAATTCCATGACCATGTATCTGACGGCGATGGTGCTTATGGTGCTGGCTTCCGCGCATTTCCTTTTCTGGGGCCGTTCCCGGGCCGGCTTGGCGGGACTGGTGGCATGCGTCTTTGGCGGCCTGGCGGTTGGGTGGTATGGGGTGCATCAGGACGCCCAATCCAGCCTTCCCGGCATGGAGGAGTTGGAGCGTCGCAATTCCAATTTCGGTCTCATGCAGGTTTTCCAGGCCACCAATGAATTGAAGCGCATTTATCGCAACGATTATCTGGTCCAAAACGGATATGACCCGGGGCGCAAACAGAGCATTCACAGCTTCACTTATCTGCTGCATGGTCTCACACGGGCCTACACCTCCAATTTGAATGAGGTGCTGTGCATCGGGCTGGGGGTGGGGATCGTCCCCATGCAGCTCGCCCGTGAGGGGGTCAAGGTGGAGGTGGTGGAGATTAATCCCACCGTGGTGCCGATCGCCGAGAAATACTTTGATTTGGAACCTGCCAAACTCACGATCCACATTCAGGACGGCCGGCATTTCTTAAACCGGTGCAAGAAGCAGTATGACGCGGTGGTGCTGGATGCTTTCCTGGGGGATTCCTCCCCCTCCCACCTGATGACCCGGGAGGCGTTTGCCGCGATCAAGCGGGTGCTCAAACCGAAAGGGACGCTCGTGATCAACAGCTTTGGCGATCTGGAGCCGGGTCGGGATTACTACACGGCTTCGCTCTCCAAAACGCTCAAGGCCGTTTTCCCGGGGGTCCGCATTCACAGTCGCGGCTCGGGCAATATTTTCTTCGTCGCCTCCCAGCGGGCGGTTCTGGAACCGTGGACAGGCATTGATCTTGAGTCGGTCCACCCGGACGTCAGTTGGCAGGTGCAGATGAGTTTCCGTGGGCTTGTGGAAACCAACCCGCAGCAGGGGCGGGTGTTGACGGATGACTACAACCCGGTCGATTTCTATGACGCCGCCAACCGCGAAAAGATGCGGCGTTATCTGGCGGCGGATATGCATCCCCAAAACTGACGCCTATTGGACGCCGAAGGCCTGCCGCAAAACCTTCAGGCTTTTGGCCACGCCGGAATCCGCGCTCTCCTTGCCTTCGAATTCCAGGGAGACAAATCCCTGGTAGCCAGCTTTGCCCAGGATGCCCGCGATGCGGGGGTAATCTAGGTCCAGCGTGTACCACTCTCCACCGCCATAATACGTTTTGGCCTGCACAAACACGGCCCGGGGCGCGATTTGCTCCAACTGGTCGTACGGGTTCTCCAGGAAATTTCCGGTGTCCAGCAGCGCCCCCAGCCAGGGGGAGGGGAGCGCATCCAGGATTTTGAGGAGCCCCTTGGCCGTGCGTGCCAATCCCCAATGGTTCTCAAGCCCCAGCACCACCCCGTACTCCTCGGCCTTTTTCAGGCACTGCTGAATGCCGTCAATGCACCACTTGTAACCTTCCTCCTCGGTGCGCCCGGCGGGCACATTTTCAATGCCGCGCTGGGCCATCAGGGTGTCGAAATCAACCGTGTTCCAGCGTCCGGTGTTGATGCGGATGCAGGGGATGCCCAGCTCGTGCGCGATGGCAAGGCATTTGATGGTGTGGTCCACGTGCAGTTTGAGATCTTCCGGCTTGGCCTGGACGAAGCTTTGATGGGTGGAGAGGCAGATCAGGCTCATGCCGTTGACCAACGCGTGCCGTTTGAGCTGCCGCAAATAGGCGAGGTGCTCCGCCGTCAGCGGTTCCTTTTCCGGGATATCCATCTGTCGATGCAGGATGTCCACGCCTGAAAGATTCAGTTGGGCGGCCTTGGTGATGACCTCTGCCACTGTGACCTTGGGTTCGCGGAAGTGCCAATAGGAATAGGTGGACACACCCAGTTTCACCCGGTGCCTGACGGTGGCCGGGGCGGCCAGGCTGAGGGCGGGGGCGGCGGCCAGACTGCCCAGGCCTGCCAACAGAAAATTGCGTCGGCTTGAATCCATGGTTGCTTCAGCGTTTGTCTTTAAAGTGGCTGTGACCGGTCATGAACGGTGGCGGTTTGATCCTTGCGGCGGCTTTCGCCAGTTCTTCCACGGTGCGCCATTCGGTGCTCCCCTCCACCTGGATCGGGGTTTTGGCGTCCACCCGTTCCTCCGCCAGCCATTGGATGAGTTTGGCCCCGGGGATGGGTCCGTAGGTGCGCTGATCCGTGCCGATGATCTTGTAGAGTTGCTGCTTCAGGATGCCCCTGGCCAAATCAAGGGCCACTTCTTTGACCAGCTCAGCCGGCGTGTCCGCCCGGGGATGGGTGGCGGCCATTTCGTGCATCTTTTCCAGCATGTGCTCGGCCGTGGTGATGGTTTCACCAATCTGGGTTTCGGCCACCGTCACGGTGCCCATTTTAAAATCCTCCAGCCTGGCCATCATGCTTTGGGCTTTGACCGCCGCGTTCTGCACGGCGGAACTGTACTGGGAGGTATTGGCCTCCAGGGTCTGGTAACCGTTCACCAGCCACTCCAGGCGACCGGTCTGGGTGTCCACCAGAAACCCATGCACCGGAATCTGGGATCCGATCAATGAGCTGTTGCGCACATGTTCGCAGGCGGTCATCACGTTTTGCCGCTCGCTGGCAAAGAGCCCGAAATACTCCACCAGGTTCTCCGGCAGCTTTTGCCGCTCGACCCCCAGTCGTTTCATGGCATCGGTGAACGTCAGAGTCGATATCTTGCCCACCTGACAGTCTGTGTGCCCCACGATGGCAATCTCGCGCCCGCCCTTGATGGCGCACGCCATGGCCAGCGAGCGCATGGTGCTGCTCAAGGTGCCGGTAATGATGTTGCCCGCATTCCTGAGCCAGATGATTTTCTCCTCCGGCAAGGCCAGCGTCTGGGGGATCAGTTGGTTCAGTCGCGGATCGATGCAGGTGAGCACGGCGACCGGCAGGGCTCCCTGGTATTCGTCGGTCCGCACGGCGGCAGTGGCGTCCCCCTGGAGCCGCCGCTGGCTGGCTTCGAGAATGGCTTCAAACAGGCGCATGGCCATGGGTTACCTTGGTGGGGTTGGCGTTGCAAAGAACATTGGGTGCCTTTTCCATGGCCGTACGCGCTCATCAAACCGCGCCTATGCCGCCGGGTCGGCATCCTGTTTGCCCAGCGCTTTCCGCAGTGCGGGCACCTGTTCCAGCAGCTTTTCAAACTTCAACCCGGTCAGGCTTTCCACCACCGGAGGGAGCTGGCTGATGATCTGGGTGATGTCCCCCGTCAGTTTGCTGGCGCCGCCGCCGTTGCCCGGGCCGCTGTTGATGATGACAATCTTCTCGGTCTTGCTCAGCGGTTCGCTGATCTTGGCGGCCACCTCGGGCAGCACGCGCAGGACCATTTCGATCACTGCCGCCTCATTGTAATTGCGGAAGGATTCGGCCTTCAGGCGCATGGCTTCGGCCTGGGCCTTGCCTTGTGCCTCGATGACTTCCGCCTGGGCCAGACCGGTCGCCCTGGAAACCTCGGCGCTCGCCAGACCCTGGGCCCGGTTGGCATCGGCCGTGGCCACACCGGTAATGCGGGTGATTTCCGCGTTGGCCTGTCCCGTTGCCTTGGTGGCGTTGGCGGCACCAGTGGCCTCGGCTTCCAACTGGAACTTCTTGGCGTTCGCCAGGGTTTCCACCTTGTAACGTTCCGCATCGGCCGGCTTTTGCACATTGGCTTGCAGTTCGCGTTCCTTGCGCCGGATTTCCTGCTCCTGCAACTCAATCTGCTTCTGCTTTTCAATGATGGTGACCTGGATTTCCTCCGCTTTCACCAACTGGCCGGTCTTGTACTTCTGCAAATCATAGGCGAGGTCGGATTCCGCTTTCCGCTGATTCACCGAGGCCTGGTACTGGGCCACGTTCATCTGGTAATCCCGTTGGGATTCGGCAATTTTGGCGTCAGCCGCATACTTGGCCTCCTGGCCGGCCTGCTGGGCCTGGGAGGATTTGATCATGGCATCGCGATCCGCCTCCGCCTGGGCGATCTGCGCGTCGCGTTTCACCTGGGCGATGCGCGGTTTGCCCAACGCTTCCAGATAGCCCTGGTTGTCCCGGATGTCGCGAATGGTGAAGCTGACGATGCCCAGACCCATGTTGGCCATGTCCCCGGCGGCCACTTCCTGCACCTTGGCCGCAAAGGCGTCCCGATTCTGGTAGATCTCCTCCACGCTCAACGTGCCCAGGATGGCCCGCAGATGGCCTTCCATGGTCTGCATGGCGATGTTCTTGATCTCCTCCCGTCCTTTGCTCAGGAACTGCTCGGCGGCGGTGGCAATGGAAATGTCATCCCCCTTCACCTTGATCTGGGCCACGCCATCCACTTTCACCGGCACACCCTTGCTGGTGTAAACCTCCGGGGTCTGGACATCGATGGTCAGCAATTCGAGGGACAGAATGTCAATTTTCTCCAGCACCGGCAGGACGAATGTGCCGCCGCCCTTGACAATGCGGAAACCCCGGACGCGGAGGGTGCCATCCGGATCCTGGTATTTCTGTTTCATGCCGGAAACCACCAGCACTTCGTTGGGGCCGACCTTGGTGTAGCGGCTGAGCACCGCTTTCAGCAGCATCACGATCGTTGCCACACCTACCACCACCACGATCGCGATCATCGCGGTGGAGGAGCTTACATTCTGAGCCAGGAGCAGGGTTGAGTTCATGGGTTGCTTTGCTTGAATTAAAGTTGACGGACGAAAAACTGGGTGCCGGTCACCCGCGTGATTTTAACCGATCGCCCCGTTGGCACAGCCCGGCCGGTCTCCTCGCGTGCTGGAGCGGTGTAGCGGCTGCCCGCCTGGACATAGGCGATTTCGCCCACGCCGTTCTCAGGGATGTTCGACAACACGGTGGCTTCCATGCCGGCCAGCGTTGCGATTTTGGATTCGCTGGAGCTTTGCGTGCGTTTGAACAGGGCGCGCAGCATGGTGAGTATCCCACTCGCCACCAGGAACGCTCCCACCACCGACAACGGAGCGCTCATCAGGGTCGATTGGGTGGCGGGGATCTGCTTGAAGATCACTCCCAGACCTCCGAAAGCGGTGATGAAGGTGGCAATGATGGTGGGACTCAAGGCCGACACACCCGGACCATCCGAGCTGTCCGCGCCTGCCTCGGCATGTCCGCCGCTGCCGACCACATCGCCATCATGGCCGCCAAAAGTATGGCCCATGACAGAGCTGATCACAGTGAAGAGCACTCCCACACCCAAACAAATCAAATAGACCGCAGTATCCATAGTTTGCTGGTAACCGGTTTCACTCTAGCCGGAGCCGCCGCCCGGGCGCAAGCTGTAAACCACCAATTCGCGAGGGCGGGCATTCACTGCCAACCCGTGTCAAACCGGACGCTGGATAGATTAGCGGTTGCCGCGTGCGAATGCATTTACAATAAGCCGCGGTTTTTGTAACGCCGCGCCTTTTGGGGATGGCGAGCAAGCCTACCGAAAGGTAGAATTGATGCATACGAGGATTTGACGAGCGCACTTTTTTACGGCAATCTGCCTTCCGCAATGCAGATCAAAAAACAAGTTTGGCTGGCTTTTTCTCTCGCCGCTGCTGCTGCGGTGGCGCAAACGGATACACGTCCCATCCGCGAAATCTCGCTTGAAGAGTGCGTGGAAATGGCGCTCAAGAACAATTTCACCCTGCAGATCGACCGTTTTGAACCCAAGATCTCGGAATGGAATGTGAATCAGGCCAAGGCGGCCTATGACCCCAACCTGAGTTTTAACTTCAGCAGCAGTTTCAATGCCTCTCCGAGCAAGATCAGTCAGGTTATTCCGGTGATGATTCCGGGCGCTAAAAACACTGCGGAAACGCTGGGGGCAAGCATTGGTGGTGTGGCCCCCAATGGCCTCCAGTGGAGCGTGCCTTTCGACTTTACCCGCCGTCATGGTGACAACTTTCCGTTGACCAAACAGTACGAAGGGGTGGGGGGCATTGATCTGCGCCAACCATTGTTGAAGGGCGGGGGAATGAACCAGACAAGGTACCAGCTCCTGGTGAGCAAAAAAGGGGTCAAAATCAGTGAGTTTGTGCTGCGGCAGACCATGACGGATGTCGTGGCCAAGGTGCAACAGGCTTATTATGAACTCATTGCCGCCCGGGAAAATGTCAAAGTCCAGGAAAAGGCCGTGAGCTTGGCCGAGCGTCTCCTGAAGGATAATCAAGCCAAAGTCCGGGCGGGCACGTTGCCGCCTTTGGACGAAAAACAGGCCGAATCCGAGGTGGCCACCAAGCGGGCCGATTTGTTGGATGCCCGGCAATTGCAGGTGGGGGCGGAAAACGTTCTCAAGAATCTGATTGTTTCCGATCTGGCCAATTGGCGCATGGTGAACCTGACCCCCAGCCAATCGCTGCTGGCGGTTCCGTTCAGCTTTGATTTGCAGGAAAGCTGGCGCATCGGGTTGCTCTCACGGTCCGACCTCATGCAGTTCAAGCTGGATGTGGAGCGCCGCGAGCTTGACGTCAACTACTATAAGAACTTGACCAAACCTGACCTGAGCCTTATCGGCCGCTATGGTCACAACGCCGCCGGAACAGGGGCTGAGGACGTGTTGCGGGGTGTGCGGGAAGACAATTTCACCTACCACACCTGGGGTGCGGAATTGAGTTTCCCCATCGGCAATCGGGCGGCCAAGGCGCGCATGTTCCAGGGCAAGGATGCCCGTTTGCAGGCGGAGTTGAGGGTCAAACAATTGGAACAGAACATCATGGTTGAAATTGACAATGCCCTGAGCAAGGTGCGCAGCAGTTTTGACCGCATTGACGCTACCCGCCAGGCCCGCGTGTATGCGGAAGCCGCGTTGGATGCCGAACAAAAGAAGCTGGAGAATGGCAAGAGCACCAGCTACACCGTTTTGCAGATTCAGCGGGATTTGACCAATGCAAAATCCGCTGAGATCAAGTCACTTACAGATTATAACAAGGCTGTCTCACAGAGTTTTCAATCGGAGGGCACCACCTTGGAACGGTCCAATATCAAGTTCCAATAGCCGGCGCGGGACGCCTTTCCACTCCGGCCCTTTGGGTTTTGTCAATGATCGCCGTGTTCCACGGCGATCATTTTTTTCTTTTGTGCCGGGCCGTTTTGCCGTTTGCTTCTCTCCGGTGATGGTTTCCGTGCCGATTCGGTAAACGAACAATATGGCCCAAACGTTGGCATCCCAACCCCGAGTGCGAGTTGATGGCAAGTTCTTTCGACTTGGCGATCGCAAGTTCTATCTCAAAGGCCTGACTTACGGGCCGTTCGCGCCGGATGCCCAGGGCGAGCAATTCCCGTCCGAAAGCCTGGCCCGCAAAGATTTCGCCATGGTCCGCCAGGTGGGGGCCAACCTGCTGCGGATTTATCACGTTCCGCCCCGCTGGTTCCTGGATCTGGCTGCGGAGTTCGACCTTAAAATCCTGATCGATATTCCGTGGGCCAAGCATGGGTGCTTTCTGGATAATCCCCAGGAGCAGGAGCACGCTCGCAATGAGGTCCGGCGGGCGGCCCGCCTGGGCGCGGGGCATCCCGCCGTTTTCGCCTACAGCGTCGTCAATGAAATCCCCCCCGATGTGGTGCGCTGGAGTGGTGCGGACCGGGTGGCGCAGTTCATTGACGAGCTGATTGAGGAAATGAAGGCCATTGACCCGGAGTGTCTGTGTACCTTCACCAATTATCCCCCCACGGAATTTCTGCGACCGTACAACATCGATTTTTTCTGTTTCAACGTTTACCTGCATCAGCGGCGGCCTTTTGAAAATTATCTGGCCCGGTTGCAGATGATCGCTGATGCCAAGCCGATCATCCTGGGCGAGTTCGGCGTGGATTCCATCCGCGAGGGGGAGCCGGCCAAAAGCGAGATGCTCGCCTGGCAGATTGAGACCGCGTTTCGCTGCGGTTTGGCTGGCGCGGTGGTGTTCAGCTTCACTGACGATTGGTGGCGCTCCGGCCAGCAGGTGACGGATTGGGCCATGGGCTTGACCACCGTGGACCGCCAGCCCAAGCCCTCCTGGCAGGCGGTTCAGCAAGCCTTCAAGGTCGCCCCCTATTTTCCACTGCCCCAGCACCCCCGCGTTTCGGTGGTGGTGGCCAGCTACAACGGCGACCGGACCCTTAAATCCTGTTTGGAATCCCTCGAGAAGCTGAACTATCCGGATTACGAGGTGATCCTGGTGGATGACGGTTCCACGGATAGCACCCCGGAGATCATCAAGGGCTTCAAGTCCATCCGCAACATCCGGCAGAATAACATGGGGCTCTCGGTGGCGCGCAATATGGGAATCCACGCCGCCACCGGGGAAATTGTCGCGTTCACCGATTCCGACTGCCGGGCGGATGAGGACTGGCTTTATTACCTGGTGGGCGACCTACTGAACAGCAAGTTCACCGGCATTGGCGGGCACAACTTTTTGCCGCCGGAGGATTCCCCGGTGGCGGCGGCGGTCATGGCCTCGCCGGGTGGCCCGGCCCATGTCATGCTCACGGACCGGCTGGCCGAGCACATCCCGGGCTGCAACATGGCCTTTTACAAATGGGCGCTGGATGAGATTGGCGGCTTCGATGCCATCTACCGGAAGGCGGGGGACGACGTGGATGTCTGCTGGCGGTTGCAACAGAACGGTTATCGCATCGGGTTCAGCCCGGCTGGCTTTGTCTGGCACCATCGGCGGGCCACGGTCAAGGCCTACCTGAAGCAGCAGCAAGGCTACGGGGAGGCGGAGGCGCTTCTGGTCCGCAAGCATCCGGAATACTTCAACGCCCTGGGCGGCAGCATCTGGGCGGGCCGCATTTACACCTCGTCCAAATTTGGCGTGGTCACCCAACGTTCCATCATCTACCACGGTGTGTTTGGCAGTGGTCTGTTTCAATCGCTCTATGCCGCCGGGCCGGCCATGACGTTGATGTTGTTGACCAGCTTTGAATTCCTCGTGCTGGTCACTCTGCCCCTGTTTGTGCTCTCGGTGCCATTCCGGTTCCTGCTGCCGGTGGCCATCACCAACCTGCTGATTTCAGCCGGCATTTGCGTGGCGGCCGCCTTGCAGGCAAACCTCCCCAAGAACAAGAAACGGCTCTGGTCGCGCCCGTTGGTGGCCGTGTTGTTTTTCCTGCAGCCAGTCTTTCGCGGCTGGGCCCGTTATCAGGGGCGCCTCGCCTATCGACCCACCCCACTGGCGGTGCATGATCAACTGGCCGCCATGACGCTGCGGGACAAGGGGGAGGACTTGGATCAGGCCCTTTACTGGGCGGACAACTGGATTGAACGCATTGATTTCATCAACCAAATCCTGGCCCGGCTGGACCGGGAAAGCATGCAGACCAAGGCGGACAGCGGGTGGAACGAGTTTGACCTGGAAATCTTCGGCAGCCGCTGGGCCACGTTGCACCTGATCACCGTGGGCGAGATTTATTCCGGCGGCAAACAGCTCCTGCGCTGCCGTTTGAAAACCGTGTGGTCCCTCCCGGGGCGCGTGGCTTTTTGGGCCACCCTGGCTTTCTGTCTCCTGGTGATCGGATTTGTGGGCAGCGCCATTCCATGGCTCTGGATGCTCCTGTTGGTAATGCCCATTCTGGCCTGGTTTTTCGGCCAGGAAGAACGCAGTTTGCAGCGCCTGATCATCCTGTTTCTGGATGATGTGGCCCGGAAAAATTCCCTGATCAAAGTCCGGATGGGCGAAAACGGAAAATTGATCGTGCCCACCCCGGACAAGAAGCCGCCGCTATGAGACAATATCTGGATCTCCTGCGCCTGGTGCTGGATACTGGCAAGACCAAGAGTGACCGCACCGGAACGGGCACCATCAGCCTCTTCGGCGCCCAGGCCCGTTTTCCCCTGGCCGATGGCTTTCCGTTGCTGACCACGAAGAAGCTCCATCTGCGGTCCATCATCCACGAGTTGCTTTGGTTCCTCAAAGGGGAGACCAACATCAGGTATTTGCAGGAGAACGGGGTCAATATCTGGAACGAGTGGGCGGATAAAAATGGCGATTTGGGCCGTGTCTATGGGGCGCAGTGGTGCGACTGGCGCTCCAGCGATGGCCGCTCGCTGAACCAGATTGACCAGGTCATCGGCATGATCCGCAAAACACCCGATAGCCGCCGTCTGATCGTCAGCGCTTGGAACCCCGGAGAGATTGACCGGATGGCTTTGCCGCCCTGCCATTTGCTCTTCCAGTTTTACGTGCATGATGGCGAACTGAGCTGCCAGCTTTACCAGCGCAGCGCCGATCTTTTTCTGGGCGTGCCCTTCAACATCGCGTCGTATGCCCTCCTGACCCTGATGGTGGCGCAGGTGTGCGGGCTGAAACCCGGCACTTTCGTCCACACCTTCGGGGATTTGCACCTCTATCAGAACCATCTGGAGCAGGCCCGGCTCCAACTTTCGCGCGTTCCCCGCGCGTTGCCAGCCATGAAAATCAATCCGGAGGTCAAAGACATCCATGCCTTCCGGTTCGAGGATTTCGAGCTGACCGGATACGATCCGCACCCCCACATCAAAGCTCCGGTCGCGGTTTGAAGTCTTTTATGCCGGCCTTCACCGCCATCGCCGCCATGTCCCGCAACCGTGTCATTGGACGGGCGGGGACGATTCCCTGGCATTTGCCGGAGGACTTTCGCTGGTTCAAGCAGGTCACCATGGGGCACATTCTGGTGATGGGGCGCAAGACGTTTGAGTCCATCGGTCGGCCACTGCCGGGACGGCAAACGGTGGTGATCAGCCGTTCCGGTTTTCTCCATCCGGGCGTCACCACGATGCAGACGCTCTCGGCGTCCAGTTTCGCTGGCGAATCGCGCACGCCGTTTCTCTGCGGCGGCGCGCAAATCTACCGAGAATACCTCTCCTTGTGCGATGATCTCTATCTCACCCTGGTGCTGCGGGAGGTGAATGGGGACGCTTTTTTTCCGTCCTTTGAAGGGCAGTTCATCCAGGTCGGTGTTTTACGCGAAACGCCGGATTTTCAAGTGCTGCACTACCGCCGGACGCATCCGGCCCTCAGTTCGCCCCCGGCGATTTGACAAAGGCGCTGAAGTTGGTGATTTGGGCGGACCGGGCGGAATCCATGACTTTGACAATTTGCTCGAACGGAGCCCGGGCATCGGCGCGGATGGCCAGGCCCAGTTGCGGATCCCGCGCCACGCGCGCTTTCAGCTCCTGTTCCAGGGTCTCCAAGGTCAGTGGCCGCCCATCGAGCCGCAGATACGGGGATTGTTTGTCCACCTCCACCAGGATGTAGCTGCCCTTTTCGCTGCTGCCCGTCTGCTTGGCTTTGGACTCCGGCAGCGCCAATCTCAGTGAGGGGCGCTGTTTGAAGGTGGTCGTGACGATCAGGAAAATCAGCAGGACCACCAAGATGTCAACCAGGGCCACGATGATGATCGCGGGGGCCTGGCGCTTGCGTGTGGTGCGGAACTGCATGGCTCAGTCTTCCTTGCGGAAACGGTATTGGCGGCGCAAGAACTCGGTGCACAGGCCCTCCATTTCCACCGCCAGCATCTGCACTTTGTTGGTGTAATAATTCCAGGCGATCAGGGAGGGGATGGCGATCAGCAGGCCCAGCAGCGTGCTGTTCAGGATGACGCCAATGCCCGTCGCCAAGGCGCCGGGATCGGTCATGCCCGTTTTGCCCAGGTCGCTGAACAGGGTCATAAGGCCGAATATGGTGCCCACCAGCCCCAGCAGGGGGGCGATGCCCACCACGATCTCCAGCACCACCAACCCCCGTTCCAACTGCACGATTTCCTGCCGGGCACGCGTCTGGACCGCATCGATATTCTCGGCTTTGGGCCAGTCCAGGTGATCGGCGGAGACGAGCAGCAGCCGGCTCAGCGCGGAGGGCGCCTGCTGGGCGATCCTCACCAGCGTGGGCAGATCCTGGTCCGTGCGGCAGGCGTTGACCGCACCCGCCACAGCGGGCGGCACGACCTTGTTCCAGCGCAGGGCGAACCCGCGCTCAATGATGAACGCCGCGCCGACCAGTGAGGTCAGGCCCAGCAAGGCCATAAAAAAGAGTTCCATGTGGCTTTTGTTTTGGTCCGGCATTTGGTGAGCCGGGGGTGTTAAATGACCGTTTTTCCGTATCGGTGGCAAGCTTGAATCCTTGGCCCGCCGTTATTCATAGTAAAAGGTGAAACAGACCTCACGATAATCCGCCCCCACCAGTCGGCGCATGTCGGTGGGCCAGGGGGCAGATGGAGAGGGTTGCAGCACGGCCTGCTGGCAGACCCAGCCGAAGACCGGGCCCACGGTGTTGACCGTTTCCTTCATGGCCGCGATGCGTCCATCGGCGTGCAAACGGAATTCCAGGGACACCCGGCCCACCTGGGTGGGGGGCGTTTTTTCCAGCAGGTTGTACCACTGTTCCCGGATGGCCGCCACAATGGCGCTGTCGTAGGCTCCAAACGGGGTCTGGCGTGCGTCCAGGGAGGAGAATTCCAGGCGCGATTTCACCCCGCCATCCTGCCGCATCTTCTGGCCGGGCAGGGAGGCGTTTTGCAGCCGGGCCTTGGCCTCGGCCACCGTGCGCGGGCGCGCGGGCCTGGCCTCCTCATGCTGGCCATCCGCCCCGGTTTTGCGATCGGCTCCCGGCTTCGGCTGGGCCGCCGGTTTGGCCATCGCCAGATCCCCGGGTGCGGTTCCCCCCGATGGTTTTGGTTTCTGCGCTTCCGCCAACTCGGTGGTTTCGGCCTTGGCCGTCTCCTTGGGGGCAGGGGGCGGGGGTGGTTTCGGGCTGGGTTGCAAAGGTTGCGGTGGGGTGCGCGGCACGTCCAGCGTTTGGGGCACCTTGTTCTGTTTCCCGTCAATCTTTGGTATTCCGGTGTCCTGGCGCGTGTCCGGATTGGCCGCCAGGGAGTTTTTGTCCGAGTAAAACTTGGCGTTCTTGGGCGGTGCGGCCGCGGCCTGCATGGGATCCACAGAGACAAAAACGAGGGGCGGTTCCGCCGGGATCACTTGCGGCGGCACCTGGGGCTTGGGGGTGGTGACCAGTTGCAGTGGCTGGGGCAGGCTGCTCTTTTTCCGGGTCAGCCATTGGCTCGGTTGCAGGAGGGCCATGACCTTTTGGGGCCATTCCCATTGGAGTCGGCGACCGAGCTGGTAGGATTCATAGACCAGCACATGCAACACCACGGACACGCAAAACGCCAGGAGCAGCGGATTGCGTTGCAGCGGCCAAGCGGTTGCGTTGGTGCGGTCAACGTTCACAGCGGGAGAGCATGAACCATTCGCGTTCGCAGGGCAACTGTGTTCCTGCCGCGGAACATTTGGTTGCTCCCGACGTGGGGAGAGCGTATGGTCCTCTATCACTGGATAGTTATGCGAAACATATTGTGTCTGAACAAAGGTTTGCTTTGGGCGCTGATCGGTCTGCTCAGCGCCGCCGTTACCACCCCTGCCGCTGAGACAACCGCTGAGGTCACCCCGTTCAACGGGACCGACTTGCTGGGCTGGCGCAAACCCACGGGTGACTGGCGGGTGGTCAAATCAGTCGCCATGCTGCCCCCGGACAATAAAAAACTCGCGTTGGAAGAGGGGGCCGGAGTGCTGGTCAATGGCGCCGGCGGGCGCACCATCAATCTGCACAGCCAGTTCGAGCACGGCGATGTGGATGCGCATATTGAGTTTTGCATCCCTAAAAGCTCCAACAGCGGCATCTATTTCATGGGGCGCTATGAGATCCAGATCTTTGACAGCTACGGAACCAACTCCCCCACCTACTCTGACTGCGGCGGCATCTATCAGCGTTGGAAAGGTAATCAGGGATACGAGGGGCACGCGCCCCGCGTGAACGCCTCGAAGCCGGCCGGGACGTGGCAGACCTGCGATGTCATCTTCCGCGCACCCCGGTTTGATGCTGGCGGCAAGAAGGTCCAGAACGCCAAGTTCATCAAAGTGATGCTCAATGGCAAACTGATCCATGAAAACGTGGAGGTCACCGGCCCGACGCGTTCCTCCACCTGGGAGTATGACGAACGGGCGACCGGTCCGCTGATGTTGCAGGGGGACCATGGTCCCGTCGCTTTTCGCAACCTTGTGCTCAAGCCGGTGACGCTGCCCTGAACGCAGACTGGCCGCGCCCGATCAGCTCACCGGCTTGGTTTCGACCGGTGGGGTGGCGGTGTGCTGTTCCTTCTCCCACGCCACGAACTGGTGGCTCAGGTCCTCCCATTTCTTGCGCGGCGGCTTCGGGCCTTTGACCCACTCTACCTGGCGGCCCCGCCAGAGGGAATAGATGGCCGGAACAATTTCCAACGTCAGGATGGTGCTGGTGATCAGGCCGCCAATCATGGGTGCCGCAATGCGCTGAATGGCCTCGGCCCCGGCGCCATGGGCCCAGAGTGAGGGGACCAGGCCCAGGGTGATCATGGAGACGGTCATCAGCTTGGGGCGGACGCGTTGCACCGCGCCGTAGGTGATGGCTTCAAACAGGTCATGCTGGGTCTTCATGCGGCCCGCCTTTTGGTAGGCGTGAAACGCCTCGTCCAGGTAGATGATCATCACCGTGCCGGTCTGGGCCGCCAATCCCGCCAGCGCGATGATGCCCACCCAAACGGCGATGCTCAGGTTGTAACCCATGATCCAGAGCAGCCAGATGCTGCCGGTCATGGCAAACGGGATGGAGAGCAGGATGATGAACGTCTCGGGCACGCTCTTGAAATTCATGTAGAGCAGGATAAAGATCAGCGCCAGCGTGATCGGCACCACCACCTTGAGGCGCTCGCGCACCCGGAGCATGTGCTCGTATTGGCCGGACCACTCGAAGCGGTAGCCCGTGGGCAGCAGCCCGGCTTTCTCGATTTTTTCCGACACCAGCTTTTTGGCCTCCTCCACATAGCCGCCGATGTCGCGCCCGGCCATATCGACATAGACCCAGCCGGTGAGCGCGCCGTTTTCATTGCGGATGACCGGCGGGCCGCTGGTGGTGCGGATATCCACAAGCTGCCCGAGGGGGATTTGCTGGAGCGTGCCTGCGGCGGTCGTGGAGCCAGTGCCCGCCATGCCGCCGCCCGGGCCGGTCTCCCCGCCGTTGCCCAGGGGGGCCGCCATGACGGGAACGAGCACGCGCTTCAGTTTGTCCACATCATCGCGCAGCTCCCGGCTGTAGCGGACGTTGATGGTGTAACGCTCGCGGCCCTCGATCGTGCGGGCGACGGCCATGCCCCCGATCGAGATTTCCACCTGCATGAGCACATCCTCGACATTCAGCCCATAGCGGGCGATCTCCGCGCGGTTGGGCGTGATGTCCAGGTAGTAGCCGCCGGTGGTGCGTTCGGCGAACACGCTGCGGGTGCCAGGGATTCCGCGGATGACGGATTCCAGGTGCTCGCCCAGCTTGGCGACCTGGTCCAGGTCGGGGCCGAAAATCTTGATGCCGATCGGCGTGCGGATGCCGGTGGTGAGCATGTCTATGCGCCCCTTGATCGGCATGGTCCAGGCGTTGACCTGGCCGGGGATTTGCAGGGCCTCATCCATTTCCGTGATCAGCTCGTCCCAGCTCAGGGGCCGGCGGTCGGGCCAGATCCTGCGCAGGCCTTTCTGCGTCCAGGTGGGGGCCCAGGAGGAATACCAGCGCGGGTGATCCACCTGGCGCCACTCCTTTTCGGGCCTCAACTGCACCACTGTTTCGAACATCTCCATGGGTGCCGGATCGGTGGCGGTTTCCGAACGGCCCGCCTTGCCGTGGACCGTGAGCACCTCGGGGAACTGCTTGAGTATCCGGTCCTGGATCTGCATCACCCGGGTGGCCTCGGTGACCGACATGGTGGGCAGCGAGGCCGGCATGTAGAGAATGGTGCCCTCGTTGAGCGGCGGCATGAATTCCGAGCCGAGCTTTTTGTAGATGGGGTAGGAGGAGGCCACCGCCGCCACCGCAATGAGGATGGACAGGAACCGCCGCGTCATCAGCATGCTGACCCATGGGTAATAGATCTTGTGGAGCAGGCGGCTGATCGGGTGTTTGTGTTCGGGGATGACCTTGGCCCCGGTCATCAGCACGATGAGGGCGGGACCGATGGTGACCGACAAAAACGCGGCCCAAGCCATCGTGAAGGTCTTGGTGAAGGCCAGCGGCTTGAACAGGCGCCCCTCCTGCGATTCCAGCGTGAACACGGGCAGGAAGCTCACGGTGATGACCAGCAGGGCGAAGAAGAGCGGCTTGCCGAGCTGCTTGCAGGCCTTGATGATGACCTCCTGCTTTTCCTTGCGGTTCAGGCCCGGCGGGGCGTGCTCTAGGTGCTTGTGGACGTTCTCCACCATCACCACGGCCTCGTCGCACAGCGCGCCGATGGCGATGGCGATGCCCGCCAGCGACATGATGTTGGCGGTCAGACCCATGAAGTACATCGGGATGAAGGCCAGCGCCACCGCGATGGGCAGCGTCACGATGGCCCGCGCCGCGCCGCCGAAGTCCAGCAGGAACACGATGACGATGATGGAGACGATGATGGATTCCTCAATGATCGTCCGGGTCAGCGTCTGGATGGAGCGGTTGATGAGGTCGGAGCGGTCGTAGGTGGTGACAATCTCCACCCCCTCCGGCAGCGACGGTTTGACCTCCTCCAGCTTCGCCTTGATACGTTCGATGACCTGGAGCACGTTCTGGCCGAAGCGCACCACCACGATGCCGCCGGTGGTTTCCCCCTCGCCGTTGAAGTCTGCGGCGCCGCGCCGCATCTCCGGGCCGAAGGCGACGTTGCGGGCCACATCCTTCAGCAGCACCGGCGTGCCCCGCGCGTCGGCCCCCACCACCACCAAACGGAGATCGTCCAGCGAGGTGATGTAGCCCTTGCCGCGCACCAGGTAGGTGGTGCCGTTCCGCTCCAGCTCGCGTCCGCCCACGTCGTTGTTCGCGCTGCGGATCGCGGCGACGACCCGGCTGATGGGGACGTTGTAGGCCAGCAGTTTGTCCGGGTCTATTTCCACCTGGTACTGCTTTTCAAAGCCCCCGATGGTGGCGACTTCCGCAACGCCTTCCACGCTTTGGATCCAATAGCGCAGGTGCCATTGCTGGAATGAGCGCAGCTCCGCCAGGTCGCGCTTGCCGCTCTTGTCCACCAGGGCGTATTGGAAACCCCAGCCGACCCCGGTGGCGTCCGGTCCGAGCGTGGGGGTGACGCCCGGCGGCAGGTTGCCGGCCAGCCCCTGCATGTATTCCAGGACGCGGGATCTCGCCCAGTAGATATCCGTGCCATCCTTGAAGATCACATACACGAACGAGTAGCCGAAGAAAGAGTAGCCGCGCACGGTGCGGACGTTGGGGGCGCTGATGAGCTTGGTGACAATGGGGTAGGTGATCTGGTCCTCCACCAGGTTTGGGCTGCGCCCCTCCCATTGGCTGAAGACGATCACCTGCACATCGGTCAGGTCCGGGATGGCGTCCAGCGGGGTGTTGCGCAGGCAGAATATGCCGCCCAGGGTCAGCGCCCCAACCAGCATGAAGACCATGAACTTGTTACGGGCGCTCCATTCGATGATGCGCTCAATGAGGGCCTCCTTGTGCGGCACGGGTGCGACAGTTTCAGACATGGGGTGGGGGAGGTTTAGTGTTTATGTTCACCGGCCTCACCCATGCCGGCAATCGCGGCCTTGAGCTGGCTTTCCGAATCCACCAGGAACAGGGCGCGCGTCACCACGCGTTCGCCTTCCTTCACTCCCCCGATCACCTCGTAATAGTCGTCGGTCTTAAAGCCAATCTTCAGTTCGCGCGGTTGCAGGTGTCCGTCCTCGCCATCCACGAAGGCGATGAAACGCTGGCCGGTGTCAATCACGGAGCTGGCGGGGATGACCAGTTTCTCGCCACGCGGAATCTGGATGCCGACGCTGGCCCACATGTCCGGACGCAGCAGGTGCTCCGGGTTGTCCAGCTCCAGCCGCACGCGGCCGCGCCGCGTCTGGGGATCAATGTGCGGGTAGAGGAAGGTGATCGGTGCCGTGAAGGTCTGGTTGCCCAGGTAGGGGAAGGTCACCGTGGCCTGCAGGCCCGCTTTCATCAGGGGCAGATCCGACTCGAAGACCCAGGCGTCCAGCCACAGATGCGAAAGATCCGCCACATCGTAGAGCGATTCGCCCGCCATGAACGATTTGCCCTCCACCGCCACCTTGGCCACGATGTGGCCCGCAATCGGGGACCGGAAAACCATTTCGTCATTGGCCAGACCGCGTTGTTCAAGGTCGCGGATCTCGGCCGCGTCCACCTCCCACAGTTCCAACCGGCGGCGCGTGGAGCGCAACAGGTTCGTGGTGGTGGTCCGCTGGTCCAGGGAGGCGTCTGCTTTCAACTGCTGGAGACTGCGCCAGGCGATCAGATACTCGCTCTCCGTCGCAAAGAGTTCTGGGCTATAGACTGTGAATAGTGGCTGGCCCTTCTCCACCGATGCGCCGGTGAAGTTGACCTGCAGCTTGCGCACCCAGCCGCCAAAGCGCGGGGCGATGCGGGCGTAGCGGGTCTCATCGTGCATCACCACCGCAGTGGTGCGCACGGTGTTGGTGAGGTGGCGACGTTCAACCTTGGCCAGGGCCAGGCCGATCATCTGCCGCTTGTCCGCCGAAAGGCTGATGCTGATGCGACCGGGCACGGGGGCAGGCGTTTCCGGCTCGGCGGGCGCGGCTTTCTTCTCCACCAGCGACATGCCGCATAGGCTACATTTGCCCGGCTGGTCCTTGACCTCCTCCGCCCCCATCGGGCAGTAGAACTGCCCCGGTTTGACCTGGGCAATCTTGCCATCTTCGGCCGCTGCCGCCGGTTTGGCAGCCGGCTTGTCCTCCTTGATCAGCACCAGTTTCATGCCGCAGATGGGGCAATCGCCCATCCGGTCGGCAATGTAGGTGGGGTGCATCGGGCAGTGGTATCGCTGTTTGGCCTTGGTGCCGTCTTGCCCGTCTCCGGAAGGATTGCAGCCGGGGACCATCAGCAAGAGCAGGGCCAGGGCGAAGGGGATCAGTAAGGTTTTTTTCATGGGGAAATCAGGGTTTCAAGGGCGGTGGGGGCAGAATGGGGGCGTGCTCCGGGAACGTGCCGGTCAGCAGCAGGCTCACTTCCGCCAGCGCCAGTTCCCGGCGGGTTTGCGCGTCAATGGCGGACATTTGAAATTCCAACAGGGTTCGCTGGGCATCCAGCAGGTCCAGGAAATCCACCCGGCCCGACTGGTAGCCGGTCTGCGCGGCGCTCAGGGATTCCCGCGCCTTGGGCAGCAGTTGCTCCGTGACCAGCTTCACCATGCGCTCGCTCTCCCGCATCTCGAACTGGCGTTCCGCCAGTTCGACGGCCAGTTGGATCTGCTCGTTGCTGAGCCGTGCCTCCGCCCCCGATTTGCGCAGTTGCACCCCCTTGATCTCGGCGGCGATTTTGTCCCGCCAGATGGGCAGAGTGACACTGCCTTGCGGGCTCAGCACCGCCGGGGCGACGTAGGGGTTGATCTCCAAGCCGATGCCGAAATCGGGGATCCGGCCTTTCCGGGCCAGCACATAGGCGGTTTCGGCCATGTGAATTTCGCTTTCCATCGCTTTGAGGCGGGGATTGTTCTTGCGTGAACGGGCCAGGATGGCGGCGGAATCCAGGTTCAGGGGTGTGCTCTCGAATCGGGCCGGCACGGGCGGATCGGTCTGCTCCGGGTGCAGGCCCAGGCTGGCTTTGAACCGGGCGCGCAGCGGTTCGCGCGCGTCTTCCAGGTTCTGGATTTCATTTTGCAGGCGGTCGCGCTCGATCTGGATGCGCAGGACATCCTGCAGATTGCGCCGCCCGGCCTCCACCTGGATGCGGATGACGGCCTCCAGATCTTCCAGCAGCCTGAAGGTCTGTTGGCTGACCTTCAATTTGGCCTCCAGAAAATGCAGCTGGTGATAGGCTTTCTTGACCTGGAAGGCGGCTTCCAGTAGCGCCACTTCAAACGCGTAATACTTTGCCCGGCTCTCGGCCGAGGCCTGGTCGGCGCGTGCCTTGAGCTTCCCGGGGCCGGGCAGATCCACCATCAGCCCGGGCATGAGCGCCATGATCACGCTTTGCACATCCGCCTGGAAGGTCAGACGCGGATCCGCCAGAGATCGCTCCACAGTGATACGTTCCACGCTCGCCGCCCAATCGAAGTAGGCCGCCGCCACGGCCGGTTGCCGGAACATGGCGGTTTGTAGAAAGTCTTCCAGGTGGGAGGATTCTGTCAGGACCGGCAGGCTGTTGCTGAGATTGGGCGATTGGTAAACCGTGGTGACGGCGTTGAGCTGCTGGCGTGCGAGCGTTTCGGATCGCTGGGGCTTGCCCAGGCAACCACCCGCCAGCACCAGCAGGGCCAGTCCCAGGGGGGGGATCGGCCAACGAAAACGTGTTTTTGAAGTTCGCATAAATTCCAAACCGATCAGGGGGCGCCAGCCAGGAAAAAAATCCACTGAATCAGGGGCAAATGCCAGGAAAACAACCGCCGCCCTCATCCCCACTGTTTACACCGATCCTTCATACCCCGCCATTCGTCAAATCCCGCAAACATTTTGCGGTTTCCTTTTGATCAATTCCCGCCTATGCTGCGTCGAACTTTGAACATGGCAAAGACCATTAAACACCAACGGCTTACCCGCCAGCAGGTGCTGGACCAGTACTTTTTGGGCGCCCGGCATAGGCTGGTGGAAATCGGCGCGTTTCTGGACCGGGTGCAGCGGGCCGGCGGGGCGGATGACTTTCGCCTGAAGGCTTTCCGGCGCGCCATGACCGTTTTGCGCGGTCGTCAACCCGACCGCGCCAAACGGGTCTTGCTTGCCTTTACCGATCCCACGGTTGCCCCGGCTCCCAAGGCCGAGGGGAAATCCGCCTGCGGCGCCTGGGCGGGCCGCAAGTCTGGCAAAGCCGCCTGAATTCCCAAGGAGCATCCATGCGTTACATCGAACCGCACGCGCACATGGTCAGCCGGGTGACCGATGACTATGTGAGCATGGTCACCGCCGGTTGCCAGGCGGTGTGTGAACCGGCTTTCTGGGCGGGCTTCGACCGTGGCTCAGCGGACGGTTTTCATGACTATTTCCGCCAGCTCACCGAACATGAGCCCCGGCGGGCGGCCCGGTTCGGCCTCGCCCACTACAGTTGGCTGTGCATCAACCCCAAGGAATCCGAGGATGTGAAGCTGGCGGAGGAGGTGCTGGCCCTGATTCCCGAATTCCTGTCCCGGCCCAACGTGCTGGGGATTGGTGAAATCGGGCTGAATAAGAATAGCCGCAATGAGCTGCGGGTTCTGGAAATGCACATTGACCTGGCCGCCCGCCATGACCAACTCATCCTCGTTCACACCCCCCATCTGGAGGATAAGCTGAAGGGCACCCGGCTGACGCTGGATGCTTTGAAAAACCATCCGCGCATCAAGCCGGAACGGGTCATCATCGATCACGTTGAGGAGCACACGGTCGAAATGGTGCTGGAGGCCGGCTTTTGGGCCGGGATGACGCTGTATCCGGAAACCAAATGCAGCTTCAGCCGGGCGATTGACATCCTGGAATGCCACGGACACGAGCGCCTGTGGCTGAACAGCGCCTGCGACTGGGGTGTCAGCCAACCGTTGGCGGTCGCCTATGCCGCCCAGGAAATGCGCGCGCGCGGTTTCACCCCGGCGGAGATCGACCAGGTGGTTTTTGGCAATCCGGTTGCCTTTTTGGGCCAATGCGGCAAATTCACCCCGCCCGCCAGTGATCGCTGATCTTGGTTTGGCCCCCTGCGGAAGCGAAGAAGCATGAAAACCAAAACGAAAATCATCGCCCTTAGCGGTGTGTCCCTGCTCGTCCTGGCGGGTCTGACAGTGGGTTCCGCGTGGTTGTTTGGCGAGGCCGCCTATTCCCAGATTTGTCCCGTTTGCGGGCGCACCCGCGACGTGCAGGAAAATCGTGTGCCCGGCACGATGCAGGCACTCCGGCATAAGGCCAAGATGCAGGACACCACCATGACCGAGGTTTTGGTGGCTTTCAACCTGGCCCAGGAAACCGGCCATCATTGGCTGCGAATTCAAGGCCCTGTCCCGGGTGGCGACGGCCAGCCGTTCGTACCGGTGTATCACGACACCAACACGGCAGATTTCATCAACCTGGTTTTCCGCTACGGCGATGCCAAGACGACCGAAAAGTGGCTCGCCCGCCTGCGTGATCCTCTGAGGACTGCGGCTGTCAGAAGGGCGGGGGAAGTCTGGAATGATGACCGGACCAATTTGTCCAAACGCGACCCTCTCAATGCTTGGCTCAAGGAATGGGGTGACGCGTTCTTCGACGTCCTTGAGGCACCCTCCGCCAATCCATGAAGATTGCCCATGGCCAGCACCTCGCCTATTGCACGAACATCCATCGGGGCGAGGCTTGGGCAGACATCTTTGCGGCGCTCTGCCAGCACACCTTGGCGGTGAGGGATCGCGTGGCGGCCGGTCGGCCTTACGCCATCGGCTTGCGGCTCGGTTTTGCGGCGGCGCGTGAGCTGGCTTCCCCCCCGGTGCTCGCCGCCTTCCGCCAGTGGCTGGGGCGGGAGAACTGTTACGTTTTCACCGTGAATGGTTTTCCCTTCGGACCTTTTCATGGCACCCGTGTGAAAGAGCAGGTGTACCATCCGGATTGGACCCGGCCCGAGCGGTTGGAGTACACCCGGTTGCTGTTCGGCATCCTGCGCGAGATCACCCCGTCCCATCTGGCCGCCAGCGTCAGCACCGTGCCGGTTTCTTTCAAAGCTTGGATGGCCGATCCCGCTGCCGAAAAAACCGCCCGCAAAAACCTGTGGGACTGCGTGGATTTTCTATCGCAACTCGCCGAGGAAACCGGCCGGGATTTTCATCTGGGGCTGGAGCCGGAGCCAGGCTGCCACTTGGAGAACACGACCGAAGTGCTGGATTTCTTCGGGCGATTTGCGGCTGACCGGCCGGGTGATGACCGGTGGCACCAACGGCTGGGTATCAATTATGATTGTTGCCACCTGGCCATCCAGTATGAAACCGCGCCATCCGCCTTGGGGCGGTTGGCCGGGCAGGGCATCCGGATCAGCAAAATCCACCTCAGCAATGCCCTGCGGGTGCAGCCGACTCCGGAGGTGCGCCAAGAGTTGGCCGGTTTTTCAGACCCGGTCTATCTCCATCAGGTGGTGGCGCGCACTGCCGCCGGGGATTTTCACCGTTTTCTGGATTTGCCGGAGTGCCTGGCCCGTCCGGTGGCTGCCGATGAAACCGAGTGGCGCATCCATTATCACATCCCCCTGCACGCCGAACCCCGGGAGGGGTGGCTCACCACTGCCGATCACGTGCGGGGTGTGTTGGATGTGTTGGGCGAAAACCCAAGTCTGTGTCAGCATTTGGAAATGGAAACCTATACTTGGGAAGTCATGCCCTCCTCCCTCAAAACCCGCGCGGTGGTGGACCAATTGGCGGCGGAGTACCACTGGACCCTCCGGGAATTGGCCCGGCGCGGGCTGGATCAGGTTCCGGCCTGAACCACAGGCGGGGGCAGTTCCCGGGTGATTTCCTCCAGGCGATAGCCGAAGCCGGGACCGCGCAGGGAGCTGAGGTCCAGTTCGCCGTGGCGGCGCTGGTAAAGCCCGGGATGCACCTTGGCCTCCGGTCGGGAGGCTTCCGGGTAAAATTGCATGCCATTGGTCTCCACCCCCATGATGGTGCCGACCTGGGCCGCCAGTTGCACATGCGGGATTTGCGCCAGCATGGGGTTGGTCAGATCCTGCACCATGAGGGTCATCCCGTGTTTCCGTGCCCAGCAGGCGGAAAGCAGCGCCCCGGTCTGGGTCTTGCAGGTCTTGAGGGCCACGCCGGTCCACCCCAGCTCCCGCCCCCGCCGCACCATGCGCCAATCATGGGCGCTTTCATCCAAAAACAGCGGTTTGCGCGCCGCCACGCTGTGGACATCGATCGGGTGTTCCACCAGCTCGTAGGGGAATGGCTGTTCCACATAGAGAATCATTCCGTAAAGGCGCGGCTGCTCGTAGCGCAGTCGGTCCAGAATGGCGTTCACGTATTCGGGGTCGGTGACCGTGCAGTTGAAATCGGCCGTCAGCCATTCCACCCCGAGTTCCACCGCCAGGCCGCCCACCCGAATCATCCGGGTGTGATCCCAGTGGGCATCATTGCCGCGCAATTTGATTTTCAGGCATTTGAGACCGTCCCGCTGAATCCAGTCGGATAGCAACACCGGATAGCCATCCTGCGGTTCCCGGCCGGTCAGTTCATCCGCCGCCACCGGGTCCAATCCCCCCACGAGGTGCCAGGCGCGGAGACGGGTTGCCCTGGTGGGGCGCAGGTAATCCGCCGGATATTGCCCGGCAAAACCGGACCCCGGATCGACCGGTTCCAGATAATGGCTCAAATCATGATTCAACCAGTCGCGGGTGTAGGTTTCGTAAACCGGCCGACGGGCCAGTTGTCCAAAAACATCGTGCAGGGCCAGGTCAAAGGCGGAGCAGGCCACCAAGGCTGCCAGCCACGGCAGGGGATGCTCCGGGTGGGCCAGATTCTCCTCCGCCAGCAAACCGGGCAGCACGTCTGCTTGGAAAGCGTGCCCGACCTCCAACGCATGGCCTGTCTCGGTGAAGCCGGCCCAGACCCGGGCCAGTTTCTCGGTGAAGGCTTTCAACCGCTGGTGGCGGTGTTCGTAGGGGGAGGCGGACGGCCAGACCCATTGCACACTCAGCGGCGTTTCCCCCCAGCCCTCGGCGATGTCCCCGCGCCGGTTCTGCGCCTGGATGCGCACCCGTGCGCAGGTCACGTGGGTCAGTGTTTCAGTGCCAAATTTCAGCGGCACCCGCGTGGCAATGGGCAGCCAGTGCAGGGCCACTTGGCGGACGAGCAGGTCAGAGGGTAGGCTCATGGTGTTTCGAAGCGTTGAAATCAACGCAGTGTTAGCGGGTGGACCCGGACGAAGTCCAGCTCAAAGAAGGGCTGGCCGACGATTCTTTTTAGCAGCATGCATGCCAAGTTCTGCTTGAGCCTCGAACCGCCGCACACTATCATAGGGGCAATGGCGCAAGGCATATATTTGTCGCAGAAGATGTCGCTGGCCCAGGTGCTGGCGCCGCAGATGCAGCAGTCATTGGCACTGCTGCAAGCGCCTGCCTTGGAGCTGAAGGCCTTGATCGAGCAGGAGCTCCAACAAAACCCGATCCTAGAGGAGATCGCCAGTCAGGACGCCGAGCAGGCGGACAAAGGCCCCAGCGATGAGGAGCGGGCACTGGATCCGGCCGAGCCACCGGCGGATTTGAAATTTGATCCGGCCACGGAAAAATCAGATCGGGAGCCGGTGGATGATTTTCAGGCCGAGTTCAACCGCCTGGTGCAGATGGATCAGGAATGGCGGGACCATTTCAGCCAGACGAACATCCCTTTGCGAGGATCCGAGGAGGAAGAGGAAAAGCGGAGTTACCTGCTTAATTCCATTGAGGTGGGCACCTCTCTGCAGGAACACTTGATCGAGCAGGTGGGGTTGTCGGAAATCACCCCCGAGCAGCGTCCCATAGCGGAGATGATCATCGGCAACATTGATGATTACGGCTACCTGAAGGCCTCGCTGGATGAACTGTCCTTTTCCACCAACATCCAGCTCGATAAAATCGCCGAGGTACTCACGGTGATCCAAACTTTCCACCCGCCCGGGGTGGGGGCACGCGATTTGCGCGAGTGTCTCATGCTCCAATTGGATCGAGTAGGGCGCAAGGAAAGCCTGGAATACCGCATCCTGAATGAGTTCATGGAGCAGTTGGGCAAACGCAAGTTTCCGGATATCGCCCGCCACCTCGACCTGGGGGTCACGGAGGTGCAGGAGGCGGCGGAGCGCATCAGCCACCTGGAGCCCCGGCCCGGTCGGGCGTTCCTGCCGGACAACAGTTTGCAGTATATCGTGCCGGAGGTGTTTGTGCAGAAAGTGGGGGATGAATACACCATCACCACCAACCACGACCATGTCCCCCATCTGCGCATCAGCAACACGTACAAAGACCTGATGTCGCGGTCGGATATTTCCAACGAGGACCGCGATTACATCCGCAACAAAATCAACGCGGGCAAGTTTTTCATCAAAAGCATCCACCACCGGCAGCAGACCATCATCAGCATCGCGCGCGAGATCGTCAACCGGCAGCGGGATTTCATGGAAAAAGGGGTGGCTTTCCTCAAGCCGTTGACCATGGTGCAGGTGGCCGAGGCGGTGGGGGTTCACGAGACCACTGTCAGCCGCACGGTTTCCGCCAAGTACATGGACACTCCGCAGGGGGTGTTTGAGATGCGCTACTTTTTCACCTCGGGCATCCAGACCAGTTCCGGCGAGGGGGTTTCCAACAAGACGGTGAAGGATAAAATCGCGGAAATCTTCGGTACCGAGGACACCCGCAAACCGCTCTCCGATGATCAGGTGGTCTCCATGCTGAAGGAGCAGGGGATCATGATCGCCCGCCGCACGGTGGCCAAATACCGCGCGGAGTTGAACATCCTGCCCTCGAACCTGCGCCGGGTTTACTGAGGTGCCGCACCGGTGTGACCGGAGGTTTCCCCCCGGTTTGCCCGCACCAGCCAGCACCAGGCCAGCACCCCGGCCGCCAGGGAAATTCCCGCCATCAGGAAAAAGGTCAGATGATCATGCAGGGCGTACGCGGCGGTGGCGATGGGAGGCCCCACGCAGCGCGCCAGGGTGCCCGCGCTTTGCGCCACCCCCTGCGTCGCCCCTTGCTCGTGCTCCGGCGCATGCAGGGAGATTTGCCCCATCGTTGGGGTGCGGTTGACGTTGGAGGCCGCCGAGAACAGGGCCAGCACCAACAGCAATCCGGTCATTGTGGCCACCAGCGGCATCAGAAACAGGCTGGCGGCCGTCGCCACCAGACTGAAGGCGATCAATTTGTGGTCACCCAGCCGTTTGATGAGCATCCGGATCAGGCCACCTTGGGTAATGGCCGCCACCACTCCGCAGAATGTGAACAGGTACCCCATGTTTTTCTCGTCGTAGTGGAAATGGGCGGCCAGCACCAGCGGCAGCACGGTTTCAAAGGCCGTGAAACAGAGGGTGGCCAGCGTGTACAGCGCGATCAGTTTGCCGAGCATCGGATGGCTGAGCGTGTGGCTCCATTGCCGCAGACGGGGACGCACCTCGGCGTGTTGCCCTCCCGGTTTCCGGCTTTCGACGAGGATCACCCAAGTCAGCAGAAAGTTGACCGTACACAGGCCGCAGGCGATCCACCCGGGGCCGGTCAGCCCCAGTTTGGATGCGCTAAACGCCCCGATGGCGGGTCCGAAAATGAAACCAAGCCCAAAAGACAACCCAATGATGCTCATGCTTTTGGATCGCTTTTCCGGCGGGGTGATGTCCGCGATGTAGGCGGAGGCCACGGAGATGTTGGCTCCGCAGATGCCGGCAAAAACACGCGAGGCTAGCAGCAGGAGCAGTCCGGAGGTGCCCCCTTGCCAGGCGGCCAGCGCAAACAGCCCGTAGGCCACCGCTGAACCGCCGTTGCTCAGCAACAGCACTGGACGCCGCCCGATCCGGTCGGACAGCCGCCCCCAAACCGGGGCAAACAGGAACTGCATCAGCGAAAACGAGCCGATGATCAACCCGATCACCACCCCGGCACCCCCAAACCGCTCAATGTAGCGTGGCATGAGGGGGAGGACGATTCCAAACCCCACCAAATCAATGAATACGGTCAAAAAAATGACCACTAACGATGGTTTGCGCATTAAAGAGAGTCCTAAACCAAGGACAAATGGACGGCTTGCAAGGGATTGCCTGAAATTCAATCATTCCGCCGATCCGGTGACCACCACCGGTCAGGTGCATGCAGCCCGGCGTGAATGTAACCTGCCTATTCATTGGTGCAAGTGGCAATATGGGTGGCTTTGGCGTGCTGGGGGGCTTCCATTAATAATTGACGTTTATACATAACATCACATACTGCGTTTAACACCGCTGGATGGTCTTGTAACACTTGGCGGCCTTGATTACGCAAACAACCAACAACCATTTTATGTTTAAACCGGAAATTCGGGTGCTGGACTGCTCCATCCGCGATGGCGGGCTCATCAACCAATGGCAGTTCTCCGACGAATTCGTGCGGGCCAATTACCAGGCTGATTGTGCTGCGGGTGTGGATTACATGGAGATCGGCTACAAAGCCTCCAAAAGCCAGTTTGATCCCGAAAAGTTCGGCAAATGGCGGTTTTGCGCCGATGACGATATCCGCCGGGTGGTGGACGGCATTGAACCCGTCACCAAGCTGGCCTGCATGGTGGACATCGGACGCGTCGAGGAAAAGGACATCGTTCCCGTGGACCAATCCCCCTTCGATATGATCCGGGTCGCCTGCTACATGCGCGAGGTGGACAAGGCCATTGCCCTGGCCAACATGATCATGGACAAGGGATACGAGACCACGATCAACATCATGGCGGTCTCCACCAACATTGAGCGGGAGATTGATGAGGCCCTGAATGATTTGAGCAAGACCAAGATCCCGTCCGTCTATGTCGTCGATTCCTACGGGGCGATGTCCAGCGAGGACGTCACCTTCCTCGTCAACAAATACCGGGTGGCGCTGCCGGACAAAATGATCGGTATCCACACCCACAACAACCGGCAGTTGGCCTTCAGCAACACGATCCAGGCCATCATCAACGGGGCCACCATGCTGGACGCCTCGGTCTATGGCATCGGCCGCGGCCCGGGCAACTGCTGCCTGGAGCTGCTGCTGACCTTTCTGCAGAACCCCAAATACCACCTGCGGCCCGTGTTGGAGTTGATCCAGTCCCATTACCTGCCGCTGCGGGAAAAGATCGAGTGGGGTTACATCATCCCTTACATGATCACCGGCATGCTCAACGAGCATCCCCGGGTGGCGATCGCCTTCCGGGATTCGCCCGAGCGGGACAACTTCGTGAAATTCTACGACATGCTGACGACGCCCGAGCCCGATGTGACCGCTGGGCGCAAGTGACGGAGCAAGCGGTGGCCGGAAGTGAATGGGGATGGCCCGCAGCGCAACCACGTGCTGCGGACCATCCCTTGGCGTCAATCCGGGCCGGTCGGAATAGTGGAAAGCCGGACCCAAGGGCACCCTGCAGCCTGGGACGGTTCACCGTGTGCAACTTCCGGAGCGGTCACGGCTGGGAGCAGATTTTGACGCACTGATAAGGGAGCTGAAAACGCCGGAAGAAAGGCGGATCTATCCGGCCTCCGTCCGAGAATATTGCCTGCCTGATCAAAATACGATTCGTGGGCGAGGTATAAAAATTGACTTTTCACCATCCCGGCAACAGCATGGAGTAGCTCGTTTAGGCCGAAAGCAATGCGCTTCAACCGGATTGCGACGATGACGGCCAACAGGCAAACCAATAGCAGTCGGTTTGGTCAGCTATGACACCGGAACAAAAACAAAAGCGGACGACCCTGTTCACGCATGTTGTTTTGCTGACGGCGCTGTATTTTCTGGGCGGATTGCTGGGCAAGGCGGCGTTGTTTGGATCCGGCAAATATGAATTGGTCTGGCCCCCCTTTGGGATTGGCTTGGCAGCGCTGTTGCTGTACGGGAAAAGATACGCTTTCGGGATTGCCTTGGGGAGCCTGTTTTACGCATTTTTGAATGGCTTGCCGCTGGGCGTGCTGACGCTGGGTGTGATGCTGGGCAACACCGTGGGCGCGTTGCTGGGGGTGTATTTGCTCGAGCGGTTCGTGCATTTCGACAAAAGCCTGGGGCGGATTCAGGACGTGGCCGGGCTGGCAGGGCTGGCCTGTTTTTTCGGGGCCATGTTGACCGCGCTATTTCAGGGGGTGGCAGAGGTTTATTCGGGCACGGGGGGATGGGTCGAACTGTTTCCCGCGAGTCTGGCCTGGTGGGTGCCCAATGCCATGGCCGGGCTGGTGATCACTCCATTCTTCCTGTGCTGGGCCTCACCTGCATGGGGAAAATGGTCTTGGGTACGGTGGCTTGAAGCGCTGGTTTGCGCCGCGGGTTTGGTGGCGGGCACCTGGATTTCCTTCCAATCGTGGTTTGCCTATGGCGTGCAAAACTATCCGATGGCCTTGTTGCCGTATCCCTTCCTGGCTTGGGCATCCGTGCGTTTTGGCCTGCGTGGGGCGGCAACCGGCACGCTGCTGGTGGCGACCCTTTCCATTCATGCCCTGCTGGCGGGGCGTGGCCCGTTTGTGGCGGCCACCGAGCAGGGGAGTGTGTTGTTGATCGGTAGTTACCTGGCCATTTTGTCCTTCACCAATTTGATGTTGGCGGCGGCGGTTGCCGAACGCAGGGTGGCGGAGGCGACCCTGCGCAAGTCCCAGGAGATGTGGAATCTCATCACCAACAACGTGACCGACCTGATCGCTGTGACCGACACGAATGGCAAGCGGCTTTACAACAGCGCCTCGTATTGGGGCCTCCTCGGCAATCCCGACCGGTTGCCTGGCACCGATGCTTTCAAGGAGATTCACCCTGATGACCGTCAGCGGGTCAAGGAGGTTTTCCAGAAAAGCCTTTGCGAACGGAAAGGCCAGCGATTGGAGTTCCGGTTTCTGTTGCAGGATGGACGGCTCCGCCATATCGAATCGTTGGGTAGTTATGTGCTCGGGGAGTTCGGCCAGCCGGGACGCATTGTGACGGTGGCGCGCGACATCACCGATCGCAAACAGATCGAACAGCAACTGCGCAAGTTGTCCTGTGCCATCGAGCAAAGCCCGGTGGCGGTCGTCATCACTGACACCGAAGGCCGCATCGAATATGTCAACCCGAAGTTTGTGCAGTTGACCGGGTACACCGCCGAGGAGGTGGCCGGCCAGAATCCGCGCCTGTTAAAATCCGGCGAAGCCCCGGCGGGCCTGTACCAGGAGCTGTGGCAGTCACTCAAAAGCGGGCGCGAGTGGCGCGGCCAATTGCACAACCGCAATAAATCCGGCGCGCTCTTCTGGGTGGCTGCAACCCTTTCGCCCATTTTCAGTCCCGCAGGGGAGGTCACCCATTTTCTGGCGATTGAAGAGGACATCACCGACCGGAAAAATGATGAGATGATCAAGACGCACCTGGAGGGGAAATTGCGTCAGGCGCTCAAAATGGAGGCCATCGGCACACTGGCCGGGGGGATTGCCCACGACTTCAATCACCTGTTGGGATCCATTCTGGGCTACACCGAGCTTGCTTTGAAAGACCTGGGCGAGAACAAAGCCACGACCCAAGAGCATCTCAAGTCCGTGGTGCTGGCTTCCCAGTCAGCCAAGGAACTGATCCGCCAGATCCTCACTTTCGGACGGCAACATCCGGAGGAACGGAAACCGCTCCAATTGCAGCCGGTCATCAGGGAGGCCCTCAAACTGATGCGTCCCACCTTGCCGCCCACCATTGAGATCCTGCCCCGGATCCAGGATGACGCCCCCGGTGTGCTGGCCAACACAATTCAAATGCACCAGGTGGTGATGAATCTCTGCACCAACGCCGTCCACTCCATGCTGGAAGGTCAGGGTCGCCTGGAGGTCAGCCTGGAGGCCGTAACGGTGGATGAGACTTTGGTGCGGCAGAATCCTGAACTGTGCAAAGGACCTTATGTCAGACTGACCGTCAAGGACAACGGCCAGGGCATGACCACCGAGGTTCTGAAACGGATTTTCAACCCGTTCTTCACCACCAAAGCGCCGGGCAAAGGCACCGGCTTGGGTTTGTCGGTCATCCACGGAATAGTCAAGGACCATGAGGGTGCCATTCAGGTGGAGAGTCAGCCCGGCCGGGGCACGACCTTCCAGGTCTTTTTCCCGGTTTACGAGCACACCCCGCTCGCCACCCAAACGGCGCCGCTGGAACTGCTTCGCGGCCAGGGCCAGCGCATTCTGTTTGTGGATGACGAACCCATGCTGTGCAACATGGCGCAAATCATGTTGGAAAACCTCGGCTACCAGGCCACCAGTCAGGAGGATCCCCTTCAGGCCTTGGAGCTGTTCCGTGCGCAGCCCGACAGTTTTGACCTGGTGATCACGGACTTGACCATGCCCAAATTGAACGGAACTGATTTGGCGGCGAGGCTTCTGGAAACCCGGCCCGGGATGCCAGTACTATTAATGACGGGCTTCAGCGCCACCTGGAACCGCGAGAATGTCCGCAGCCTGGGCCTGTGCGACCTTTTGCAGAAACCCTTCACCCATGAGAGCCTGGGGAAAATTCTCCACCGGATCTTCCATCCGGTACGGACTGTTCAGGCAGAGGGCTTGGCAGGTTCCAAGAGCCCCTGATGGGTGGCCGGGGTCACCGCAGAAACATTTCGGCGGCATGGTCGGCAAAGCGCAGCCCGTGGCGCGTCAGGCGGAAGCGGTCCGGCAGGATCTCCGCCAAACCGTCCTGGACCAGGGCAGCCATCTCGGTCTGCCACCCGGTGCGCAAATCATGGCCGGTGCGTTTTTGGAATTCATCCCACCCCCAGCCGGCACACTGCCGCAGGCCAAACGCCGCCAATTCACCCGCCCGTTGCAGCGGCGGCAACTCCTCACTCGACTCGATCGCCCGCCGGCCTTTGGCAAGCTGTTCACAATATAAACGGGTGTTGGACCAGTTCTTGGATCGGACCCCCCGGACATAGCCGGTGGCGCTGGGACCCAGCCCATGGTAATCCCCGCCCTGCCAGTAGTTCAGGTTGTGGCGGCAGGCGCTGGTGGGGGGCTGGCCGGGCGGGCGCGGTTGGCTCCGTGCAAAGTTGGCCACCTCGTATTGTTCAAAGCCCGCTGTCGCAGCCCGGTTGATCAGTTCCTCGTACTGGTCGCACGCCAGATCCTCATCCACGGCAAACTGGCCGGCCTGCAATTGCGCGAACAGCGGGGTGTCATCCTCGTAAATCACCTCGTAGCTGGAAAGATGTTCGCATTGAAGCTGCACGATCTCCGCCAGCGTGGCCTGCCAGATCGCCATGGTCTGCCCCGGAATGGCGAACATCAGGTCCAGGTTGATTTGTTCAAAGCCGGCCTGCCGGAGCAGATCGAAGGATTGAAACACCATCTGGCGCGAATGAATGCGCCCCAGTCGCTCCAACAAGGAGTCGTCCAGTGACTGCACCCCCATGGAGATGCGGTTGATTCCGAACTCCCTCAGAAGGCGGGCTTTGTCCAGGTTGAGGGTGGCCGGGTTGCATTCCACCGTCCACTCCTTCGCCCCCGTCAGGCCCAGCCGATCCATGGCGGTCAGCACCTCCCGCCAATGACGGGGCGTCAGGAGGGTGGGGGTGCCGCCGCCGACGAAAATCGTTTGGGGACGGCAATCGGGGGCGATCATTTCCAGCTCCTGGATCAGTGCCCGCACGTAGGCGTTCATCTCCTCGTTGCCCTCGGGCGGAGCGGAATAAAAGGCGCAATACTCACATTTGTGTGAGCAGAAGGGGACGTGAATGTAAAGGTGCTCGACCGGAACTGCCTGCATGGACACAGACCGTCAGTCCAGCTACGCAAGCTGTCAAATTAAAAGAGTCCCCCCGCGGTTCCGACACCTCAACCCGGCATCCACTTGGAAGCAGGATTAATGCCCGCCCTCAATTGGCGGGGCGCTGCACATTCACCGCTTTCGGCCCCTTGGTGCTGTCAATGAGTTCAAAGCTGACATCCTCTCCTTCATGGAGAATCTTGAAGCCATTGCCCAGAATGGAGGTGTGATGCACGAATATATCCTTGCCACCCTCTTGCACAATGAACCCAAATCCCTTTTTATTGTTGAACCACTTCACTTTGCCACTGGCCATACGTGCTCCGGTCAGGGGACTGTGACCAAACCGCCAGCTTGCGCGACATCAGGTCGCGCCGAACCAATCGTTAATGGCCAGTTTTTCGCCTGGCTGCTGACACTCGGTCCAAGTACCTCTGACATCAGCAAATCTAAAAACCTAAACCAAACAGGTCAAGAAATATTAATCCGATCTTTCCATTGCGTCAGATACCCCTCACATTCATGCGCGTTTCCGGACTCAGAAAAGTGATGGCTTTCTCATGTCCCGATTTTTCAGGTAAAACCAAGATGTCCATCGATCCGGCAAACGATCCGGCTAAAGTTTGTAAAAATCCAGTGACTTTTAAAGGCGGATGTGAGAGTTTAAATGCAACCCAAGCAAGCCTACAGACATGGCTAAAAAGCGAGTCCAGATCGCGGCTTCCCCAAAGCAGCGAGCATCAGTATCGGCGCATACTGCGCCAGTCGCCAGTCAGCGGCACCTGCGCCGGTGGCGTCAGCCCATGCTCAAGCTGGGCCTTGTTTTCGGAGTGCCGATCAGCCTTCTTTTTGCGCTCGAAATATTCTTGCATGCAATAGGTTACGGCTATTCCACCGCCTTATTTGTGCCCTCAGAGGATGGGCGTTATTGGATTCCCAACCGTTTTTTTGCCCGCAAGTTTTTCCCACCCGACACCATCAAGACGGCGTGGCCCTGTCGGTTGGCCCTTATCAAGCCCCCGGGGACCATGCGGATCTTTGTGA
>CAIYYI010000436.1 GCA_903930345.1 uncultured Verrucomicrobiota bacterium
AGGATGACTTTACCCGAAAGGGCGGGAGCATCGTGGTCCCGGGCCCACTCCATCGCCGCCCGGCGCACCGGTTCGCTGAGCATGTCATAGCCGAAGGCGCGGAGGTTGCGGTTGGTGAATGGTTCCAAGTAAATGATGGAGGAGTAAACCTCCCGCTCGCCTGGGGGGCGCACTTCGTAGGCCGGGAAGCCTTCCGCGCGGATCTCCCGGACATGCTGGGGGAGCACCGCACGAGGGATCAGCAGGGCGAAGCCAAGGCCCTGAATGCCGGGAAGCTGCTGATCCACGTTCTGCTGCTCGGTGAAATGGCACCATTCCTGGCGGCTGATGCCGCTGGCGTGATTAAAAAATGCGGCGCCGCTGCGCAGGATCTGTTCGTGGGCGCTGAGGCGGGCCAAGATTTTGCTGCGGATGTGGTTGCAATCGAAATGGAACTCCCGCTGCGCATCCCCATCCGCGTCCGATTTCATATAGGCGGTGGCCAGGGCCGTAGCGAGCAGGCCCGCCAATAGCAGGCCCCAAGCATACCCAGATCCAGAGCGGCTTGTGTCCGTGGGCAGTTGTCCCGTTTTCCCGCCGCCAGACTGTTTCATAAGAAAAGGTGTATGCTATTATTCCGAATAAAAAGGATATCTGATTGCTGCTCTAACAATGGGGCACCTCGTGCTTAACGCCAGAACATTCCGTATAATGTTGCGGAGTACGGGACCCCAATGCGGATTGCGGATTGCGGATTGCGGATTTGAACGCGGAACGCGGAACTCGGAACTCGGAAGTAAAGACGGGGACGGCTCTCACCAATGCGGATTGTGGATTGCGGAGTGCGGATTTGAAGGCCACCTGAACGCGGAAGTTGGATTTGAAGGTCCCACCGGGTTCTGGACTTTGGAGCGTTTGGTTTGTTGGGTGGGTGTTTTTGGATGATCGGAGGGTTTGGAGAAATGGGACGCCGGTTTGGCTGTGGACTGACAGTCAGGACTTGACCCTCAAACGTCCGGGAAGTATTTCCGGGTGCAGTCCGGGCACATGCCGTGGGTGAATCTGGCTTTGGAGTGTTTCTGGATGTAGCACTCCACCTGACTCCAATAGCCCTGATCGTCACGGATTTTTTTGCAGCCGGAGCAGATCGGGATCATGCCGCTGAGCAGCTTGACATCAGCAAGGGCGGTTTGGAGCTGTTTCACGGTGGTTTCCAACTCAGCCTGGGTGCGCCGATTGACGTCGAGCGCAAACTCCAACTCATGGATGTTCTGCTGAAGCTGTTCGTAAATGCGGGCGTTGTGGATCGCCAAACCACACACTTTGGTCAAATTGAGGGCCAGATTCAGATAATGCTGGCGGTGCTGGGGAAACGCGAAGCCTTCGAGTTTGAGAAACCCCATGGTTTCTTCGGCGTGCGCCACGCGCAGGGCGAAACCACGCTGGGAATCGCTCCAGGAATAGTCCCCCGGCATGGTGCGGAGCTGTTCGCAATCGGTGGGGTCCGGCAAGGGTACGGTGGAGTCGGCTGAGGCGGCTGGCGGGAGGGTTGCGCCAATGGGCAGGTAAGCCTGGTGCGCCGGCGCGCAAAGCATCGTGAAAATTTCCAGGATGCCCTCAATCACCTTGCTTTCAGACTTCAGGCTGGTCAGCCGCCCCAGCATGTCCGTCACCATGGTGAGATCCGCCAGCCGGTGGCTGGCCTCCTGCGAGCGGGAGGCAAATCCGGCGGCCTGGTCGGCCAGTTGCCACTGGGCGAATTGAAGCTTCAACGCCAGGCGCAAATGGTCCAGCCCAATGGGAATGACTTCAAACGGGCGTTGAATGAAGGCGGCGAAAGCCTCCAACCGGGCGGTGCTTTGGGGATTGATGCCGGTGTCCAACAGCACCAAGCGGCTGATGGATTCGCTGAAAAACTCCCGCGCCGTGGCTTGGTCAAAGCCCCAGCCGCGCAGGCGCTCCTCCCAGCAGGCCAGCCAGCCGGGCGTGAGCAAATAGGCCCCCTGGCGGGCCAGGGCATCCGTGAAATCGCGACCGGCCAACAACTCAAAACACTGGCGCGCAGGCGGGCTGGGTGGCGCTTTGGCACCGGGGCCAGAACCCTCAGCCAGGCAGCGGCAGCCGATCCAGACGGCGGGCCTCGGGTCGCATTCGGCGGCGGCTGGGAGGGGCGGGGCGGCGGCTTTTTCGACGGGTGGGCCATGACAGCGGGCGGGGAGGACCGTCACGATGGCTTCAGGCAGGGCTTCGCCGACCAAGATGGCCCGGACTTCCGCCGCCAGGTTCTGACAGACGACCAGCTCAAATTTAGCGGCCATGTGCGCTGGCCCAGTGCAAGGGATACCGCCCCCATTGGCGGGCCGCCTCGGAGATGGCCATCAGCGTGGCTTCGGGCACCTGCCAGGGGATTTCACCGTGGTTGTCTGACAATATGAACCCACCGCCGGGCCCGGCGGCGGCCAGGGCGGCTTTCACGGCGGACTCGGCTTCGGACGGGGTCCAGCGGCGCATGGTGACGCCGTTCAAATTGCCCAGCACGGTGATTTTTCCGGCACACGCAGCCTTGATTGCCGCCAGATCTTCCAGGGCCGAAACTCCCACGCCGACCGCGCCGGTTTTGGCCAGGTTATCCAGAATGGGGAGCCCGTTGCCGGAGGCCAGGTGGATCGCCGCCGGGCCTTTGAATCGGGCGATTGTGCGCTGGGCGATGGGGAAGCCGGTTTTGGCGTACAATCCGGGGGGGATGATCGTGGAGGAGGATACGGGATCGAAGTAGCAAATGGCGTTGGCACCGGCCGCCAGTTGGGCATTGGCCCAGGCCACGCAGAACTCCTCATTGACCCGCATGAGCCGGTCAAACAAGGCTGGCTGCTCCAGCATGAGATCGAGATACCGGTCAAAACCCATTTGCATGACCGGGAGGGAGAAGGGGGACATGACCACGCCCACGATCAGCGCCTGGCCATGGGAGCGCTCTTTTAACAGCTCGAGGGTGCGCAGCACCCGGCGCAAGATCGGGGAGGTTCCCACGTCGGGAGGGGTCAGCCGACTGATTTCCTCCGGGTGCTGCAGAAAGGGGGTGCCAGAGTTGGGCGGGCCATCCTCGGAAAAGACCACCTCCCCGCCCCAGGCCTCGATTTCCACCGGGGCATAATGAAAGGCGTAAAGGCAATCATGCTGATACTTGGCGCGGAGCCGGAGCTGGCCTTCGGCGACGTGCTCAGGTTTGGCAAAGTAATCCTGAATGGAGAGCCCAAGCTCCCTGGCCCCGTGCAGCGTGGCCAGCAGAAAAAATGGCACCCGATCCGGCTCCTGATGCCCCAGCGTGGTGAGCACCCGTTGCAGAGAGGTCATGGGGGGCATGCTCATACGGCACCTCCGGCAAGCTGGTGGATGACAGCGACGACGCCTGAAGCCGTGGGGCTGGTCGCATCGGCCCCCACTTCCCGCCAAAGTTGCGGATCCAATCGGAACGGAGCACCGCCGACCACCAGTTTCACCGGCAATTCCGCCTCGGTCAACCTGGCCCGGACCAATTTCACGCGCAAGGCGGAGTTCAACATCAGGGTGGAAATCAAAAGCACCCCAATCCGGTCCTGAACCGTTTTTTTGACCAGGCTGTCCACGTCGGTGCGGCCATAATTGGTCACCTCATACCCGCTGGCCCGCAACATCGAATACACCAGGCGTTTGCCCAGCAAATGATAGTCCTCCAAGACGGCGATGGCCATCTTGGGCTGATTTTTTCGTTGGGGGTCGGCGGGGGGTAACAACCAATCCACCAACTCCTCACAAATGCGTCCGCTCATGTAAACCTGGGAGAGCGCCAGCCTCCCTGTCTCCCACTGGGTCCCGATTTTCTCCAAGACGGGCACAATCAACTGTTCCACCAACGGAGTGGCGCTTTGCGTGGCCAGGAGGGATTGCAGGATTGATCTGGCCCGCAGACGGTCCATCGCCAGAAGGCTTTGCTCAAATTCGATGGCGATTTTATCCATTCGATATCGTTGTTGTTAGCCGTGATGCGGCTCCAGAGGGCCGTTTTTGCAAGCTTTCACGTGATTGCTCAAGGGCGGGGATGATCACGGAGGCGTTCAGGGTTGGCAAACCCTATCCGGAAGTCGGAACGGCCTCGCCCCACAGGGTTTGGGTTTTCGGTCGTTTGTCTGGTTGAGTGGCTGTTTTTGGTTAATAAAAGAGCGGGCCATGGTGGCCCGCTCTCGTGTGTCTGTGCTTTTCGGCTCAGAAATCCTTGAAGTCGCCTTCCAGGGGGAGCGGACTGGTCTGGCGCGCCTTGACCGCCCCGAGGGCCGGGTGGCTGCCGCCGTTGTGCCGGGCTGGGGCATGCATCTGGGCCACCTTTGCCGAGGCCATTTTTTGCACCTTATGCTCCTGTTTCACGGAACTGGCTTTCGCCATGCCGCTGTGGTTGGCCTGCTGGCCGTCCACCAGTTGCAGCAGCTCGGACACGGCGTCCTTGAGCGCATCGGCCTGGGCGTTGAGTTCCTCGGCGGCGCTGGCGCTTTCCTCCGCGTTGGCCGCGTTGCTCTGGGTCACCTTGTCCATCTGGCTGACGGCGGTGTTCACTTGCGCGATCCCCTGGCTCTGTTCCTGGGAGGCCGCCGCGACCTCCGCCGCCAGTTCATCCACTTGCCGGGCTTTGCCCACAATCTCCTGCAATGACTGGGCGACCTTGCCGCTGATCTGCACGCCGTGCGCGCTCTTCAGACCGGCATCCTCAATCTTGGCGGC
>CAIYYI010000437.1 GCA_903930345.1 uncultured Verrucomicrobiota bacterium
CGCTCAAGAAAAGGCCGGAATCCTCCACCCGGGTGAGCCAAGCCAGGACACCCGCATTGGTCCGCCGGCCCTTGCGAGTTTCGGTGACGACGTTGGTGTCCAGAAGATAGCCGCTCACAGGACCACCTCACGGCCCAGATCCCGGCTCCGCTCAAACAAATCATCCGGCCCCACCTCCGGCATCTGCAGGAGATACTCCTTGAACGACGGCTTTTTTTCGGACGATCCCAGCAGCGCCTCGCGCAGGATCCGCCGATGTTCTTCCTCGGTCGAGACCCCGTGCAGGCCGGCTCGTTCTTTGAGCTTCCTGACGACTTTCTCTTCGATTTGTCTGACGATCAGTTGTGGCATAATCGCAATAATTCTGAGGTTTGCTATCAATGATAGCATCACCCCGGGGCACATGGCAACAAGAAAACTGGTTCAACCCAAAGTTCCGTTCGCTGTAGTTGGCTGCGGGCGCCCTTCAACCCCCGACCCGGATCCCATCCAGCCCCAGATTCTCCAGAGCCCGTAGCTTCATTTTCTTTCCCAGTTTCTGCTTTGTTGGCCTGCTTTCGTCCGTGGTCAGTGGTCCGTAGTCTCTTTTTTGGCCTGCCGTTCCGCCTTCCGCGTCATCTCCCGTGGTCCCGCAAGGTAAAGCCCGTGACCAAGTGAACCCGAGCGGTTGACCGAACACCCCCCACGGCTCGCGCCCCCCCCCGCCGCTAGGACGCGCTTTTTGAAAGCAGATCGCTGGTAAGGATGAAGAAGTTACGTGTTTCTTCGGAACATTCCCTGAAAACTTTTTTACACTTCGGGGATGGGAAAATCAAAACGCCCGCAACTTTCGGCTGACGAGCAGCGGGTTCTGGAACAATTGCAGGTCCGGCTGGTGACTTCTCCGCAGGAGAAGGCGCTGGGCCGGGACCTGCCCGAGTTTCGTCGGGCGCAATCCACCCGGCTGGAAGCCGGGTTCTACGGCAGGCAAGGATGCCTGCCGCTACGAGAACCGGCCCAGCCCATACCCCCAACCCCGATCACCGGGTCAGCAGATGCGGCCCACGTGGCGACGCCCCACCGGTAGCGGCAGGCATCTTTGCCTGCCGTAATCGGCGGCATCCCTGCCGCCCGTCCCCGTTTTCTTTGACAGGGCCGATCCAAGACCAACAGGTGATTGTGGATGGCCAGAAGCTGCGCCACGGCGGGGGCGAGATTGTCAATGCCGTCAATGGACGCGGCACGCCAGGCCAACCCCAAAACCAAGTTCAACACCAAACGCCTTCAGCAACGCTTGCGCTCAGCCTGCGGAGGGCGCGAACGCCTCCACGGGCTGATTTTTACCAAACACCCTGCTGTGCTGGACTTAGGGAAATGAAAAGGCGCGTCCTACCCCACCGCGCGCCAGATTGATGACAAGTTGCTGGTTGTCGCCAGCCAGGCCACACTGGCACCATGCGGAGCTTTACTGAGCACGATGCGGTTAGTACCATGGGCCGAACGACGCGGAAGGCGTGAACAATGCCAAAAAACAAATTCCCATCAGTCAGTTTTAACGCCCTGGTTCAGGTCGGAGGGCCTGCCAGCCGGGTGGCCATCTGCCTCATCCTGATCGGCGCCTTCCTGGCCTCGGCCGGCCTGGCGGCGGATTATTACCTCGCGCCGGACGGCAAGGACAGCCAGAGCGGCGCCATCACCCAGCCGTTTGAAAGCATGCAGCAGGCCCAGCGGGTGGCGCAGCCCGGAGACACCATCCACATCCGCGGCGGCATCTACCATATCCGGGCCGATCAGATCGCGAAGCGGACCGGCATCTGGTCCTATGTGTTCCTCATGGACAAGAGCGGCCGTTCCGACGCACCCATCCGGTACTGGGCCTACGAGGGGGAGAAACCGGTTTTCGATTTCTCCGCCGTGAAGCCGCAGGGCACGCGCATCCACGCCTTCCAGGTCAACGGCTCCTGGCTGCACTTCCGGGGCTTCGAGGTGACCGGGGTCCAGGTGACCATGAAATCGCATACCCAGTCGGAGTGCATCGACAACCAGGGCAGCAACAACATCTATGAACGCCTGAGCATGCACGATGGTCAGGCCATCGGCTTCTATCTGGTCAACGGCTCCCACAACCTGGTGCTCA
>CAIYYI010000438.1 GCA_903930345.1 uncultured Verrucomicrobiota bacterium
CCCCAATGCCCCAGTCGTCATCACCCACCACCGCCACCCAGCCCTCCGTGGCGAGGTAGCGCGTCCAAGGAAACTTCTGCTTCCAGTCATTCGTGATGCGGGTCAGGGCACCACCGCTGAACGGCGTGTCACCTGAATATGTCATCAGACGTGTGAGTCCAGTCACGGTGTAGACCGCCGGCAGCTCCTGATGGAAGCCGCCATACCACTTCGTGTCCGCGCGCTGGTTGATGAGCCGGTAATGAACCTTCAACATAGGCCCGTCGAGGACCAAGTGCGCCTCGCAACGGCAGTCACCGGGCACGTTGTTCAGTGCCCATTGCATGGGGATGCAGGTGAGGCGTAGCTCGGTGCCGGTGTTGGTGAGCTTCACCACCTTGGCCCGGTTGCGATAGACGTCGCCGGACTGGATGGGGTTCCAGGCCCAGTTATTCCAATCCGGATGCGCCTTCTGACCGTTCGGCTCGAAAGGTTGCGGCCCAGAATAGAAGGAGAGCTGTATCTGCCGGCCCCAATCACAGTTATTGATCAGGTTGTCGTGCCCCGGCGCTGACAACCAGGTGATGGCACCGCCGAGATCCTGATTGACGCCAACCTTGATCTGGCCGTTGTCAATGAAGCTGACGCGATCCGGCGTCGCCGCCGGCTTGGCTTCGCCAGCGAGGACCAGGACAACGAGGAGTGTGATCGTGTGTTTCATGGTTGTTGCCTTCTTCATTTTGTCACAGATACTGTCCCCTTGGGTGGCGAGGCCTTCGACTGGCTCGTCACCTGGGGATATTTCCAGGCCGCCAAAACCCCGGCCACTTCATCCAGCCAGGTGGTATCGGGTTTGTACTCTGGCGGCTTGCCCATGGTAGGGATCAAGCCGCCACCCTCGGAACACTCGTTCCAGGAGTACATGCTGAACACCTGGGCCTCACACTCTTTCGGGTGGGACGCGACGTAGTCCACGGCTTTGATCCGGGCCGCCAGGTCGCCTTGCTTGGGCCACTGGTAATGATAACGCGTTGTCACGGGCTTATGATCCTTGTCAATGGAGCGGGGAAAACAATACTGCATACTGCTGAAGGGGGGGATGTAAGGAAGTCCTTTTCCAGAAAATTGTTTTTCAAAGGTGTTGATGATGCTGTCCGTAGCTTCCGCATAAGTTGGACCATGATCTCTTTCGGCTACCTTTCCGCCATAGGAGCCGTCATAGTCCATGAAGGCATCATAGCCCCATTTCTTATAGGCGGCCGCCTGTTGAAAACCGGCTGAAATAGCCATGCCCACAACGTACGGGTTTTTCAGCCCCGCCGCCTTTACGCGTGTTCGGATATAATCCACGAACTCGGTGCCGGTCATCTGCTGTTCACCGGTCGCATTTTCAAGCTGCTTTTTGAAATTCTCAGGTCTGAACACCATGACCAGCGGGCGGGCGTCCATCACCTTCTGCCAGTTGGGCAATTTGATGTATTCCATCGTCTCATCCATCATGGCCGCAACCCGGCTGCGGGTGTATTTCATGGCTTCATGCTCCCCATACAGTGCCCAGACGAAGTGCACCTTCCTGGCCTCGGGTATCTGGCTGGAGATCTGGGCGTGCAGGTTCCTCAGTAAACTCCAGCCGCTGACATCGGTGAGTCGCGCGACCGGCCCGTGATAGATGAAGAAATCGATGCCGGCGTCATAGGCATAACGGATCTCCTGATCCATGGTCTTCTGTAGCAACTCCTGGCTGAATGGGTAGTTGAACCAGAGCGGGCCGGCCTCGGCAGGATGCTTGACCCAGCTCACGTCCTTAGTCAACCGGCAGAAGAACGGGACCCGGTTATGCCACTCGGCGGGTTTGAGAAAGGCTTCCTTACCCGGCAGATAGCCCAACTCCTGCTCTTGCGTGTAACCGGCGCCGGAATACATGTCCCACCGCTGGACTCCGATCAGGGGCCGGCCCCGTTCACGGGCCACATCGGCGGCATGCAGCGTGGCCAGCGGCGCGAGCAACAGGGCGGTGAGGAGAGTTAGCATTTTTCTCATATTATCGACGGCGGTTACTCCAGCACGTCAAACGTCACCCCGCCTTTGTGGCGGGTGCCGTCCGGGATATTCCGAGTCAAGCTTACCGCTTGGTCCTGGTGATAATAGACCCGCATTTCAGCAAAGGAACAGGCCCCGTTGCGCGAGGCCAGGCGCAGGGCTATTTTATCAAGCACCAGCGGGACTTTATATACTACCCGGACGAAATGATGCGACGGCAGATTCGTTAGCACCACTAGGCTTCCTTTCAGGGGCAGGTCCTGGTGGGTCAGCCCCACTTCCATCCCTACAACGGCGCCCGAGGTTACGCCGGTTAGCTCAATGACCGACCCCGCTCGCAGCGGCGGCAAGTCACACACTTTGGTTCCTGCCACCGGGACCGTGAAGGCTGGCACTGATTTCAGGGCGGTTACCGCTATGTGGGCGTGAAACGGCGTCACATAGACTGTGCCTTCAAAACTTCCATCGGCGCGCAGACTCTTGATCAAACCGGTATTTTCTGTCTGCACCCCCAATTCGGCGATGTCGAACGCGCCCGCCTTGCCTTTGTAAGGGCGGACCTCGCCGATCCCACCGGCGTAGCCCGGCTTGGGGAGGTCGCTCTCCTGCGCAAGCCGGCGCAGGGCGGCGTCCTGCGACACATTCGCTTCAGCCCCGCCCTTCATGTAGGTCGGCCACCACATCACATGCAGCGCCGAAACGCCGTTGGTTCGCAAATACAAAAGCTGGCCATAGGCATCCGGCAGCGAGGGCGTCAATGAGGCGTATTCGCCGATAAGCATTCCGTCAAAGCCCGAATTGTGGGCGGCAAGGTAAATATTCCGTGGCTTTTTGTAATCGGTTCCATAGCGGGAAAAACCGTAGCCCGTGCCGGCGGTGAAGAACCAATCAATCGGCGTGATGCGGGGCTCGCCCTCGCCAGTGCCGATGTTATTCACGGCAAACGTATCGGGAATCTGGTGGCTCTTAATCATCTCCGGCGGAAAGCCGGCCAGCAGCGTCTCGCGCTGAGCCAAGGCGATATGCCGATAGACCACCGTCCGCCCATACTCCACCCAGGCTGCAAAGAAAGGATTCCCTGATGAATAGGCGTCCCATTTGCCGCGGAAGAGTGCCCGCGGGGCATCAAAGAATGATTCCGTGAAGGGCGTTCCGAACACGCGGTTGATGGAGGACAGATCGCCATAGAGCGCCAGCAGGTATTGATAGAAGTCGGCAATGCTCCTGGGATTGTAATCCCCGACGGATCTTGGCCCCGAGACGATTTCATTCTCGTGGCTGGGCTCGACGGCGATCATCTGCTCCGGGTTCGCGCGGTACCGGGGGGCGAGCCGCTGGTAAAAGTCTCGTTGGACGTTGTGATAGAACGCGGTAAGGGACTCCTGCTCGAAATTCTGGCTGCCATATTTGAAGAGGGGCTTGCCAAAATACCCGCTTTCATGGGGTTGATTGGCGCGGTCCAAGGCCAGATAGCGCGGCAAACCGGTGGCCGGATCCGTTTGCGAAATCAAAGTGTTCATCGCCCGCAGATTCCAGCGATGCGTAAATATCAGCGCCCAAACGGCAGGCGGACCCGCATCGTACTGGCCAATCTGCCTTTGGTGTTTGTTCACATTCTTAGGTGGTGCATTGGTGGTCTCCTGCCAGTTGATGCCGCTTACCCACTCCGGGTAACTCTTCTGCTCGATATCGCCTTTCCCGACCAGGGGGCTCCGCCCCATCGCCTCCCCCAGGAAGTTATAGAGACCATTTTTCACATGCCTCCCGTCGGACAGCACTTCCCAGCCAGCCGCTTCGCCCCCATGCGCTGGCTGTTTGCAGAACCAGAAAATATTTTCCATGCGGCCTGCGTTGAGGGGCTGGGGCCGGCCTGTCGCGTCCACCCGGTAAAGCGTCGAGACAATCTTCTCCGGTCCGCCGGCATTCCAAGCGCGGTCCTCGTACGCGCTGGCGAACAGCCTGGTCCCGGCCGGACCGCTGAATGGCACAGGTGCGACGGTGCCTGCGGCGTTAATCGCCAGGTATTCCCGGCTGACGGGATACTCGACCAGCAACGTGTCAGTCGGACCGGCTTTCTTCGTCACAAGAGCGCGGTCCCCTGCCCCTTTGCCCGGCGGGGGTATCTCTTTCAAAAGTTTACCATCGACGCTGAACAGCATGATTGGCACCGCCGCACCTTTCGGCCTGCGCGAGGTGACCGCCAGTTGCTCGCCGACCAAACCGGGGACGAACTTCCCCGCGCACACGGCAAAGGGCGGAGGAACGGCTTTTGCCACGGCAAATGACGCCTCCAGTCCGCCGGCGCGGTTGAACACACGGATTTCGGCGGTCTGGTCCGAGGCCAGCGGCCAGGCCGCGAAACCTGGCCGGGCATCGGCAAGTTTTACCGTCGCGACACCCACGCCGCCGGTGATTTCATATGGGTAGGCCAGGAACTGGACTTCCGCCACTTGATAGGGCGAAAGTATCCGCACGACGGTGTGGTTGTCGGCATGTTCCCCTTCGCCGCAGACCAAGGCCGGCCCGAGCGGCACTAGCGCAGCAGCAGAAGGATCCTGGCGCATGTCCTTGGTCAGGATGTCCAAATCCAACGGTGGATAGAGACTGGCCACGATGCTCGTCGATTCTTTATCGCTGAGGCGTACCGTCTCGCGCGCAGCATCTTTTGGTTTTACGCCAGCTACCTTGATACCACACACCGGCATGGTATCGGCAATAGCTCCGAGGGCTGCGCGTGCCCGGAGCCGGTCATCCGCACTCAGCAAGCGAACGTTGCGCAGAGAAATGTGTTTGGTATCGGGGCCGCCGCGAAAGCCCAACCGGAACCATTCCATGGCACCCCGGCTTTTGCCATCCACCGTCAGATCGTACAAGAGCCAGGTCCATTCAGCCGACTGCTTGAGGTCCGCGATGGCCAGGTACTTGGTTTCCGCGCTGGACTTGTAATAGGCATTCAACGCCGTATCCGCATCGGTCTTATATTCGAGCGCGAGGACATAGCCGCTGGCCGGGTTATAAGAGGCAGCCAGGTTTGCCGCGAAGATGAACGCGTCAAGACCGGTGGTGGTGATGGCGTATTCGCTGGCGGACTCCTGACAGGTTAGGTCATGCACCCGCGCGCAGTTGAGCTTTAGCACCGCGCCTTGCCATTGTGCCACGTTGAAGCCGGCTGCTGCAGGCACCGGGCAGGGCCGCGCCAAAAGCACGACCATGATCGTGCCAACCAAATAGGTTTTTCGTATCACCGACAGGCCTGCGACATTGAGAAGGCACTTTACCATCAGGCCCAAGTTTTTCCTCATCAGGGTGTCCCCAATTACTGGCAGGAATGAGAGGGTGTGTTTCATCGAACGTGGCCGAGATCTACCGCCATAAAGGTTCGGTTTGTTCAGCGTTCCACTGGTCCCAAAGCAATAACATCTGCTGCACACGGGCCGGTTCCCTGGCCGCGAGATTGGTGGTCTCGCCCAGGTCACGAGCAAGATCGTAGAGCTGCCACTCCTTGCCGTTGCGGATGAGTTTCCAGTCTCCCTTGCGAAGTACGTTCTGTTTGCCCACACGCCAGAACAGCGTGCGTTCAGGCACTTCGGTCGTCTTACCGGCCAGCAAAGGCATGAAACTCACACCATCCCGCTTCGCCTGGCCCGATACCGCGCCGGCGAGTTCGAGCGCGGTAGCCGTCGCATCCATGGAGACTACCGGAACATCCATGAC
>CAIYYI010000439.1 GCA_903930345.1 uncultured Verrucomicrobiota bacterium
CCCCTACTTTTAGGTTCATGCGAAAAGCCCACCGATGCAGGCGCTGAAGCCATTCAAAATTGTCAGCGGCGGTCAAACCGGGGCGGACCGCGCCGCCCTGGATTGGGAGCTGGCCCGGGGCTGGCCCCACGGGGGCTGGTGCCCAGCCGACCGCCGGGCGGAGGACGGAACCTTGGATCCGCGCTATGGTCTGCGGCCCACGCCATCCGAGAACGTGGCCCAGCGGACGGAGTGGAATGTGCGCGATTCCGACGCCACGCTGATTGTATCGGTGGAGCCGCTGCTATCGGGAGGATCGAGGCTGACGCAGGTGTTGGCGGAACAGCGGGCCAAGCCGTGCCTGCACCTGTCGGGAGATTTGGCGGCGGCCCTGGCGGCGGAGCTGCTGCGCGGTTTCGTGGCGCACCACCGGGTGAAAATCCTCAACGTGGCCGGTCCACGGGCGACGAAGGAAGCGGGCGTTTACGACCTGACGTGGAAACTGCTGGAGCGGGCGTTTGGCCCGGAGGCAAAGGGTGGGAACATTGGAAAGGCGGTTTAGCCTAAAATCAGAAGATTGCTTTTACAGAAGCAAAGGAAGGTAACGAAAGGACCGGCACAGGGGCTGGATCGGCTTGGGTGCTTAAATGTCGTACATGGTGGAGCGCCCGTTGGCGCGTTCCAGCAGGACTTGGAAATTGATGCGATCAGAGGCTTCCTCCAACTGCTTCTGCAATTCGCACCAGGCCAGGCGCAATTCCGCAGGACACTGGGGATCGGTCATGGCCGGGGTGTCAAACACCTGGCCGTTCGTGCAGCGAATAATCTCCCCCAAGGTGATTTCCGAGGGGGGCTTGGCCAGCAGATAGCCTCCCTCCTTGCCGCGCACGCTCTTCACGATGTTGCGTGATTTCAGCTCGATCAATATCTGCACCAGGTAATTCGGGGGGATTCCATGGGCCTCCGCCAGGGCCTCAACCCGCTGCGGCACATCGCCCTGGGAATTGCGCGCCAGCGCCAAAACCGCCCGGGCCGCATAATCGCTTTTAACCGATAATTTCACGCGGCTAATTAACAGCCACTCGGACAAAAGCGCAAATCCTAATTATGTTGCTCAGGCTGTTTATGGAGCCTTTTTCAGGAGGTCCAAAAACAGCAGCAGCAGATCAATCACAAACATCAACACGATGGCCACTTCCAATATCAGCATCCACCGGTTCATGCGGTCCTGGCTGAGCAATTGGTAGAGGTCGTCCAGGGTTTTGAGCTTCTCCTCAATCGTCCGGTGCCAGTCGGCCAGGTGAAAGCGGGCGGCGATGTTTTCGTAGATCCGGGCCAGGTGCCAATCACCAAAGAACTTGGTGATGTTGGACAGCTCATCGCTGAAACGGGCCAGATCCAGGCGCAACTCGCGCAGCTCGCGGATCACGTCGGAACGGCGGCGGGCAGGCTGCTCCCGGAGATCCCGGTAGGAGCGTTCCAGGGCGTCATCCAACAGGCGGTCATAGGCTTCCAGCTCGGCGAGCTGCAGATTGGCCAGCTCCATGATGTAGAGCGTCTCGTCGAAATCCGCAGGTTCATCCACGATCACGGCCGCATCCCAGTCCACCACCACGAGATCATTCTCGTAGTAGCTCAGGAAACGCCCGGTGGATTCCTCGGCCTCCTGCCGGGAGAGCTTGGCGTAATTATCCTCCTGGACCAGCAGGGCGGCAATCTGGCGCCGATGCTCGGCAAACCAAGTCTCGGCAGGGAGCGGTTTAAAAGCGGCATCCCGCACCGGGGATTGAATGCAGAACACGGTGTAGGCCTCCTCATCCTGCAACGAGGCCACCGGGCGGATGAAATTGGAGGCCAGCTCCTTGCGGATATCCTCCGCCAACTGCTTCACCTCCTGTTGCAAGGAGCCACTTTCGAACTGCAAATCGTGGTAATCAACCAGTTGCTCGAAATGATCCAGAGCAAAAGGCACCCGGATGGTGATGCTGATGGCACCCACGGGGAGCCATTTGACACAGCGCTCCACCCGCACCCTGCCATGGGGGCCAACTCGCTCCCAAGGCGGGAGGCGCACCATTTGCGGGCGATGCGGAGGCAACTGGCGGGGGCTGCGCTTGCTGACATCCATGGCGAACTCCGCCACGGGTTGGCCCAAGAGCTGGGCAATGGGCTTGCGGGTGATTTCGTAAGCCACATCAAAGGCATAGAGGTAAACCACTTCCCCCACATACCGCTTGCCACTGGAGACCTCAGCCGGAATGTTTGAAAGCGTTTTCATAAGCCGCCTGACTGAATATACCCCGCGCGCAAGGCCCCGTCAAAAAGGCCCGTCCGCAATCTCCGAAGGCTGGGTGAAGACCCGCCAGCGGGAACTGGGCACCTCCTGAAAGGCCGCCTGATACCGGGGATCGTTGGGAAGGACACCGGGCCTGATTTCGCGGATGTAAATGGCGCGCACCTGCGACGGATGCTGGCGGGCCAGCGCCCCGTAGATTTCCGGATCCCGCTCCCCGGAATCCCCGACCAGGATGAACTGGCGCTGGGGATACCGGGCCAGCAATGCCTTGATGACCGCAGGTTTGTACTTGGCGGGCGAGGTCCAGAGTTTGGGCAGACCGCCCACACTCAGGCGGACGGGTTTCAGGTGGAAACTGCCGGCGGGGAACCGGTTGGTTTGCCGAAACTCCTCCAGCAGCGGATACAACTGCCAAGGGCTGGCAGAAACGTAGTGAAAGGCGGCCCCCGCGCGCTGCTGCCACCCGGTGTAAACCGCCGCCATGCCGGGAACCGCCACCAACGGCCTCACAAAGGTGTTCAACATCAGCTCGTGATGATTGGTCACCTGGCTGATTTTGAGGGTGTCATCGAGATCGGAAATCACCGACCACCCCTGGGGCGGCAGCAGGAAAACTGTGCCGATGGCCAGCAGGGCACCATCCGAGGGCTGGACAGCCTGCACCGACAAGGTCGGATTGGGAGTGTTGGAGAGGGTGGCCTGAATGGTGAAACGCCCATCGGAGGCGGTTTTGGGCTGCCACGGGCCGTTGTCACCCGCCCAGACCACCGGTTGGCGACCCGACTGATCATCCACCATGAACAGACCCAACCGCGCTTCCAGCGTGGCCCGCTCGGCGGCGGTGAGGTGATCGGTTTTGATCCCCAGCAGCCAAGCAGACGTTTTCCTCAGGAAACGACGGGATTCCGGCTCACACACCAGGCCGGCCACCTCAACCTGCCAAGTGTTGGACCCCGGCGATTGCCAGCCCAAACCGGGATAGACAATCACCCGTTCATCCTCCCTGACGCAGGCACGCCCCCCCGTTTCCGCCGGGCGGGCCGGACCGGCACCCACCAGGCAAACGAAAGCCAACAGCCACCAAAGGCGGCGGCGCAGGCCAGGCAAGGCCAGGGAAGCCCCCGGGTGGCCGGCTGTTTTCACAACACACATGAGAACCTTGTGATTGGCCTCATCAGACTCCACCCCCGCCCGCTTGGCAAGCCCGCCGTCCGGCCACCAGAATTTTAGCCGTTGACGATTTGCGCGCCGCACCTCAACTTCTCAGCGTTTGCAGGCATGAAAACCATCCTGTTTGTTTGCACCGGTAACATTTGTCGCAGCCCCATGGCGGAAGGTCTTTTTCGTCATATGGTCAAGGGACGAGGGGACTATCGTGTTTTATCCGCCGGGGTCGGCGCGGTGGACGGTTATCCGCCCAGCGCCCACGCGATCCGCGCCCTGCGGGAGCTGAACCTCGACATCAGCCACCAGCGGAGCCGGGCGCTGAACAGCGACCTGGTGCAAGAGGCCGATTATATTTTCGGCATGACCCACAACCACGTGGATGCCATCCTGCTCCTGTACCCCCAAGCGGCGGAAAAGACTTTTCTCCTGCGGGAATTCGACGAGACGCTGTTGAACTACGAAAAGGACATCTCCGATCCGATTGGCGGTCCCATTGAGGTTTATTTGAATTGCCGCGATCAGATCGAACAAGGGCTTAAATTCATGTTGAATTTCATCGAACCAAGCGCCACCACCCCTGCCCCCGACCAGGCCCTTTCGATTGCCATCGGCTCCGACCATGGCGGGTTTGATCTGAAGGAGATCCTGAAAACCCATTTGGCATCCAAAGGATTGGATGTCAAAGATTTCGGGACATCCTCCAAGGAATCCACCGACTATCCGGATTACGGCCTGCCAGTGGCCCGGAGCGTGGCGGAGGGGCAACACCGCCTGGGGATCCTGATCTGCACCACCGGGATCGGCATGAGCATTGCCGCCAACAAGGTTCCGGGTGCCCGCGCCGCGTTGGTTACCTCCGAAGAAACCGCCCAGTCCGCGCGGGAACACAACGACGCCAACATCCTGTGTCTGGCAGGCAAAGGCGCTTCCCCGGAAGCCGCCAAACGCCTGGTGGACATCTTTCTGGCCACAGACTTTGCCGGCGGACGCCACGGACGCCGGGTCAACAAATTAGAACCAGCCTCTGCACCTATGAATCTGAGCCTCGCCAACGTCGATCCTGAAATCGCCCAAGTCATTGAACTTGAGCGTTTACGCCAGCAGGAGAACATTGAACTCATCGCCAGTGAAAATTTCACCAGCCCGGCGGTCATGGCCGCCCAAGGCTCGGTGCTGACCAACAAATACGCGGAAGGTTACCCCCGCAAGCGCTGGTACGGCGGGTGCGAACATGTGGATGTGGCGGAGCAACTGGCCATTGACCGCGCCAAGAAACTGTTTGGAGCCGACCATGCCAATGTGCAACCGCACTCGGGCAGCGGAGCGAACATGGCGGTCTATTTCTCCGTTTTGAAGCCCGGCGACAAGCTGTTGACGATGGATTTGTCCCATGGCGGACACCTCACCCATGGTAATAAAGCCAATTTTTCCGGTCGTTTTTTTGAGGTCGTGCATTACGGCGTGCGCAAGGAGGATGAGCGGATTGATTACGATCAGTTGGCGCAGATGGCACGCGAGCACAAACCGCGCATGATCACTGTGGGGGCGAGCGCCTATCCGCGCATCATCGACTTTGCCCGCATGGGAGAAATCGCCCGGGAAGTGGGCGCTTATCTGTTGGCGGACATCGCCCACATCGCCGGTTTGGTGGCGGCGGGGTTGCACCCCAGCCCTGTGGCGCACGCCGACTTTGTCACCACCACGACGCACAAAACCCTGCGCGGCCCCCGGGGCGGCCTGATTCTGTGCCGGGAGAAGTACGCCAAGGACATTGATTCACAGGCATTTCCTGGAATCCAAGGCGGCCCGCTCATGCACGTCATCGCGGCCAAGGCGGTCTGTTTCCAAGAGGCGTTGCAACCCGCTTTCAAGACCTACCAACTGCAGATCCTCAAGAATGCCCAAGGACTGGCGGAGGGCATGAAGCGAAACGGCTTCCGGCTCGTCAGCGGGGGCACCGAGAACCATCTGATGCTGGTGGACGTGGGCATGCGCGGCATCACCGGCAAGGACTCCCAGATCGCGTTGGACGAGGCCGGGATCACGGTGAACAAAAACACGATTCCTTTTGAGACCCGCTCACCGTTCCAAGCCAGCGGCATCCGCCTGGGCACCCCGGCGGTCACGACGCGTGGCATGCAGGAGGTTGAGATGGCCGCCATCGCGGATATGATCAGCGAAGTATTGCTGGACATCAAGAACCACGAAACGGCCGCAAAAGTGCGTACCCGCGTTCGGGAGTTGACAGCCCGCTTTCCGTTGCCATATTAATAGCAGTTGTCTAGCCCTGAGTAACACGTCCGACCGTCGGCAATTGATTTCCGTATTGAACATTGCGGGTGCGGGAGGGTCTTACTCAGAAGTCGAGTCAAGGATTACTCTTGGCCCAGCTTCTAGCAAATAATCTCCGCATCGACATTTTTGCCGATCGGCAACTTTCGTAATTATATGCCGCGAGTAGTAAAACCGAAAACCGCCAAGCCAAAGGTGGCGCGCAAAGCGCCCGCCGTGGCCGGATTGCCCCCGATCCCCACCCCGGCGCGGAGCCCTGAGCCCCCGCGTTCAGTCACGCCCGAACTGCCCCTGAACACTCCCGTTGCCAAGCCGCCCCCCCGGCCGCAGCACCACCCGGTCAAACCGGTGCGGGATTTTTCCCCGCGTCCAGGACCACGTCCAGCCCCGCGAAAGCCGGCTCCGATTGTCTCGGAGGAGGATCTGGAATTGCCCGAACATCCCGTGGTGGATGGCAACCGCGAGACGACCAGCACGGCCTCGGAAGACAAGCTGCCACCGGTGCCCGCCCCAATCCCGGGTGGCAAACCGGCCCCGGCGCGCGACCCGCAGGCTCCCGTCCGTTCGATCAACATCGCCCAGCTCCAGGCGATGGCCATGAATGATCTCAACCAGATGGCGCGGGAGATGAGCATTGAGAACTTCGGCACCATGCGAAAGCATGAGGTGATCTTCCACATTCTCCAGAAAAACGCGGAGCGCAGCGGCATCCTGTTTTCCGAGGGCGTGCTGGAGGTTCTGCCGGAAGGGTTCGGTTTCCTGCGGTCCAAGAGCTTCAATTACCTGCCCTGCCCGGAGGATATTTACGTCTCCCCCTCGCAGATCCGGCGTTTTGATCTTCAGACCGGCAATCTGGTCACCGGCCAGATCCGTCCGCCCAAGGAGAAAGAGCGATTTTTTGCGCTGCTCAAAGTCGAAGCGGTGGATGGCGAGGATCCGGAAAAGGCCAAGGACAAGACGCACTTTGACAACCTGACCCCGCTGTTCCCGCAAAAGCGGTTCCTGCTGGAGACGGTGTCTGACGAGATCAACACCCGCGTGGTGGATCTGGTGTGCCCGATCGGCAAGGGCACGCGTGGCCTGATCGTCGCCCCGCCCCGCACGGGCAAAACCGTGCTGATGCAGAAGCTGGCCAACGCGATTTTGAAAAACAATCCGGAGGCCTACCTGTTCATCCTGCTGATTGATGAGCGGCCCGAGGAAGTGACAGACATGGAGCGAAGCTGCCGCGGCGCGGAAGTCATCAGCTCGACCTTCGACGAGCCGCCGGAGCGGCACGTGGCCGTGGCGGAGATGGTGATTGAGAAGGCCAAGCGCATGGTAGAGCACAAGCGCGATGTGGTGATCCTGCTGGACTCCATCACCCGCCTGGCGCGGGCCTACAACACCGTGCAGCCCCACTCGGGCAAGATCCTCTCCGGCGGTGTGGACGCGAATGCGCTGCACAAGCCCAAGCGTTTCTTTGGCGCCGCCCGCAATCTGGAGGAGGGCGGTTCCCTCACCATCATGGCCACGGCGCTCATTGACACCGGGTCGCGGATGGATGAAGTGATCTTTGAGGAGTTCAAAGGCACGGGCAACATGGAAATCCATCTGGATCGCCATTTGGTGGACCGGCGCATCTTCCCCTCGGTCAACATCGAACTCTCCGGCACCCGCAAGGAGGAGCTGCTCTATCACCCCGACGAGTACAAGAAGGTGGTCATCCTGCGGCGCGCCCTCACCGGAGTGCCGCCGGTGGAAGCGATGGAACTGCTCATGGGCAAGCTCAAGAAGACACGCTCCAACATCGAGTTCCTGCTCACGCTCAACCTGGGTTAACCCACCCTTTTCTGATCACGCCGATTCCGGTCACGGGATCGGCGTTTTTGTTTTGGCACGGCTGGAAATGTCGCGGCTGGAAATTGACTTTCAGACAAGACCAGACTAGACTTGGTTCGTAATGAAAACCGTCAACATTCAGGCGGCCAAAACGCATCTCTCACGGTTGGTGGAGGAAGCACTGGCAGGAGAGGAAATTGTTTTGGCCAAGGCTGGGCACCCCTTGGTTAAGCTCACCCCCTTTACTCCGCCTTCCCGCCGCCGCACCTTGGGACGCCTCAAAGGCATGGTTCGTGAACAGGCGCATTGCTGGGATCCCGACCCCTCCATAGCCGAAGCTTTTTCAAATGGCCCACTCCAGCCCATTGATCCCTAACTTCAACTTATTGCCTCCATCCCATGAATCTATTGCTGGATTCACATGCGTTGTTATGGGCGCTTTCCGCACCCGAAAAACTATCCGCAACCGCTCGCGCTGCCATTGAAGACGGCAACAACCCGGTCTTTTTCAGCTCCGCATCCATATGGGAATTGGCCATTAAGTCAGCCAAAGGTCAGCTTGAAATCAAGGGAAATCTCCTGCTGGCAGCGGAATCCGCAAATTTCATTGAGCTGCCAGTTCGCTCGAATCACGCGTGGGCCGTCCGATCATTGCCGACCATTCACTCGGATCCGTTTGATCGCATCCTGGCCGCGCAAGCAGAGATCGAACGCTTAACCTTGGTGACGCGTGATCAGTTTCTGGAGAAATACTCCATCCGAGTTTTGCCGGCCTGAAGTCAGCTTCCCATTTCTGCGGACTCCAGAATCTCATCTTGCCCGCCAATCATCCACAGTTCCGGACTTGCCCCCTCGCAAGCGGTATATAAAAAAGGGAGCCATCCGGCCACAAACCCGGTAAAAGACCACCGCCGCTTGCAGCGGGGACAAAGATTATGAGCAAGTTTTGGAAGAACAGCAGAGGAACCGTCCGTTTTCCGGACGATCAACAGCAGCGCACCGGCTGGGTATTGGGCTGCGTGTTGTGCCTGGGCCTGATGGCTGGTTGCAGCCGGCCGGCCCCCCCCACCCCGCCGGTGTCTGACGACACCATTCCGGTGCGCCTGGCCAGCGTGACCCTGCGACCGCTGGATCAGACCATCCCGGTGGTGGGCACCCTTTTCCCCAAGGATGAAGCCGTGCTCAGCGCCGAGGTGGATGGCCGCGTGGAAAAAATCATGGCGGAATTTGGCGACCGCCTGGCGGATGGACAAGTGGTCGCCCACATTGACCGCCTGACCTACGAAGCCCAGGTGCGGCAGGCGGAAGCCGCCCTGGCCCGCACCCAGGCCAGCGCCACCAACTCCTCCCGCGAACTCAAGCGGGTGCAGGAACTGAGCCGCAGCGCCATCGCCTCCGCCAGCGACCTGGACCAGGCACAAGCGAGCATGGAGGTTGCCCAGGCCGAGGTCAAATCCAGCGAGGCGGCACTGGCCATCGCCCGGCTGCGGCTGGAAAAATCCGAGGTGAAAGCCCCCTATGACTGCGCGGTGGCGGAGCGCATCGTGGGTGCGGGCGATTACGTCAAAGCCGGATCCCCCGTTTACCGGGTGGTCAATGACGGCGTGCTGAAATACATCATGCAGGTGCCGGAGCGTTACGCGGGCGACATCCGCAAAGAGCAGGAGGTGCGCTTCACGGTGGATGCCTGGCCCAGCCTGACCTTCACCGGAAGGGTTTTCCTGATTGGTCCGGCGGTAAACACCACGACGCGCGCCTTCAACATCGGTGCCCTGGTCGCCAACCGCACCCGGCAACTCAAGGCCAGCACCTTCGGACGCGGGCAGGTGCTGGTGCGGGAAAAGGTGCCCACCCTCATGGTGCCGCTCGACGCCCTGGTTTCCTTTGCGGGGATCACGAAGGTCTTCATCGTGGAGAACGGCCTGGCCAAGAGCCGCGTGGTCGTCTCCGGCCGCATCCAGGACCAGCAGCAGGAGATACTTTCCGGATTAAAGGCGGGAGAACAGGTCGTCGTCTCCGGGCAGACCAAGCTTTATGACGGGGCCAAGGTGAAACTGGCGGACGCGGGAGGCAAGCAGCCATGAGCCAGGATGTCCCCTCCAAAGGCCCGCCGAGCACCCCCGGCGTGGGCCTGGCTGAGACCTGCATCCGGCGGCCGGTGTTCGCCACCATGCTCAACCTGCTCCTGGTGGTGCTGGGCTGGTTCGCCTTTGAGCGGTTGGGAATCGACCAGTTGCCGAACGTGGAGCTGCCCATTGTCACCGTCACCACCACCTTCCGCGGCGCCTCGCCGGAGGAGGTGGAAACCTCGGTGACCAAACCGATCGAGGAAATCATCAACACCATCCAGGGCGTCGATGAGCTGAGCAGCGTCAGCCGGGAAGGGGTCTCGCGCGTGACCGTGCAATTCTTTCTGGACCGCAACCGGGACGCCGCCGCGCAGGACGTGCGCGACAAGGTGAGCACGATCGTCTCCCGCCTGCCCCAGGGAACGGACACCCCGGTGATCGACAAGTTCGATTTGGACGCGGTGCCGATCATGTCCCTCAGCATCAGCGCGCCGCGCGACCTGCGGGAGATCACCTATGTGGCGGACAAGCAGATCAAGCAGAATCTGGAAACTGTGCGCGACGTGGGCTCCATCAGCCTCGTGGGCGGGCGCACGCGGGCGGTTCAGGTGGCGGTGGATGTGGACCGCCTGCGGGCACGCAACCTGACCATCACCGAGGTCCGGCGGGCGTTGGAGGAGCAGAATCTGGAAATGCCCGAAGGCCGCCTGGAACAGGGTTCGCGGGAGCTGGTGGTCCGCACGCTCGGCCGCATGCGCTCCGTGTCGGAGTTCAACCAGATCGTGGTTTCGACCACCGGCGGGCAGCCCGTGCTGCTGAAGGACGTGGCCACCGTGCAGGACAGCGAGGAGGAACCGCGCTCCCTGGCCCGGTTGAACGGCACCAACTCCGTGACGGTGGTGGTGCGCAAACAATCCGGCGTGAATACGGTGGCGGTCATTGATGCGGTCAAGGCCCGGCTGCTGGAGCTGCAGAAAGTCATCCCGCAGGACTTCAATGTCAGTGTCATCCGCGACCAATCCATCTTCATCCGCAGCTCGCTCCACGAGGTCAGCTTCCACCTCCTGCTGGGGGCGACTCTAGTAGCCCTCACGGTCTTTTTCTTCCTGCACGACTGGCGGGGCACCCTGATCGCCTGCCTGGCGATCCCCTCCTCCATCGTGGCCACCTTCACCCTCATGCAGGCGATGGGCTACACCCTGAACAATTTCACCATGCTGGGGCTGGTGTTTGCCGTCGGCATTGTGATTGATGACGCCATTGTGGTGCTGGAGAACATCCACCGCACGATGGAGGAGAAAGGGATGGATGCCATCACCGCCTCACTCGTGGCCACGCGGGAGATCGCCATGGCCGTCATGGCCACCACGCTTTCGCTGGTGGTTATTTTCCTCCCCCTGGCGTTCATGCAGGGGCGCGTGGGCCGGTTCTTTTCCAGCTATGGCGTCACGGTGGCATTTGCTATCATGGTCAGCCTGTTCGTCTCGTTCACCCTCACCCCCATGCTCTGCTCGCGCTTTCTGCGCCACACCAAGGATCCCCGCGTGCGCCGCAAAAAGGCGGAGGGCGGCGCCCTGCTGCGCTGGTTGGGCGACCACTACCTCCGGGCGCTGGGCTGGAGCCTGCGGCACCGGTGGGTGGTCATGACGGCGGCCCTGGGATGCGTGCTTTCCCTGATGGTGCTGATCCCGCACACCCGCTTCACCTTTTTCCCGCAGGACGACACCAGCGACTTTGAAATCGCCCTGACCACACCCGAAGGGTCATCCATGTCCCGCACGGCGGAAATCTGCACCCAGATTGAGCAAAAGCTGAAATCCATCAAACTCGACGGCCAGCAGGCCATCACCGACACCCTGGTGACCGTGGGGGAAACCAGCGGCCGGGTGGGCAAGGCCGAGGGCAGCGTGAACGCCGCGCTGATCTACTGCCGGCTCCAGCCCCTGGGCGGACGCGTCTCCATGTGGCTGGGCAAAAGCCGCAAATGGTCGCAATTCCAGGTGATGGGCCAGGCCCGGCGCATCCTGGAGGCCTTTCCGGATGTGCGCAGCGGCGTGCAGACCATCTCCGCCCTGGGGGGCGGCGGACGCAACGCGGAGCTGCAATTCAATCTGCTGGGCCCCGACCTGGGCCGGTTGTCCGACTACGCCGATCAACTGATCGTCAAACTGCGCGCGAACAAGAGCCTGGTGGACATCGACACCACACTGGCCAATCGCAAACCAGAGCTGCAGGTGCATATTGATCGCCTGAAAGCCAGCCAGTTCGGGCTGCGGGTGGCGGAGATCACCGCCGCCCTACGCACCCTGGTGGGCGGGGAGATCGTGGGCACCTACAAGGAGGCGGATGACCAGTACGACGTCTGGCTGCGCGCCCGCACCGGCAACCGCGACACCAGCGAGGCGCTGGAGCAAGTCACCTTGCGGGTGGCCGAGGGGGCGGGCCCGCGGGACGCCTCCGGCACCGGTCCCGCCTTTGTCCAACTGGCCAATTTTGTGCGGTTCGAGGAGGCGCGGGGGCCAGACCAGATCGAGCGTTTCCAGCGCCAGCGCAAGGTCACGATCATTGCCAACCTGCTGCCCGGAATGGCCATGGGCGATGCGTTGGAGTACATCCGCCAGGCGGCGCAGGAACTCAACCTGCCTCCGGAGTACACCGTGGCCTTCACCGGTCGCGCCAAGTCCTTTCAGGAGACCGGCCGCAACTTCCTGATCGCCTTCAGTGCCGCCATGATCTTCATGTACATGATCCTGGCCGCCCAGTTTGAGCACTTTGTCCACCCGGTCTCGATTTTGCTGGCGGTGCCCCTCTCCCTGCCGTTCGCCCTGCTCACCATGGTGATCCTGAACGAGGCGCTGAATATCTACGCCATTTTCGGGTTGTTCATGCTGTTTGGCATCGTGAAGAAGAACGGCATTTTGCAGGTGGATTACACCAACACCCTGCGACGCCAAGGGGTGCCCCGGGAAGAGGCCATCCTGCGGGCCAACCGGGTGCGCCTGCGCCCCATCCTGATGACCACCATGATGCTGGTCACCTCCATGATCCCCATCGCCCTGGGCACCGGTCCCGGCTCCGCCGGCCGGGCCGCCATGGCCAAAGTGATCATCGGTGGGCAAATGCTCTGCCTGCTGCTCACCCTGCTGGTGACCCCCGTCAGCTACGCGCTGTTCGATGACATCGGAAACTGGGTGCGGCGACGGGGCAAGAGCCCGGAGCACAATTAAACGCTGCCCCGCTCCACGCTGCTCTCAATCTCCCCGACGGCCAGCCGGGTGCGCAGTTTTTGGCCGGGCTGGACCTGGCCAGCCGCCCGCACCACCGCGCCGGAGACGGCGTCCATGGTGATGGAATACCCCCGGCGCAGCACATTCTCGGGGGCCAGCAATTGCAGGCGCAGGCGGGCCTGGTCAAACCGCACCGAGTGACGCTGCCGCAGCAGGCCGGCCTGCTCCCGCAGACGCTGCTGCAATTGCCGCAGGCCATCCTGTCGCAACGCCACCTCCTGCCGCAACCGCAGCCGGGCAAAACGCTCCACCAAAGTGCGGGCGCGCAAGTGTCGCTCCCGGTGGGCAACCGTCAGATTGCGGATAAGCCGTTCCTGCAAATCGTCCAGGAACTGCATCCGCTCGTTCATGCGCCGCCGGGGATGAACCAGGGCGAACCGCCGCTGCAACTGGTGGGCGGACAACCGTTCGGCCTCCCATCGCCGGGCCGCCAGCAGCGGCAGCCGACGACCGGCCTCCTCCACCACCCGCCGGGCGGCCACGGCCCCCTCCGTGAGCAGCTCCGCCGCCGCACTGGGGGTGGCCGCGCGCAAGTCGGCGACAAAATCACTGATGGTAAAATCAATCTCATGGCCCACCGCCGACACCACCGGCAAGGCGGAGTCGAAAATGGCGCGGGCCACCACCTCTTCGTTGAAGGCCCAGAGATCCTCCAGACTGCCGCCGCCCCGGGTGACCAGAATGGCATCCAATGCGCGTTCCGGACGGCTTTGGGACCAGCGGTTCAGCAACTGCACGCCGGCCGCGATTTCCGCCGCCGCCCCCTCCCCTTGCACCCGCACCGGCGCGAGGATGATTTCCAGGCCTGGGTAGCGCCGCCGAATCACATGGCAGACATCGCGCAGGGCCGCCCCGGTGGGGGAGGTCACCACGCCGATCCGCCGGGGAAGGCGAGGCAGCGGGCGTTTGCGTTCGGAGGCAAAGAGCCCCTCGCCCGCCAGCCTGAGTTTGAGCCGTTCAAAGGCGGCCTGCAACGCGCCCACCCCCTGCAATTCAACCTGGTGAACGACCAATTGGTATTGGCCGCGCGGCTCATAGACCGACACATCCCCTTGCAGCAGCACCTTGGCCCCATCCCTGATGGCCGCCCGCTCCGCCACCGGCTCGCCCCGGAAAAGCACGCAGCTCAACTGGGCGCCGGCATCCTTGAGGGTGAAGTACATGTGCCCCGAGGATTGGAGGCGAAGGTTGGTGATCTCCCCTGACACCCAGAGCTTGCAGAACTGCCCCTCCAGCAGGCGCTTTATTTTCAGGGTCAGCTCGGAGACGGTCACCACCTGGCGGATGGCCTCCGGCGCGAACAACTCCCCGAAATCCCACTGCGATTTGGCCGGTTTTTTTGCCATGACTCAATGGCCGTTGACCACGTCGGGCACCGCCTCGTTGACCCGCTCGATGCGCACGGCCTTGCCGGTGGCGTCATCAATCTCCACCAGGGCACCCTGCAGGAAAATGCGTTTGCGGGCCACCTCGAAGCGCTGCGGAATGCTGGTGAGAAAGCGGCGGATGACCGGCTCAATCTCCCGACCCAGGACGCTCTCCTGGGCACCGGTGAAACCGGCGTCGCAGAGGAAGGCGGTGCCGCCCGGGAAGATCTGTTCGTCAGCCGTCTGGACGTGCGTGTGGGTGCCGACCACGGCGCTCACCTGGCCATCCAGCATGCGCGCGAGGGCGATTTTCTCCGAGGTGGCCTCGGCATGGACATCCACAAAGATGAGACGGGTCCGGACACGCGCCTTTTTGACCTCCTCCTGGATGGCCAGGAAGGGGTTTTCGATGTCGCGCATGAAAGTGCGGCCCTGGACATTGATCACCGCCACCGGATCCTTGCCGGCCCGTTCGAAAAAGACCATCCCCTGCCCGGCGGTGTTGGGCGGGTAATTGCAGGGGCGCACGAAGCGCTTCTCGGAAAGCAGCAGCTCGGTCACATCCTTCTGATCCCACAGATGGTCGCCAGAGGTGATGATATCCACGTTCGACTCGAACAATTCCCGGGCGGTGGAGGGGGAAATGCCGGAGCCGCCGGCGGAATTTTCGCCGTTGGCCACCACCAGGTCCAAACCGTGGCGCAAGCGCAGCCGCGCCACCAATTCGCGCACAGCCCGCCGCCCCGGTTGCCCCACCACATCACCGACAAACAGTAATTTCACGCCCGCAGCCTAACGGGAGGCAACGGTTCGGGCAAATAAAACCGTTGCCGCAAAAGCAGGTTGCCAACCGCCAAAGTGGTTTTATATTTGGGGGACGCATGAAATTGGAAACCATCTGCTTGCACGGGGGCCAGGTGCCCGACCCAACCACAGGCTCACGCGCGGTGCCGATTTACCGCACCTCCGCCTACCAGTTCAAAAACACTGAGCACGCCGCCAACCTGTTTGCCTTGAGAGAGCTGGGCAACATCTACACGCGGCTGATGAACCCCACCACGGACGTGCTCGAAAAACGGGTCGCCCTGCTGGAAGGCGCGCCGGAAATGGGTGGCCTGGGGATCGCCTCGGGCACCAGCGCCATCTTTTATGCCATCATCAACCTCGCCAAAGCCGGGGACAACATCGTCAGCGCCCGCAACCTGTACGGCGGCACCTACACCATGTTCAACGACCTGCTGCCCGCCCTGGGCATCCAGGTCAAATTCGTGGATTCCAACGACCCGCAGAATTTCGCCCAGGCCATCGACAGCCAAACCCGCGCGCTCTTTTGCGAGACCGTCTCCAATCCCGCGTTGGAAATCTCGGACCTGGAAGCCATCGCCAAAATCGGCCGCGCCCAAGGGCTGCCCCTGATCGTGGACGCCACGTTTTCCACCCCCTACCTGACCCGCCCGATTGAATTCGGGGCGGACATCGTCTGCCACTCGCTGACCAAGTGGTTCGGCGGGCACGGCACCGGACTGGGCGGCCTGGTGGTGGACAGCGGCAAATTCAACTGGGCGGGAGGCAAACACCCCCTCTACGACGTGCAGGACCATTCGTATCACGGCCTGCGCTGGGGGCATGACCTGCCTGATCCGCTCAAGCCGCTGGCCTTCATTCTGCGCATGCGCACCGTGCCCCTGCGCAACCTGGGAGCCTGCATCTCGCCTGACAATTCCTGGATGTTCCTGCAAGGGATTGAAACCCTGCCCCTGCGCATGGAGCGCCATTGCGAAAACTCGCTGGCAGTGGCCCAATACCTGAAGAAACATCCCAAGGTGGATTGGGTGCGCTTCCCCGGCCTGCCGGAGGATCCGATGTACCAGCTCAACCAGAAATACCTGCGCGGCAAAGGCGGCTCCATGGTCGTGTTCGGCATCCAGGGCGGACGGACGGCGGGGTCCACCCTAATCAACTCGCTGAAGATGTTCTCGCATGTGGCCAACGTGGGCGACGCCAAGAGCCTGGCAATCCATCCCGCCACCACCACCCATTCTCAGCTCAACGAAGCACAGCAACTGGCGGGCGGCATCACGCCGGGGCTGGTGCGCCTGAGTGTGGGCATCGAGCACATTGACGACATCCTGGCGGACCTCTCCCAGGCCCTCGCCA
>CAIYYI010000440.1 GCA_903930345.1 uncultured Verrucomicrobiota bacterium
CCGGTGCCGCCCGGGTTCACCATCACGACCGAGGTCTGCACCTACTACTACGCCAACAAGCGGACGTATCCCGCTGTGCTCCAGGCGCAGATGGAGGCGGGTGTCGCCAACATGGAGAAGATCATGGGCACCAAGTTCGGCAACAAGGCCGGCATGCCCCTGCTCGTGGCGGTGCGCTCCGGCGCCCGCGATTCCATGCCCGGCATGATGGACACGATTTTGAATCTCGGCCTGAATGATGACGCAGTGCAGGCCCTGGCCAAGGCCACCAACAACCCCCGCTTCGCGTGGGATTGCTACCGCCGTTTCGTCCAGATGTATGGGGACGTGGTCATGGGTGTTCAGAAGCGCGAAGGCGAGGACCATGAGCCGTTTGAGACGGTCATCGAAACCTTCAAGCACGAGAAGTATCAATCGGATGTCGAGGATTCCAAGCTGACGGCCGAAGACCAGCAGGAACTCGTCAAGCGCTTCAAGGCGTTGGTCAAGGAACGCACCGGCAAGTCCTTCCCGAGCGATCCTTGGGATCAGCTCCGCGGTGCGGCGGGCGCCGTGTTCGGCTCCTGGATGAATGATCGCGCGATCGTTTATCGCCGCAAGTACAACATCCCCGCCGAGTGGGGCACCGCCGTCAACGTGCAGGCCATGGTGTTCGGCAACACCGGTGAAGCCTCCGGTTCCGGTGTGGCCTTCACCCGCAATCCGGCCAACGGCACCAACGAATTCTACGGTGAGTTTCTCATCAACGCCCAGGGCGAGGACGTCGTCGCCGGCGTGCGCACCCCGGAGCCGGTGGCCCGCCTGAAGCAGGAAATGCCCAAGGCGTTCGCCGAGCTCATGAAGGTCCGCGCCCTCTTGGAGAAGCACTTCAAGGACGTGCAGGATGTGGAGTTCACGATCCAGGAAGGCAAGCTGTTCATGCTCCAGACGCGCAACGGCAAGCGCACCGCCATGGCGGCCCTCAAGTTCTCCATGGATATGGTCAAGGAGAAGCTCATCGACTGGGAAACCGCCATCATGCGCAATCCCGCCGACCAGCTCGATCAGTTGCTGGCCCCGGTGTTTGACCTCGCTGAGGTCAAGAAGGCCACGGCGATCGCCAGTGGTCTGCCGGCCGGTCCTGGCGCTGCCTCCGGTCAAATCTACCTGAATGCCGACCGTGCGGTGATCGCTGCGGAAAAGGGCGAGAAGGTGCTGCTCGTCCGCAATGAGACCTCGCCTGAGGATCTGCGCGGCATGATCGCGGCCGAAGGCATTCTGACGGCCAAGGGTGGCGTCAGCTCGCACGCGGCGCTCGTTGCCCGCCAGATGGGCAAAGTCTGCGTCTGCGGTGCCAGCGCCCTCGATATCAACTACAGTGCCAAAACGGTCACGGCCTCCGGCCAGACCTTCAGCGAAGGAGATTTCCTCTCCATTGATGGCACCACCGGCGTGGTTTACGGCGGCTCCATCAAGACCGCTCCGTCCGAGATCATCACCGGTCTCCTCCACGGCGACAAGGCCTCCCAGGCGACCGAGAAGTTCAAGAACTTCCTTCAGCTCATGAAGTGGTGCGACAAGGCCACCCGCCTCCAGGTCCGCACCAACGCCGACACCCCGGAGCAGGCCGCCAACGCCATCGCGTTCGGTGCCACCGGCATCGGTCTGACCCGCACCGAGCACATGTTCTTCGAAGGGGACCGCATCGACGCCATGCGCGAGATGATCCTCGCGGAGAATGTGGCCGACCGCAAGAAGGCCCTCGCCAAGCTGCTCCCGTATCAGCGCGAGGACTTCATCGGCATCTTCAAGGCCCTGAAGGGCTTCCCGGCCACCATCCGGTTCCTTGACCCGCCGTTGCACGAGTTCGTGCCGCACGAGGGCAAGGCTCAGGCTGACCTCGCCGCCAAGCTCGGTGTTTCCCCGGAGCGCATCGCCCGCCGCGTGGAGCAGTTGCACGAGTTCAATCCGATGCTCGGTCATCGTGGCTGCCGTCTCGGCGTCGCGTATCCCGAAATCACCGAGATGCAGGCCCGCGCCGTGTTCGAAGCGGCGGCGGAGGTGGCCAAGCTGAAGATCAAGGTGAAGCCGGAAGTCATGATCCCGCTCGTCGGCTTCAAGAAGGAACTCGACCTTCAGGTGGCGATCGTTCACCGCGTCGCCAAGGAAGTCATGGCGGAGAAGAAGATCAAGCTCAGCTACATGGTGGGCACGATGATCGAGATCCCGCGCGGCGCCCTCACGGCTGACGAGATCGCCCAGACGGCTGAGTTCTTCAGCTTCGGCACGAACGACCTCACCCAGACCTGCCTCGGCATCAGCCGCGACGACATGGGCTCGTTCCTCACCCCGTACATCGAGAACGAAATCTTCAAGAAGAACCCGTTTGCCTCCCTTGACCAGGTGGGCGTGGGCCAGCTCATGAAGATTGCGGCCGATAAGGGCAACGCGACCCGGCCTGGCATCAAGCTCGGCATCTGCGGCGAGCATGGCGGCGATCCGGATTCCGTCAAGTTCTGCCACCGTTTGGGCCTCACCTACGTGAGCTGCTCGCCCTACCGCGTGCCGGTGGCCCGCCTGGCAGCGGCGCAGGCAGCTATCGAAGAGGCGCGGGCGACCGCTGCCAAGACGGCCAAGAAGGGCAAGAAGTAATCTTCCGGTGCGCCCCGAGCGCACGGTAACGCCAGCCGCCTCGGTAACCCCGGGGCGGCTTTTTCATTCATGCCGCACTCAACTGTCAACCTGAAAACCCTGGGCTGGGATGCCTCTTGGGAGGAGTCCTTCGCACCCTGGCAGACCAGGGGCTGCGAACCCGGCCGCGTGGTGGCCGAGGATAAACTGCATTACTCCGTCGTGACCCGGCAGGGTGAGATGCTGGGCCAGGTGTCCGGTAAGCTGTTCCACCACCAGCGCTCCAATGCGGCGCTGCCCAAGGTGGGGGATTGGGTGGCGCTCAAGCTCTATCCGGCCGATCAGAAGGCGGTCATCCAGCACGTGCTGCCCCGCCAATCCAAGTTGTCCCGCAAGGTCGCCGGCCGGGTGAACGATGAGCAGATTCTGGCCGTCAA
>CAIYYI010000441.1 GCA_903930345.1 uncultured Verrucomicrobiota bacterium
GTTGCAGTGCTTGGCCACGCCAGCAGTGCTGGCCATGAAGCCAGCCTGTCCACCTGCGCTTGGTGTAGCGCATACCTGCCAGCGCGCGGCCTGCTGCTGTAATGTCTTGGAATGGGGTGGGGGATGCGCTTTGGGTTCTGGGCTTGCCCACTCCTGCGCCGATTTCCGGCTTATGTACCTCACCTCGAACTACATGGTGCGCGCTAGCGGGCACATTCGGCACGCTGGGTAGTGGCGCACTGCCAGCCTGGATGGGCGCGCTGGCGGCGACAGTTGCCTGCGCGGGGTTGCGGCGCGCTGTGCGTGGGATGGGTGCAGGCTTTTGCGCGCTTACATGGTTTCGGCCAGCGAAGAACACCAATCCGACGTGGCGGAGTCGCTTAAGTGTGCGCCAGAGCTCCATGCGCAGCGTGCGTGCTTCTGCCCTGTTGGCGGGCAATTCAGAATCGGCCACGGCACCCAGTAGCGTCCATATCGGCAGTCGTGTGTGCTCACGGAGGATCTCCAACAGCCTCGCCTCTTGCCGGTTGAGGGCTGGCGCTGGTGGCCGGATCGTTTTGACACTCACTGTTTGCTCAGCCCCGGACGGGGCAATGATTGTCGAAATCATGCCATACATACTCTCTTTCGTGACTCTTTTCTGGTGTGCATGGCTGTTCAAACCGGAAAACATCCCTGTAAGTAGTTTGTCCTTAGGTGTATATAGTGTATTTTAACCGCTGTTTCCAATGCGTAATGCATACCGGTGCGCTGATCTCATCATTTCATCCTAGCCTGTTTGAATTGCGGGGGTTATGGCGGTTATCGAGGTGTATTATTTTGGTGTTTATGATTGTGAAAAACTCCCGGGTTCGGTCAAATGGCACACACAATTCGCCGTCGCTAAATGAAAGGTGCCCTAAAACCAGTTTTGTCCGCCAGCAGCCCCGAGGGACTGCGGGTTGTCACTGGCCGACAGTCTGGCTCCAGGGCGCACAGCCTGGCATCGGGGCGCTACCGGGCCGACCTTACGGCAGGGTCGCTAAAGCTGGCTGAAAGCAGGGTGATCGCGGATTTGCTCCTGCGGGGAGTGGGCGAGGCCGATTGGCGGCAAACCCTGGTCAAGCTTAACGCGCTCAAAGCCAGAAATCCGGCCACGGCCATTCGCATGGGCAGGCTCATCCGCAAGCGCCTGCAAACGATGTCGCCGGAGCTCTGGCGCTTGGTGCGGGATGGCACCGTGGTCATCGCCACGCATGCGGTTTTGGCAGCGGCGATCAAACACAGCAACCTTTTGAGTGATTTTCTGGACCTGGCGGTGCGCGACCAGTACCGGCGCTTCGGTACCGCTCTGACCAATAAGCATTGGCAGGATTTTCTGGAGGACTGCCGGGGGCGCGATCCCCAGATGCCACAGTGGCAGGAGACCACCATCCGGCGCATGAGGTCGTCGGTTTTCCAGATCCTGGCCCAGGCGGGATACGTCAAGGATACGCGGTCCATGCTGCTGCAACGTCCTCACATCACCACCGAAGTCATCAGCTACCTGAAACGAAACCAGGAGGACTATGTCCTCCGCTGCATCACGGCAGGCACATGACTGACCATCTCACAGAGCGGTTGAACCGCATCCTCCCCAAGCTTATCTCCGACGAGCTGCTGAGCGGCAGCGGCCTGGGCAATGAGATCGGGTTCTACATCTTCGATTACCCTGCTGAGGATGAATTGCGGGTCCGCGAGCACATCGGGTTCCTGCTGGACCACCTTCCCCGTGCCAAGTCCGGCCTGCGCGTCAAACATGTGAACCTTTTTGACCTAGTGCTGGAACACCTCAAATCCCGGAACCTGCTGGACCGTGCCATACAGATGCAGCGCACCCAGGGTGACGAGGCCGTGGTCAAGGCGCTGAGTGCGCCGTTGCATGAGTCCCGGCTGGCCCAGGTGTTCGCCGAGGCGGCTCAGCCAGCCCAGCATGATCTGGTGCTCGTCTCCGGTGTGGGCAGCGTCTGGCCCATGCTGCGTTCGCACGCGCTGCTGAATAACCTGCATCCTCTGATGGGCAACACCCCCCTGATCATGTTTTACCCGGGCAAGTATGACCAGGTTAGCCTGAAACTCTTCGGCATGCTGGAAAGTAAAAATTACTACCGGGCGTTCAAACTCGTGCCGTGACCACCTTCAACCCGCCATGACGATCAAAGAACTTTTCATCCGCGACATTCACCGCTCCATCAACGGGGTGGTAAAGGCCGAGCAACTGGACGACGCCGTGGTCTGGCAGGAACTGGACGAGTTCGTTGTCACCAAGGAGCTGGATCTGCACCTGCGCCAGTTCTTTTCGGTGTATACGGACGCCATTGACCACCCTCGTGATCCCTCCATTTCAGGTAAGATCGGCGTCTGGATGAGCGGGTTCTTTGGCTCCGGCAAGTCACATTTCCTGAAGGTTCTGTCGTATGTCCTCAGCAATCGTCGGCTGACGGCCAACGGACAGTCCCGGCAGACGGTCGAGTTTTTCGAGACCAAGATTCATGACGCCATGCTCTACGGCGACATCAAGCGTGCTGTCGCCTCCAACACGGATGTGGTCCTGTTCAACATCGACAGCAAGGCGGACAACCGCTCTGGCCGGGACGCAATCCTGTCGGTCTTCCTGCGGGTCTTCAATGAGTTGCAGGGGTTCAGCGGTGACCACCCCTGGATCGCCCACATGGAGCGCTACCTGACCGGCAAACAGAAGTTCATTCCCTTCCAGGCTGCCTACCGGCTCGCAGCCGGGCACGAATGGGTGGATGAACGCGATGCCTACGCTTTCAACCGGGATGCCGTTGTCAAAGCCCTGTCCCAGGCACTTGGCCAAAGCGAGGAGGCCAGCCACAAGTGGTTTGACTCCATGGAAAGCTCCTTCCCATTGACAATCGAGAATTTCTGCGGCTGGGTGAAGGAATACCTCGATGCCAAGGGGCCGAACCATCGCCTGGTGTTCCTGGTGGATGAAATGGGCCAGTTTGTCGGCCAGGATACGCAGCGCATGCTGAATCTCCAGACCATCACCGAAGACCTGGGTACCGCCTGTGGCGGGCGGGCGTGGGTGGTGGTGACCAGCCAGGAGGACATTGACGCTGTCTTGGGCGAGATGAAGAAGAGCGCGGCCAACGATTTCTCGAAAATTCAAGGGCGCTTCATTACGCGCCTGTCCCTCTCCAGCGCGAACGTGGACGAGGTCATCCAGGAACGCCTGTTGGCCAAGCACGGCGGCAACGCGGAGAACGGCCTGCGGAAACTCCATGCGGCCAAGGGCGACATCCTCAGGAATCAGCTCAGTTTCACCAATGTCGGCCCCACGATGAAGGCGTTCAAGGATGCCGATGATTTCGTGCGGAACTACCCGTTTTCGCCTTACCAATTCCAACTGGTCCAGAAGGTCTTCGAGGCTATCCGCAAGGCCGGGGCCACCGGCCTGCACCTGTCGCGCGGTGAGCGCTCCATTCTGGATGCATTTCAATCCGCCGCCAAGCAGGTCGCTGATCAACCCGTGGGCGTGCTGGTACCGTTCTGGCGCTTCTACCCGTCCATTGAGAGCTTCCTGGATACCGCCGTCAAACGCACCATTGACCAGGCGGAGACTAATCCCAGCCTGGAGCCGTTCGACATCAAACTGCTCCAGGTGCTGTTCCTTATCCGCTACGTGGAGGAGATCAAGGGCAACGTCAACAATCTGGTCACCCTCTGCATTGATGAGATTGACGCCGACCGGCTGGCCCTGAGCCGGAAGATCGAAGAGAGCCTCCAGCGGTTGGAAAAGGAGACGCTCATCAACCGCAGCGGCGACAACTACTTTTTCCTGACCAATGAGGAGCGGGATGTCAACCGCGAGATCAAGCTGGTTGACCTCAGCAGCGGCGAGGAGGCCAAGCTCCTGGGCGAACTCATCTTTGACGACGTGCTCAAGGGCAACCGCAAGCACCGCTATGCGGTCAACGGCAAGGATTTCCCGTTCACCTGCCTGTGCGATCTGCACCCGGTGGGCAGGCGGGTTGATAATGGCCTGGTGGTCTCGGTCATCAGCCCCCTGGCGGATGACTACAAGCTCTATGACAACGCCCGGTGCATCCTGGGCAGCACCAACGAGGGCGGCCAGCTCCTGCTCAGGCTGAATGACGACGAAAGCCTGGGGCGGGAGGTGCGCACCTACCTGAAAACCGAGAAATATATCGCTCGCAAAAATGATGGTGCCCTGCCCAAGGCCACCCTGCGCATCCTGCATGATTGCGCGGAGGACAACCGCGACCGGCGCGAGCGCCTGGTCAACCTTCTCGCCAGCCTGCTGCTGGAAGCCGGTTACCATGCCGCTGGCAGTCGGCTGACCCTCAAGGCCCAGGATCCTGCCAATGCCATGAACCAGGCGCTGGATTACCTGGTTCAAAACACCTTCCCCAAGATGGGTCTGCTCAAGCGGCTCAACACCGACCCACAGCGTGAAATCCAGGCCGTGCTGCGCAGCAATGACATATCCCA
>CAIYYI010000442.1 GCA_903930345.1 uncultured Verrucomicrobiota bacterium
AAGCTCAATGCGGTGAGCGTGCGCCCTGATCGCAAAGTGCCCCGGCGGAAAACTCCTTCAGGCCAGGCCTATCATTACCAGCGAAACGTTAAGAAAGTCGTCTTTTGACACCACGTTTTCCTTAAGTCAATGGCAGTGGGGCGGGGCTCTCCGCCGGCACACGGCGGTCAAGAAACATCTCCATGCCTTCCCAGGCCGGCGGCACCGCCGGGCTCAGCCAGCGCTGACGCAGTTGCTCCAACCCCTGCACCACCCGCCACTCCCGGGCGGCCAACTGGGCGCGGATGGCCCAGAGCGGGAGGGTGGTGGTGCCAAAAACCGTACCCGGGCCATAGGGGCCGACCACCTCGTTGTTGCCGGCATAAACAAGCCAGTAATCCGCCTGCAACTTGTGAGCCTCCCCGGCAATGGCGCGGATGACGTGGGAATTGATGGCGGTCATGCCGGTGTTGATCACCTCAAACCGCCGCCCGGGAAATTGCTGGGCGAGCAACACCTCCAGCATGCGGGAGAAACTGAAAGCCGTCTCGGGATCGCCCAGGGCGGCGGACTCGCCCAGCACCAGGATCCGGCAAACGCCGGCGGGCTTGACGCGCTCCACCACCATCGGCAGCGGGGTGCGGACCATGGAGGCGGGGAAAAAGCGTTTCCCGAAATCGCGGTTTTCCACCCAGACGTTTCTTCCATTGAGGGTCTGGGGCCGGAAGAAATCGGTGTCGTACCCAAACCCCACCAGACGCAGGATCAGCTCCAGGGCCAGCAACAACAGTCCTGGACAGGCCAGCAGAAGTGCGGCAAAAAGACGCCGTTTGGCCGGCGTCAGGGGCAAAGGAGAAGGGGCCACCGCTGCGGGAGCGGAGGTGGGGCGAGCCCTGGGTTTACGCTGACCAGCCATGTCCGCGCGCACCATAGCGAAAGCCGGCCCGGGCGCAAACCTGTTTTTTGCGGTTACCGGAGACTTTGCAGGGCGGCTTTCAGGTAGCCAAGGGCAAAGGCCATGCCGGCGTGCCAGGGGGCAGCGCACGACATCTGCGGCGCGTGGTCTGGAATGAGCACCCCCTGATAACCGTTGCGCTTGAGGATGGCCAGAATGCGCAACATGTCCATATCCCCCTCGTCAATGAAGGTCTCCTTGTAATCGGGCACCTTGCCGCGCACGTTGCGGAAATGGACATAACCCAACTTGCCCTGGCGGCTATAGGCATCCACCACGTCATAAATATCGCCCTCGGTCATCTCCGCCAGGCTGCCCAGGCAAAACTCCAGGGTATTGCTGGGGCTGGGGCGCAGGTCGAGGAGCTTCTGGTACAGCTGGGGCTGGTACACCAGGCGGGGCTGGGACCGCACAAAGGGCAGCGGCGGATCATCCGGATGCGCCGCCATTTTCACCCCGGCGGCTTCCGCCACCGGCAGCACGGCCTCCAGAAACACCTGCAAACGCTCCCACAATTGCGCGTGCGTGGCGGAGGGGACCACGCCCGGCGCGGCGTTGGGATCATAGACCATGTTCCACGCCATGCCGTTGGGCAACGGGCGGTCAACCGGGCCATCCATCCCCACCGCCTCGGCCCCGCCCCGGGCGAAGGGTCCGCGCACCCGCCCCGCCACCCCGGCGATGGAGAAGTTATAGCCAAACACCGGAATACCCGCCGCACCGACGTTGCGGATGATGGTTTTGACATTCTCCAACTGCTGAAGCCGGCGCGGGCCATCCAGCAGGACGTCATGCCAGTGGGCCGGGTCAAAGTTCTCAATCGCCTCCAGCTCCAGCCCGGCGGCATTGATTTCCCGCCGTAGCGCAGTGAGTTCCTCCGCCGTCCAGAGCCGCTGGGGATCCCCCGCCAGCCCCCACCCCGTGTCATCCCCCACCGGTTGATCCCCCGGCTGGTTGCTGCGGGAGGAGCGGAAATAGTCCACCAGATGCACCACCAGATGGGTGCAGCCGCATTGTTTGGCGAAACGATAATGTTCCGCGTTCAGTTGGTGACGATAAAGGCCAAGACCAAGCTTCATAACGTTTAAAAACCAATGCTGACACCCCCATCCACCGGCAACACCACGCCCGTGACAAACCGACCAGCAGACGAGCAAAGATACACCGCAGCCCAGCCGATATCGGCCGGTTCACCAAAGCGCCCCAGGGGGGTGCGGCTGAGGATTTTTTGTTCGCGGGCGGGATCTCCCCGCATCGCCTGCCGGGACATTTCGGTTTCAATCCAGCCCGGGGCAATGGCATTGACCCGCACACCCAAAGGAGAAAGCTCAGTGGCCAACCCGCGCACCATACCCACACAGGCCGACTTGGCGGCCGTGTAGGCGATCACCTGAGGGATCCCAAACAGCGAGGCCATGGAGGCCACGAAGAGGATGCTGCCCTGCCGCCGCTCGATCATGCCCGGGGCCACCGCCCGGATCAGCGCATGGGCACCGAGGATATGCGTTTGGAAAACCTCCAGAAATTCCGTCTCCGTGGTTTGCAGGGCCGGTTTTTTGAGGTGAATGCCGGCGTTGTTCACCAGGATGCTGACGGGGCCGTAGTGCTCCTCCACCTGCCGCACGAGCAGCGGCGCCTGATCCAGCACGGTGACGTCGTGGACCACGTACCCGGCAGCAGACCCGATCTCGGCCACCGCCCGCCGCAGTGGTTCCTCCCGCCGCCCGGTCAGCACCACCCGCGCGCCGGCCAACGCCAGGCATTGGGCAATCGCCAAACCGATGCCGGTGCCCCCCCCGGTGATCAGAGCCGTTTCGCCCGCCAGAGAGAACGGCAGCCTTCCGGTCGTCGCATCATTCAGTATCGCCATGGCAGAATTCAGTTCCGTCCGGCCAATCGCCCCGCACACCCGTCAGGACACCCGGCCGAACGGGGTGAAAATAATGCGCCTGCGCCGGAGCGCAAGGGAAGTTTTACAGAAGCCATCCGGCGATGAACCCACGCCTAGTGGGAATCAACCATTTTATGCGACAAGTGGTGGGAGGTCTGATCCAAAAGATTGGTCAGGTTTTCCTGGGCCGACATGCGTTCAAAAACGGAATTCATCCAGTTGTGATGGGCTCGTTCAGTCGTCTCACTGGCTTTGAGAAGCGTATCCACCGCCTGATGCAAGTTCGCCACCAACGACCCGGGAATGTCTCTGCCCACTGAATATTGAGGGTTATCCCTCAGGTAACCCAAGTAAATGCGACCGATCGCCAGCACCCCATGCTCATCCATAACCATGAGTTCCTCTCGGGTGAACAACCGAATATTTGCATGCGTGCAAGGCATAATACCGTCTTCGTACAAGCCCTAATCCTTAACGTCTTAAAGCTTTTATAACTACCTACAGTATAGGACATGTCCTATTTTGTCACGCTCAGAAAATCATTTTTTGGCGATTATTCATTATAAGTTAAACATCAATGAGTTGCGTGTGATTATAAGTTTACAAGGCTACCACCAGCCATGCCGGGCCTCAGCCGCATTGGGGGTTTTCTGCACGCGGATGATCCGGATTTGCCTACTCCCGCGCCCGGGTGTCCATGACCAGAGTGACCGGGCCATCATTGAGCAATTGCACCTGCATATCCGCCCCAAACTCACCTGTGCCCACCGGGCGGCCCATCTCGGTTTGCAGTTGCGCCACAAACTGTTCGTATCTTGGGATGGCCACTTCCGATCGGGCCGCGCGGGAATAGGAGGGGCGGTTGCCCTTCTTCGTGCTGGCAAACAGGGTGAACTGGCTGATGACCAGCACGCCGCCGCCGGTTTCCTGCACGGAACAGTTCATCACACCGCTGGCATCATTGAAAACGCGCAGGCGCACAATTTTGCCTGCCAGCCAGGCGATGTCGTCCACCGTGTCCGCCTCCTCCACAGCCACCAGCACCAGCAGGCCGGACGCGATTTGACTTTTCACCTGACCGCCAATGGCCACGCTGGCCTGGCTGACCCGTTGAATGACAGCACGCATAAGATCCGGCTCAGCATGCCAGCCAGCCGGACGATTGGGAAATGCAAAACGATTTGCGGGCTTGCCTGCGACCCGATGCAGCGATTAAATTAGGCGCATGAAAAAACTCTGGCTGCTCCCGGCACTGCTGCTCACCTGCGTGATTGCTCTGACCACCTTTGCCGCCCCCAAACCGACGGATCGCGGGTCGCTGTACCACGTGGTTAATTTCAAGTTCAAGGACACCGCCACCCCGGAACAAATCAAGGGGGTGGAGACGGCGTTTGCCGCCCTGCCCACCAGCATCCCCCAAATCAAGAGCTTGGAATGGGGCACCAACATCAGCCCGGAAAAACTGGACAAGGGATTCACCCATTGCTTTGTGCTGACCTTCAAGACCGAGAAGGATCGGGACGCCTATCTGGTGCATCCACAGCACAAGGAATTCGGAAAGCTGGTGGGGCCAACCCTGGCGGATGGCGGCGTGCTGGTCGTTGATTTCTGGGCCAAGAAGTAAGACCTCGACTCGACTCTGCAACACGGATTGACGGGATGCCCGGCTTTGAAATGAGCCGGGCATTTTTTTATTCCAATCCCCGGGCTAAAACTGGTTTTCACCCCGGCAATCCGGTCCAAGAACAACGGGACGGCTCCCGGAGGAACCGTCCCATCGCAAGATTTTAACCGGAGTTTAGCTGGCGGAAGCCAAGAGTTCGGTGACCTTCTTCATCACCGCAAACGCATCGGCCACGTACAGGACGTCGGCCTTGCCGCGCGCCCAGCCACAGTTGGGGTTGAGATCGATGGCCCGGCGCTCGTTGATGAAACGCCAGCCGACCGCATGCGGCTCCTCGCCGTGACAGCAGGTGGATAGCCCTTTCTGATGGCGCGGAGTGGCACCGGTCTGACCGATCTGGTTCATGTGGGTGAGGAAGGAAAGGACTGACACCCCTTCCCCGCTCAAATCCACCAAGGACTTGCTGCTGCCCAGCGAGGCCCGGGAGAGCTTGAGGAAATCGAGGATGATCCGTTCCGCCTCCGGCACGTGCGACTGGCCATCAGCCTGTTTCTTGGTCCAACCCGCGCCGGTCACAAACAGGAGATCGGCATCCGGCCGGATGGTCTGCGCGTCGGCAGGCGGTGATTGCAGACCGACCACCGTGGTGCGGCGGCTGGCGTCGGGCAGGGTCACGGCCACGGTTTCCACGGAGGCAGTGCCGGGGGCACCCTGCCAGACCGGCTGGCTGCCGGGATCAATCAACAGCACCCAGGGCCGCTGCGCCCGCTGGAAGGTGGCCTCCATGCGCTGCCGGTAGTACCAGCGCGAGGCGGTGAGCTTGCCCTCTGTCACTGCCACCCCCGTGACATGCGTATCCGCCCGGCCCTGCAACCGCAGGGAAACACCGGGCAGCACCCGGTTCCACCGGGAGGTGGCGGGAGCGATGACAATCGTGGCTTGCGCCGCGCGGGCCACCGCCTCGGCGGCGGCAGCATCGGAGGCGTAGCGGGCGGTGGCAAAATCCGGGCCGGAGACCGCCAGAAACCGTTCCGCTCCACAGGTGGCCACCTGAGCGGCGGCAGCGGCAGTGTTTTCCCCGATCAAACCGACCACCAGCCGGCCTGGGAGCGCGGTTTTGAGCGTGCAGGCCACCGAGAGGGCCTCCAGTGCCGCCTTGGGCAGGGTGCCGACAGCATCGGTGTGGGCGAGCAATAAAATTGTTTCCATATCGTGATTCTCCTTACTTCTTCAGCCACTCCATGATTTCCCGCGCCACGGCATCGGCGGGCAGATCCTTGACAATCCGGGTTTCGCGCTGCTGCTTGGGCAGCGCCACGCTGTTGAACACCACCCCTTCGGCCCCGGCCTTGACCGGCTTGGCCTTCTGCAGGGCCGGCATGACGGTGCGCATGTTGACCATCCCCACCTGGGGGTTGTTCTTCGGTTCCGGCAGATTACCCGTGGCCCAGCCCAGCAGGGCGGGAGGCGCGGTGCACGTGGAAACCTGGTGACTCCCCCCCTCGACGCGCTCCAGAATTTGCAGGGCGCCATCGGGCTTGATCACCAGCTGATCAACCCCCTGGAATTGATCCACAATCCCAAGGCGCTCACCCACCAGTTGCAGGGTGGCACCAGCGCCACGCGAGGCGGATTCCCAGCCCCCGAACAGCAACAACCGGGAGCGGTCCAGCCCGGGGATGGCCTGGATGGCCTCGGCAAGGGCGGCGGCGACCTCGGCCGACTCGGTGAAACCGCTGGAGGGGCCGTCCAGGGCAATGAGTTCAAACGGCACCTTTTGCGCCACAATCATCATCACCTGCTGCAGCTTGGCCTTGGGCCCAAGGCTCACCAGCCAGACTTTGCTGCCGGGACAGCGCTTGGCCAGATCGGCCGCCTCGTAAAGAGCGTGGCTGGCCCAGGGGTCGAGGACCGCCGGGAGCATCATCTCGTTTTTCAAGGCGGGCCCGGTGGGACTCGCCACCGGTTCCAGGGTCTGGAGCGGGTCAGGCACCAAAGTGCCGCAAACTATTATTTGGAATGCTGTGCTCATAAATGATCAGAGACCGTTATTAGCCACAAAACTGACCTCAAAAGGCAATTTATTTTTTCATCCACTCGCATGGTCGCCCATAGTATGCTCATGATCAATTGCTTGCGGCGATGTTTCCAAACGGGCTTGCAGGCAAGCCAAGGGGCTTTGGTGCTGACCATGATCCGTCACTCGGCTGGCAACCAATCGAGAATTGCGCCCACGGCCCGGTGTTGGGCAGAGCGGTTGGACTCAACCTCGCACGCCACCGGCAGAAATCCGCGCCCGGCAAAAATGTAGTCGAGCCGCAGCCAGGGTCCCAGCCCTCCCAGGGGCGAAGAACCATCCGACGGAAAGGTGAAACCGTAGCCACGCCCGCAGGCCGAAAAAGCATCTTTCAGTTGCGTGGCGAACAGATGGTGGATGTAACCGCGGTTGGGCGCATTGAAATCGCCCAGCACCAGGAAAGGCAGGGTTTCCTGCTGCAAGATCGCAGCCAACTGACGGGCGGTCGCCACCCGGAAGCCCCAGATTCGCTGTTGCTCTGCCTCGAGACGCTGGGCCAAGCCATTGGTGCGGCTCAGGCCCGCCAAAGACAGGAGCACGGATTTGCTCTGAAACGGTTTCAGCTCCTCCCGGGGGGTCACCAAGTGGACATTGTAAATGGCGAAGGGACGCCCCTTGATCTCCACCTCGAACCGCACCGCCACCGGACCATACTTGTCCCCCAAAACCGGCACCCAATCATGCCGACGGACCGGATGTTTGCTGAGCAGGAGGAATTGGCCCCGTCCGGCCAGCTTGTAATCCGGAAATTCCCGGGCGCAATCAGGCTCCCGCCCGTCAGCCTCCTGAAGGGCGATGAACTCCGCCTGATGGGACTGCGCAAAAGGCTTGAGCCCAGCCAAGGTGTCATATTGACCAAGGTTGTGGGTGACCACGCGCACCGGCACTCCCCGGGCAACACGCGGGGCACCGCAGGCGGGGTGCAGATACAAAAGCATGACCCCGGCCACACACGCCGCGTGCAGCCAAAGGAGTCGGCGATGGCAACAAAGAGCCACCGGGGTCAACACCAGCAACGGCAACAGCCAGAACTGGCCGGGGAAAAAGAGCAGCGGAGTCAGCCACCAACGCTGTTCCCCCAGACAGTCGAGCAGCGTGAGGAATCCACCCAGCGACAAGGCGTAAACCACACTGGCCACGGCAAGGAGTAGCCGCCACCCCGAGCGACGGCAGGCGCACCAATCCCTGAGGGACCGGACTGCCACCCGTAGCCGGGGCTCGCCCACCCCCTCCCGGTCAGGAGGTTCAAGAAGAGGTTGATTCATGGTCGGCAGGCTGAGAGTGCGCAGGGTTCTTCTTCATGAGGCAAGGAAAACAAAACAACGGTGGAAAATCAAGGGCGCCACAGAGGGGGCAGCCAAGCATGAGTCTTCCTCCCGGCTTGCTTTACCCCACCTTCCCGTAGATGATGAGCCCATGCACAAGATTGCCCATCTGCTCCTGGCCTGGCTGGCCGGGGCCTTCCTGGCCACCGCCGCCGATGTCCTGATCGTCGCCGATGAATTCCCGGCCATGGAGGTGCTGGCCACCCAGCTCAAGACCGAGGAAAAACTCTCCAGCCAGATCATAAAACAGACGGAGATTCCATCTGACATCGCCGCCCACAAGGCGGTGGTGGTGTACATCCACAAGCAGCTCTCGGCAGCGGCGGAAAAGGCCTTTTTAGATTACGCGCTGCAGGGGGGCAAGCTGGTGAACCTGCACCACTCCATCAGCTCCGGCAAGCGCACCAATGCCAACTGGTTCGCCCAGATGGGCATCACCCTGGCCACTGGCGACGTGGACAAGGGCGGCTACAAATGGGTGGAAGGCGTCACTTTGGACATCGTCAACCTCAACACCAACCATTTCATCACCACCCACAAGGTGCCTTACGCCGCCCGCTTCCCCTTCCCCGCCCCCACCGGGGATGCCACCCTTTCGCTGCCCGGGTTTACCCTGCATGAATCCGAGGTTTACCTGAACCACCAACTCAAGGGCGAACGCACCCTGCTGCTGGGGTTGCGGTACAAAGATGCCAAGACGGGCAAACAATGGGAGCAGGGGCATGCCGGGTGGTACCGACCGACAGGCAAAGGCTGGATTTACTATTTTCTCCCCGGACACAGCATCCGGGAGTTTCAGGACCCGGCCTATGCCCGCCTTGTGATCAATGCGATCATCCACAAGCCCTGAGACGAGGACAGACGCCGGGTGGGGGCACCCGGCCTACAAAAGGGCATTCAGCGGACGCGAGCCGATCAATTCGGAATCGCGATGGTGTTGGTGCGCATGTTGTCGGTCACGGCCCACATGTTCACCGGGGTGATTGATTTCCAGGCTTTGACGAACCGGGTGCTGCCATCAACAAAGCTGTAATTGGATCCCCCACCCCGGGTGTTGGAACCGGAAGAACCGTGGCGGCTCTGCTCAATCTCCTCCAAATCGTTGCCGCTGCCTTGGGCAAAATCCATATAGATGTGGGTGGATCGAGTTTCCTTTTCACCAAAAATGATCGTGTCGCTAGGGTGCCGCACCACGGACTCCGGCATGGAGAAGTTGGTGGTGCCACGCAGCACTTGCTGGAACTCCGTGGCGTTGAGCACCGTTTGAAAATAATCATTCCAGCCGTTCATGAGGTAGCTGTACGGGGAATTGTCGTAGATGAACTGCGGCTGGCTCTTAAAACCGTTGGGTTGCGGATCATCAGAGGGGCAGTGCAGCACCCGGGCATCCAGATAATAGGGCTGCAAACTGTTCATCCAAGCCGGATTCAGGGTGCGGGGATAGCAGCGGCTGTCGTTGTCATCCGCGTAGATTCGGTGTGCCAAACCCAACTGCCGCAAGTCATTAAGGCAGGCAATGCGGCGGCCAGCCTCCTTGGCACGCGCCAGCGCGGGCAACAACAGGGAAGCCAGAATCGCAATGATGGCAATGACCACCAGCAACTCAATGAGAGTAAAGGCCGGACGAATGGCATTGGCTCGGGCAGAAGCACGCATGTACTTCATTGGACGCCCATAACCTGAATTCATTCGAAGATTACGTATTTTGCGGGGGGATCTCTGCCTGGAAAACGAGTCGCTCAGCCACTTCCCCAAGGAGCAACAGGCCGGAGTGCTGAAGCAGGAGATCGAAATGTTGCGCACGGCGGTTTGGTCCGGTTGCCGGTGAAATGTTTGACCGTCAGGCACAAAGACCGTACGGTGGCGAGGTGAGCGAAAACCGGTCAAGCACAGGATTCCGCGGGCTGTGGCGGGCGCTGGAGGAACCGGCACCGGGCCCGTTTGCGGCCACCGGTCGCCGCCTGCTGGCATCCCTGGCCACGGCGCATGGCCTGATGTCGTTCGCCCTGATCACCCTCGGCGTGCTGGTGACCAAATTCAACCGGGCCGCCGCCATTGTGCATCCCGCCATCTATCAGCAGATCAACCACTGCGGAGTGCGGCTGTTGCCAGTGGGGCTGTTCATCGCCGGAGCGCTGGGACTGGTGGTGGTGGGCCAGACGGTGGCCCTGCTCAGCCGCGTGGGTGCCCAGGATCTGATCGGCACGGTCATGGTCACCGCCGTGGTGCGCGAACTGGGCCCCCTGACCGCCGCCATGCTGGTACTGGTGCGCTCCGGAGCCTCCACGGTCATTGAACTGGGCAACGCGCGCGCCCAGGGGGAGGTGGAAACGCTGGAGGCCCTGTGCATTGATCCCATCCATTACCAGGTGGTGCCACGCGTGGTGGGGATGATGTGCGCGGTGTTCGGGCTGACGATCTACCTCGTGGTGGGGGCATTGGCCAGCGGCTACCTAGTGGCGTTTCTTCAGGACGTGCCACTGGCTCCGGGCGATTACATCCGGCAAATCGCCGTGTCCCTGCACTGGCTGGATTTTCTGCTGCTGATCACGAAAACCACCGGGTTCGGACTCGTGATCGCCGTGACAGCCTGCTACCATGGTCTGGCCCGGCCCCTGACGCTGCAAGATGTCTCCAACGCCACCATCCGCGCGGTGGTACAAAGCCTGGTGGGCTGCGTGTTCCTGGATGCCCTGTTCATCCTGGTGTATCTGCTCATGTGAGGCCCGGCATGAAATCCACCCTCCCCCATTCCACTCCGCTACTGGCCCTGACCGAGGTCGCGGTGGCCTCCCTGAAGGGAGGCAGCCAACCAGTCATTGAGGGGGTCAACTGGGAGCTGGCGAAGGGCGACTTTCACGTGGTGGGAGCCCTGGCCGGTGAAGGCAAGAGCGCGCTGGTGCAAACTGCGGCGGGCATTTTAAAGCCCCGGCGCGGTGACGTGACCCTGTTTAGCACTTCCCTCAACGGGCTGACCGAGACCGAGCAAACCCAACTGCGGGTGCGCCTGGGACTGGTGCAGGAAGGGGGCGGGCGACTGTTCCCACACCTGACCGTGGCGGGCAACCTAGCCCTGCCCTACTGTTACCACCATGATTGCAGCGATGCCGAGGCCTGGAACCACCTGGAGCCACTACTGGAACTGCTGGACCTCGGTCCGATCGCCCACCAGCCACCAGGAATGATCCCACGCCCGGCGCGGGCGCGGGCGGGACTGGGAAGGGCGCTCATCATGGCACCGGAAATCCTGCTGCTGGACAACCCGCTGCACGGGCTGGATGCCCAACAATCGCGGTGGTGGCTGAATTTCCTGTCCCGTCTGGCGGCAGGCAACCTGCCCGGGCTGGGGCAACCGGCTTTGGCGGTGGTGACTGACAACCTGCGGCCGTGGCTGGCCCCGGACCGCAACTACGCGATGGTGAAAGCCGGGCGCTGGCTGGAGCTGGGCACCCGGGAGCAACTGACCGCCACCGCCGAACCCGCCTTGCATGATTTGCTTTCCGGACCAGACTTTAAGGAGTAGAACCCAAAGACGTTATGGCATTGCAGGATTTGACACCGCAACTGAGAACCCGGCTGGGACGGGTGGAACGGGTCGTGGGCTGGTTCGTGCTGCTGGCGGTGGCGCTGCTGGTGACCGGCTTCGCGTTCTACGTCTGGAGCACCGCGCAGCGCAAGGGCTGGTTCGTGGAGAAGGTGGCCTACAGCACCTGCCTCAACACCGCCGCCGGCGTCAAGGCGGGCGACCCCGTCAAGCTGATGGGATTCAAGATCGGGGAAGTCACCAAGGTGATGCCCAACGGTCCCTTTGACTATTACAACGTTACCATCTTCTTTGATGTCTGGCACGACACCAACGGATACGTGGGCTATATCTGGACCGATTCCCGCGCCAAAGTGGCCACCGGAGATCTGCTCGGAAACCGCTTTGTCGAAATCATCAAAGGGCAGACGGGAGTTCCGGTCCACCGGATTGACCAGGGGAAACTCACGGGGCAACTGCGTCCCGACTGGAAATCGTTTTCAAAGAAAATGCTTCTGGAAGGTCGGCAATCGCAGGATGTCTTTAAGGCCACTCCGGAGATTTTTTACGTTCCCTACACCAACTCCACCGCCATGTTCCTGGAGCCGGAGGAATCACCGGCCTTGGGCGACCGCCTGGAGAAAGTGGTCAGCCAGGCGGAAGCGGCCTTGCCAAACCTGCTGGGCCTGACCAACCAGATTCAGCAGGTGCTCAGCAACGCGGTGAGGCTGACCAGCAACA
>CAIYYI010000443.1 GCA_903930345.1 uncultured Verrucomicrobiota bacterium
CCCGCAGCTTCATGTACATCGACGACTGCGTGAAGGGCATCGACATGATCATGCACTGCGACGAGCTGATCGCGACCCCGATCAACCTGGGCTCCAGCGAGCTGGTCTCCATCAACACCCTGGTCTCCAAGGTGGAGAAGATTGCCGGCGTGAAGCTCAAGCGCAGCTACGAGCTGGACGCGCCGCGCGGCGTGGCGGGCCGCAACAGCGACAACACCTTCATCCAGCAGATGCTGGGCTGGGAACCGAACACCTCCCTGGACAAGGGCATGGCCGCCACCTACAAGTGGATCAAAGCCCAATACGAGAACCGCAAGCAGGGCAAGCGGGTGGTCGAGTAACCCCGAGCCTGGTCGCACGGTGAAAAAGCAACTTGTGCCGCCCCTCACGCGGGTGATCGGCGGCATTCCCAACCGCCTGGCCCTGGCGGGAGGCTGGATCGACCAGCCTTTCGTCTCCCGCCTTAACCCCAACCCTCCCGGCTCCATGGTCGTCGTGGGGCTGGAGCCCACCTTCCGGGTGATGGATCGTTCCGGCTGCGCCAGCGGCACCCGGGCGGTGGCCATGAAACTCTGGCGCGGCCGCCTGCCCAAGCGCCCGCCGGAGCAGTTGGTGCGCGAGCTGTACGCGGCGGAAAACCAGGGCAAGGCCGAGCCTTCCGGCTCGCAGGACATGATCGGCCTGATCTACCCGGGTATCAACCGGCTTGATTATGACGCCAGTGTCCACGGCGGCGTGTTCCCGGCGCACATTGAATCCCTGAACGACACCCGCTGCGCCCGCTGGCTGGAGCGGGTGCTGCAGGTGATCCCGCTGGAGCCGCGTCCGGAAGGTTACAACCCCCTGGGTGAAAAACACCTCACCCCGGCCTGGGTCGCCCGCCTGGGTCAGACCGGCCGCGACTGCTTCACCGCCATCCGAGAGCGTGACTTGGAGTTGCTGGGGAAATCCTTCAATGATTGCATGCGCTGCTGGGAAACCCTGCTGCCGCACACGGTGAGTCATCCCTCGCTGAAGCTGGACCTTAAAGCCATTCTGAGGGTGTATCAGCGCCAATATCCGGGTGCCATGTGCTCCGGGTGCGGCGGCGGCTACCTTTTCGTGGTGGCCCGGGAAAACGTGCCCGGCGCCTTTCGGGTCAACCTGCGGATTGCCACATCATGAGCACATCAGACAGACAGGCGGTGGTTTACGGTGCCTTTGACGACCTGCGCGCGCGCGACCTCCGGTTTTTGCAGGAGGCCGCCCGGGAGGGCGCCCTCACCGCCGTGCTGTGGCCGGACGCCGCCGTCCAGGCCCTTACGGGCAAGGCCCCGAAGTTCCCCCTGGCTGAACGCCAGTATTTTCTGAATGCTGTGCGCTACGTGAGTCGCGTGGTGGTGGCCTCTGCGCCCGTTCAATTCGACCAACTCAGCGGGTTGGACGGCTGGTGCCCGGATGTCTGGGTGGATTTGGAGCCTGCGGCCAATCCCGCCCGCCGGGCGTTTTGCCAGCAACACGGGCTTGCGTATCAGGTGCTGCCGTCCGCGCAACTGGACGGCTTTCCCGAACCGCCCCCGCCAGCGCCCGTCCCGGGCCGCAAGAAAATCGTGGTCACCGGGTGCTACGATTGGTTTCACTCCGGACATGTGCGGTTCTGCGAGGAGGTCAGCGCGCACGGGGATCTGCACGTCATCGTGGGGCACGACGCCAATATCCGGCTGCTCAAGGGTGAGGGTCATCCCCTGGTTCCCCAGGCGGAGCGCCGTTATGTGGTGGGCTCCATCCGCTTCGTGCATCAGGCCCTGATCTCCACCGGGGAAGGCTGGCTGGATGCCGACCCGGAAATCCGCCGACTCAAACCCGACATCTACGCGGTCAACGAGGATGGGGACAAGGGCGGCAAACGCGAGTACTGCCAGCAAATGGGGCTGGAATATCTGGTGCTCAAGCGCACCCCGGCACCGGGATTGCCCCGACGTTCCAGCACCGACCTGCGCGGTTTTTGACCGATCCGCAAATAAGGTTGGACAAGCGCGTCAAACTCCCGCATAGACGGGGAGCACGTTTCACCCTGTTCCGTTTCCGTCAGCCGGGTGGCTGACCGGTTTTGGGCCTGTCCCCGGCAGGTGTGCATCCGAGCCATTGGTCATGACGCCTGTCGCCCCCAGATTGACCCGCGAGCGGCTGCGGTCCGGCCTCCCCCTGCCAGCGGGAATCCAGACCGGGCCGCTGGCTTCCTTGCCGGAACGGGGGCTGCTGATCGGCGGTGGGAATTTTCTGCGCGGGTTTGCCGCCTGGCTGATCGACCACCTGAACGCCCGGCTCGATTTCCAGGCCGGCCTGGTGATCACCTCAGCCACCCCGCGCGGCAACCCCAGCCCGATCAACGAACAGGGCGGCGTGTTCACGGTTGTCGAACGCGGCCCCCACCGCCAGTCGGCGGCTTGCCAGGGCCGGATGGTCACCGCCGTCCAACGCGCGCTGAACCCCTTTGCCGACTGGCCCGCCTTCCTGGCGTGTGCCCGGAATCCCGATCTGCGCCTGGTCATCTCCAACACCACCGAGGCGGGCATTGTGTACGAGCCGGTGTCCCACCCGGGCGATGCCTGTCCCGCCAATTTCCCCGCCCGCATGACCTGCCTGTTGCTGGAGCGGTACCGGCATTTCCAAGGGGCGCCTGAGCGGGGGCTGATCTTCCTGCCGTGCGAGCTGATTGAGCGCAATGGGCATCAGCTCCGCGATCTGGTGTTGCGTTTGGCGGCCGAGTGGCGGTGTGAACCGGGTTTCGGCGAGTGGGTGACCACGCATTGCCATTTTTTGAACACGCTGTTGGACCGCATTGTGCCGGGGCATCCGGAGGCGGAAATGGACGCTCTGACCGCCGAGCTGGGTTGGCAGGATCCGCTGCTGGTCGTCACGGAGTCGTTTTACCAGTGGGTGATCGAGGGACCGGAACACCTGCGTGGGGAGCTGCCTTTTGCGGAGGCGGGCTTGTCGGTGATTTGGACCAGCGACCTGGCTCCCTACCGCGAGCGCAAGGTGCGGGTGCTCAATGGTGCCCATACCCTGATGGCGTTGACCGGCTGTCTGGCGGGCGTCGGCACCGTGAGCGACGCCATGAAACGCCCGCCGCTCCGCCGCCTGGTGGAACAGGCGATCAGCGAGGAGATCCTGCCCACCCTCAAGACCGACACCCGGGAAACCGCCGCCTACGCGGGAGCCGTTCTGAGCCGGTTTGCCAACCCCTTCATCCAGCACCAGCTCCTATCCATCAGCCTGAATTCCGTGGCCAAGTGGCGGGTGCGCATCCTGCCCACCCTGAAGGACCACCACCGGCTGCGGGGAGGATACCCGCCCACCCTGGTGTTCTCGCTGGCAGCCCTGCTGCGCTTTTACCGGGGCACCCAGGCCGAAGGCCAGTGGCAGGGACGGCGCGATGACGGCAGCCCGTACCCGCTGCGCGATACGGCCGAGGCGCTGGAGCTGCTGAGCCGTGAATGGGCAGCCACGCCACACGATCCCGGCGCCCTGACCGCCCGGGTGCTGGGTCGCACCGCCCTGTGGGGCGAAGATTTGAACGCCCTGCCAGACCTGGCCCCGATGGTGGCACGGCACCTGGAACGGCTCCAACAACAAGGCCTGCAACACGCCCTGGCCACCGTGCTGGGGTGTTAAACGAGCATCACCATGTCCCAACCCTCACCCAACCCCGCCCAAGCCCCGATCAAGGGTCTGCGCTGGTGGATTTGCGGCCTGCTCTTCCTGGCCACCACCATCAACTACCTGGACCGCAATTCACTCTCGGTCCTCAAAACCACCCTGTCCCGTGAGCTGCATTGGAACGAGGCCGATTATGGGTGGGTGACCTTTGCCTTCTCCACCGCCTACGCCCTGTTTCAATCCCCCTCGGGCCGGCTGATTGACTGGCTGGGGGTGCGGATCAGTTTTGCCATCGCCCTGGTGGCCTGGTCCATCATGGCGGGGGCGCATGCCCTGGCGGCCAGCACGGTGGGTTTCATGGTGGTGCGCTTCCTTCTGGGGGCGGCAGAGGCGGCCAACTTCCCGGCCTCCGTCAAAGCGGTGGCGCAATGGTTCCCGCAGCGGGAACGGGCGCTGGCCACGGGCATTTTCAATTCCGGCTCCAACCTGGGCATCATGCTCTCGCCCCTGACCGTCTGGGTGGCGGTGAAGTATGGCTGGCAGGCGGCCTTTATTTCCATCGGTGTCCTGGGCCTGGGTTGGTTGGTGCTCTGGCTCTGGCTCTACCATTCCCCGTCCGAGCACCCCCGCCTGGGCGCGGCAGAGCGCGCCCACATTGATTCCGGTCTCCCTCCCGGCGAGGACAAGCCCCGGCTCCCCTGGATCGCGCTCCTGCGTTACCGCCAGGTGTGGGCCTTCATCGTGGCCAAGTTTCTGGCCGACCCGGTCTGGTGGTTTTACCTCTACTGGCTGCCCAGCTACCTGGAAAAGCAGCGCGGACTGACGGTTCTGGGCAGTGCCAGCATGCTCATCATCCCCTATCTGGCGGCCGACTTCGGCTCCGTCTTCGGTGGTTATCTTTCGGGTGCCCTGATCCGGCGCGGATGGCGCGTCGGCCCGGCCCGGTACGCCGCCATGCTGCTCTGCGCTGTCTGCATGCCGGGCGCCATCGTGGCGGTGATGACCTCGCATTTCTGGCTGGCCCTGGGGCTCATCAGCCTGGCCACCGCCGCCCACCAGGGGTGGTCGGCCAATGTTTTCACCACCGCCACCGACCTGTTTCCCAGCCGGGTCGCCGGCTCGGTCGTGGGTCTTGGTGGCACCTGCGGGGCCCTGGGCGGCATGCTCATGACCTTGCTGGTGGGCGGCACCCTCCAGTGGACGGGCAGCTATGTCCCCATCTTCATCTGGGCCGGCCTCATGCACCCGCTGGGGCTCATCCTCTTCCGCCTCCTGGCCGGTCCCGACCTCCATTCGGTTGTGATGGACAAGCCGCTGGATTTGACGAAAAATAACCCGGCATTGCTGGCCGGTGGAGCCCTGGCCTGCCTGATCGGCGGGGGGGTGGCGGCGGTGATCGGATTCAACTGGCAGTTCTTTGTGACCGCCACGAAATCCGCCAATGCCCCGGCTGGCGGCCTGACCGCCATGACGGGTGTGGCCGTGATTGGCCTGATCCTGATCTATGCCGGTCTGAGTCACAAAAACGCCCGTGATTGATCTGAGACCAAGACTGCTTATGGCAAAGAAAACACCTTTGATTCACGAAGATTTCCTGCTGCAAAACCAGCCGGCCCGTCGGTTGTATCACGATTACGCCGCAGATCTGCCCATCATCGATTACCACTGCCACCTGCCACCCGAGCAGGTGGCCGAAAACAAACGCTTTGCCAACCTCTCGCAGATCTGGCTGCACGGGGACCACTACAAATGGCGCGCGATGCGCAGCAACGGGATCGCCGAGGAATATTGCACCGGGGCGGCCTCCGATCGCGACAAGTTCCAGAAGTGGGCCGAAACGGTGCCCCAGACCTTGCGCAATCCGTTGTACCATTGGACGCACCTGGAACTGAACCGGCCCTTCGGCATCAATGACCGGCTCCTGGGGCCGGAGACCGCGCAGGGGATCTGGGAGGAATGCAACGCCAAGCTGGCCAAGCCCTCTTTCTCCTGCCGGGGCATCATGCAGCAGATGAAAGTGGTGCTGACCTGCACCACCGATGATCCGGCGGATTCCCTGGAGCATCACCAGACCATCGCCCGTGACCGGCAATTCAAGGTGCAGGTGCTCCCCACCTGGCGCCCGGACAAGGCCATGGCGGTCGATAACGCCACCACTTTCAACGCCTACGTGGACAAGCTCGGCGCTGCGGCCGGCACCGACATCAAAAACTTTGACACCTTCCTCACCTCGTTGCGGAAGCGTCAGGGGTTTTTTGCCGCCCAAGGCTGCCAGCTCTCCGATCACGGTCTCGACACCTTCTACACCGAGGACTACACCGAAAAAGATCTGGCCCGTATTTTCACCAAAATCCGTGGCGGGAAAAGCCTGACGGCGGCGGAAGCCGTCCAGTTCAAATCCGGCATGCTGGTGGAATTCGGTGTGATGGACTGGGAAAAGGGCTGGACGCAGCAGTTCCATGTGGGGGCGCTGCGCAACAACAACTCGCGCAAATTCAGGGAAATCGGCCCGGACACCGGCTTTGACTCCATCGGCGATGCCAATTATGGGGCGTCCTTGTCGCGCTTCCTGGATCGGTTGGACAGCCAGAACAAGCTGACCCGGACCATTCTCTACAATCTGAATCCGCGCGATAATGAGATGATCGCCACCATGCTGGGCAACTTCCAGGATGGCAGTGTGGCCGGCAAGATCCAGATGGGCAGCGGCTGGTGGTTCCTGGACCAGAAAGACGGCATGGAAAAGCAGATCGACACCCTCAGCAATCTGGGCCTGCTGAGCCGTTTCGTGGGCATGCTCACCGATAGCCGTTCCTTCCTCAGCTATACCCGGCACGAATATTTCCGGCGCATCCTCTGCAACCTGCTGGGGCAGGACATGGTCAACGGGCTCATCCCGACCGACTATCGCCTAGTGGGCCAGATGGTCAGCAACATCTGCTACCACAACGCCGCCCATTATTTCGGCTTCAAGCTGCCGCCGGTGAAGTGATCCGGCGGGATCGGATCCGGGGACTTGCGCCGGGTTTGCCGCCGAGCGGACGGGTGGCAATCGGCGGCGGACCTTGGTTTGCGCTGGCGCAGCGGGCTGGCTTGCCGTATATCCACGCCCGTGAAGGTGCTGGAAATCATTCAGAAGAGCGCCGCTTTTCTGGAACGCAAAGGGGTGGAGTCGCCCCGGCTGCAGAGCGAACTCATCTTGGCCCATGTGCTGGGCCTGCCGCGCTTGCAGTTGTACCTGAACTTCGAGCGCCCCGTGCCGGAGGCCCAGGAGGAAAAGGCCCGCGAGCTGGTCCGTCGCCGCGGCACCCGTGAGCCGCTTCAGCACCTGATCGGCTCCGCCTCCTTCTGGGGTTTGGAAATGCTCGTCAACCGTGACGTGCTCATTCCCCGACCGGAAACCGAGTTGCTGGGGGAACGCGCCCGGGATTTTCTCAGGACCTGGCCGGGGGATACCCCGCGCATCCTGGATTTTGGCACTGGCAGCGGCTGCCTGGCCATCTGGCTGGCCAGCCAGTTCCCCACGGCCCGGATCCTGGCCATCGATATTTCCCCGGTCGCCCTCGCAGTGGCCGCCCAAAATGCCCGGCGCCACGGGGTGGGGGACCGCATCGAGTTTTGTCAGCATGATGGCCTGCCCGCGCCCGGTGAACCGTGCGCCTTGGTGGTCTCCAATCCGCCCTATATTCCCTCGGCGGAAATTGCCACGCTGGAGCCGGAAGTGCGGGATCACGATCCCCGGGCGGCTTTGGATGGCGGGCCGGATGGGTTGGATCATTACCGTCATCTGGCCCTCGCCGCCCCCGCCTGGTTGGCCCCGGGTGGGCGAATGATGCTCGAATTCGGGGACGGTCAGGCCGCCGCCATCACCGGGCTATTACATTTTCAAAAGTGGATTGTGGAGCCGCCCATCCCTGACTATAGTGGCCGCGAACGCATCCTGGCAGCCGGGCGTTGACGCCTTTCCGCCGGGATGAATTGACCGATTTTCCTTAACACATCGATACATGGACTCTCTTTTGATTCGCGGCGGAGTGCCGCTCTACGGTGATGTGCAGATCAGTGGTTCAAAAAACTCCACCCTGCCCATTATGGCCGCCGCGTTATTGACGGCGGAAAAATGTGTCATCCGGCGGGTTCCGGCGCTGAGCGACGTTCATTTCATGGCCAGCATCATCGCCTCCCTTGGCGCGGAGGTGAAAGTGGAGCCGGGCTGCGTCACCATCCAGGCCGCCAAGATCAAGCCTCACGGTGATTACGAGCTGATCCGCAAGATGCGCGGCTCCATCTGCATTCTGGGCCCCTTGCTGGCCCGCCTACGCCGTGCCCGGGTCTCCCTGCCCGGCGGATGTGTGATTGGCACCCGTCCTATTGACCTGCATCTCAAGGGTATGCGCGAGCTGGGGGCGGAAATTCCGATTCGCAACGGCTACGTCTGTGCGGTCGCCAAGCGCCTCCAGGGACGGGAGATTTTCATGGGTGGCCGTTCCGGCCCCACCGTGCTGGGCACAGATAATGTCATGATGGCCGCCACTTTGGCGGAGGGGGTGACCGTCATCCATAGCGCGGCGTGTGAGCCGGAGGTGGTGGATTTGGCCAATTTCCTCAACGCCATGGGGGCGAGAATCACCGGCGCGGGCAGTCCCACCATCACCATTGTGGGCGTCAAGGCCCTGCATGGCGTGGAGTGGGAGGTGATACCAGACCGGATCGAGGCGGCCACCTATGCGGTGGCGGCGGCGGCCAGCGGCGGCGAGGTGAACCTCCTGGGTGCGCGCGCCGACCATCTTTCCGCTGTGACCGACAAGCTCCGCGAGGCGGGGGTGAAAGTGGAGCGCAACGGGGCCATCATCAACGTCAAACGCGGCTCCCGGTTGAAGTCCGTGGACGTCACCACCCAGCCTTATGCCGGGTTCCCCACGGATGTGCAGGCCCAAATGATGGCCCTCATGTGTCTGGTGCCCGGCATGAGCATCATCACGGAGCGTATCTTCGAGTCCCGCTTCACCCACGCGGCTGAGATGGGTCGCTTGGGGGCGGACATCTCCATTGAAGGCCCCAGCGCCATCATCAAGGGCGGCAAACCCCTCAGTGGCGCCCCCGTCATGGCCAGCGACTTGCGCGCGTCGGCTGCGCTGGTCATCGCCGGGCTCTCCGCCCGGGGCGAAACCAAGGTCAACCGTATCTACCACTTGGACCGGGGTTACGAGGACATTGACGGCAAACTGCGCAAACTCGGTGCCCGGGTTGAGCGGGTGCCTGGAGAATAGGGCTGGGTAAATTTGCGGGCGCGTTTTTTGCACCCCGGGGATTTTTAAAGCTGGCTAATCCCGCTGGGTGGGTCTATTCTCATGCCGTTCGCCGAATTTTAAACGTACAAACGCATTGCCTTGTTTATGGACGTATCTTTCAAGTGCCCACACTGCGAGCAGGAACTGGAGGTCGATGCTTCTGCTGCCGGCATTGAAATCAGTTGCCCTGCCTGTGGCGAAATCATCGTGGTGCCCGAACCCGCCAGCGGGGGGGAGGCATCGCCTGCCACCACTGCCGAAGCCAGGGCGGAAAACGCCCCGGCTGCTGCCGAGGGCGGGGATTTGGGCAATTCCATGAATCTCTCGGCGGCCGCTCGTGAGGAGAAGCATTACGCCGTGCCTGTCCGCACCATCCCCACCGAGGTGCTGATCAAAAAAGCCAGCCGGCCATTGGAGGTGGCCGCCCAGGAAAGTGACCGCAGGATGCGGATCAAGTGCATCCGGCACATTGAGTGTGTGGAGGTTGGCAAGGATCACTTTGAGGAGATGGTCTCCGATTTTCTCCACAAGGTGGGTGAAAAGCACATCATCAGCGTCCACACCATCGCCTACACCTACGTGGACATGGGCACGCGCCAGATTCTCACGGATTACGGGGTCATCATCGTTTATCGGGGTTAAAACGGCCGGTTGCCGGAGCTGCGGGAAGGTCCGGGGCGCGGGTATTTCCCCCCCGGGCGGGTCGGGCCGGCGGGTTTGGCTTCCGGGGCGTTGCCGTCCGCCATCCGTTTCAATTCCCGCAGTTGATCCCGCAGCAGGGCCGCCTTTTCAAACTCCAGCCGCTCCGCCGCTGCCACCATCTCCTGCTCCAGTTCGCGGATCGTCTCGGTGACATCGAAGTTGGCCACCCCGTCGTGCAGCACGCTGTCGGCCTGCGCCTGCTGGTCCTGCCGGATGGACAGGCTCTCCTCGATGGCCCGGCTCACGCTGCGCGGGGTGATGTTGTGCTCCCGGTTATAGGCCAGTTGCCGCACTCGCCGATGCTCGGAAATCGCCAGGAATTTCTCGATGCTTTGGGTGCGCACGTCGGCGTACAGGATCACCTCGCCATTCAGGTGCCTGGCCGCGCGCCCGGCTGTTTGCACCAGGCTGGTGGTGGAGCGGAGAAAGCCCTCCTTGTCGGCATCCAGAATGGCCACCAGCGAAACCTCTGGCAAATCCAGCCCTTCCCGCAGCAGGTTGATGCCCACCAGCACGTCAAAATCCCCCTTGCGCAATGATCGCAGGATTTCCACCCGCTCAATGGCGTCAATTTCGCTGTGCAGGTAGCGCACATTGACGCCGATCTCCCGCAGGTAGTCCGTCAGTTCCTCCGCTGTGCGCTTGGTGAGGGTGGTCACCAGCACCCTCTCCCTAAGTTCCACCCGCTTGCGGGCCTCCTCGATCAGGTCGTCAATCTGCCCGCCCAGCGGTTTGATCGTGATCCGTGGATCCACCAGCCCGGTGGGACGCACCACCAGCTCTGCCACCCGGCCGCGTGACCATTCCAACTCCCGGGGGCCCGGTGTGGCGCTCACATACAGGGTCTGGTTTTGCAGTTGCTGGAATTCCTCGAAGTTGAGCGGGCGATTGTCCAGCGCGCTCGGCAGTCGGAATCCGTACTCCACCAGCACTGACTTGCGGGAACGGTCGCCGGCGTACATGCCGCCCACCTGGGGCACCGTCACGTGCGATTCGTCGATGACCAGCAGGTAATCCGGCGGGAAAAAGTCCAGCAGGGTGCCCGGACGGGAGCCGGGAGGGCGGTCGGCAATGTGGCGGGAATAATTCTCAATGCCGGAGCAGACGCCCATCTCCTCCATCATCTCCAGATCGTACTCGGTGCGCATCTTGATCCGCTGCGCCTCCAGCAGCTTGCCTTCGCGCTCAAACCAAGCCACCCGCTCCGTGAGTTCCTCCCGGATGGAAAGGATGGCCCGTTTGAGTTTGTCCCCGGGCGTCACAAATTGTTTGGCGGGAAACACCGTCACAAAGTCCAGCCCGCCCAGCTTGTGCCCGGTGAGGGGATCGAACCGGGTCAGCCGTTCCACGACGTCCCCGAAAAACTCCACTCGCAGGGCCTCCTCGCTTTGCGCCGGGTACAATTCAACGGTGTCCCCCCGCACCCGGAAATGTCCGCGTTGGAATTCGATGTCATTGCGGCTGTATTGCAGGTCCACCAGCCGGGATAGGAACTGTTCCCGGGTCAGTTCCTGGTTGGTCTGCAGGTGGATCAGCATTTGCTCATAGTCCTCCTTGCTGCCAATGCCGTAGATGCAGGAGACACTCGCCACCACCAGCACATCTTTTCGGGCAAACAGGGAGCTCATGGCGGAGAGGCGCATCCGCTCGATCGCCTCGTTGATGCTGCTGTCTTTTTCGATAAAGGTGTCAGTGCGCGGAATGTAGGCCTCCGGTTGGTAGTAATCGAAGTAGCTGACAAAATACTCCACCGCATTGTGCGGGAAGAAGCTTTTGAACTCGGCGTACAATTGCGCCGCCAGGGTTTTGTTGTGGGAGAGAACCAGGGTGGGGCGGTTGATCTGCTGCACCACGTTGGCCACCGTGAAGGTTTTTCCCGAACCAGTGACGCCCAGCAGGGTTTGGTGCCGGGCGCCTGCACCCAGGCCTTCGGTCAATTGCCGGATGGCCGTCGGTTGATCTCCGGCGGGCTCATACGGTGCCTCAAGTTTAAAAACTCCGGTTTCCATCAGTTCGGTTTTCTGTCCCAATGCGTCCAACCATCAGACCCTGCAAGCCTGCCATGAACCGGCGTGCAAGTCCAACCCGGTCATCAAATAACCGTTTGAACCCGGGTGTGGGATAGGGCATGCGAAAACATCCGAGTTGCCCATTCTGCACAAGGCGTACATCCCGGCTGATCTTGTGGCGCGGGTTCGGGGCGTGCTGACGGAGCACCGGCAATAGCGGGGATTTGGTGAGCCCTTCCGCATCACCAAGCCGGCTGATTCGGCATCGATTATGCGTTGAGGGGGGAGGGTGACGCGACTGATGGGGGCACCTCAATCACCCGAGATCGTGATGCGAAAGAATTGTTGGTGCTCCGGTTCGGCATCGAAGTAGTGGGCCGTGTTGGTACCCTGACCGTAGAAGCTGTTGCCGGTGTTTGTCCAGGGACCACCGATTGCAGACGCTGCTTGCAACTGGTAGCGGACACTTGGGACTGTGGGAAAGTCAACGCGCACCGCGCGGTGGATGGAGACCCCGAGGTTTGGCCTGGAGGAAGAAACCTGGGGGTCGGAACTGTAGAGGAATTCAAGCCGATTGCTGTACCCATCACCATCCGGATCCAGACCCGAATCGGCTACCAGTGGATTCAGGTGATAGGTGAACTCCCAGCCGTCGGGCAAGGTGTCATCGTCGGTATCCGCCTTGGTTGGATGGGTGCCGATTTCAAATTCCTGCTGGTTGGAGAGACCATCAATGTCGGGATCGCCTGTCGCTCCCGTGATGGTTGAATTGGTGAGTTGTTCGCTGGTGAAATACTGGGCCAGCCACTGCTGGAAAGGATAGGGATTGACGGTGCTGGTGGAAATGGCGGCGTTCAGATTGGTTGTGTTTGGTGCCACCGCAAAGGCCAGCCAGGTGTGCAGGTCTGGGGTGGTGGAGGAGAGCAAAGCAATGCGGACTTGAAGGGTATCCGTGCCTGCCGATCGGAAGCCGGGGGCCTGGACTTTGACAATGTAGTTGGTGATGGGTTGGACTTGTTGCCAGGTTTCATGAGGGACTTGTGCTTCAGGTGGGATCCCCTCTTCGTAGTTTCCGGCATTGCTGCCTGAGTAGGCGCTGACCAGGAACAGGTACTCACCGCGTGCATCCGTCAGAACCTGCCCAACGTTCCCTCCGCCCCTCTCAATGGCGACCGTGGCATTGGTTATGACCTGACCACTTACCCGGTCTCGAACCACCCCGCGGATATAGGCGTTGCGCGGAACCACCCGCACCAGGGTTTCCGAGGGATAAGTGGTTTTTTGAACATTCTCGAAATACAGTGCGCCATTCGGAATGTAGGTGGAGGTCAGTTGGTAGAAGCCATAGACACCAAGATCCAAAGGATTGGGGTAGATGACATTGAACCGTCCATCGTTACCCGTGATGCTGGCAGTAGTGTAGTCCGTCCGTCCACGGAATCCTCCCCACACCCGCATGTCCGCAAGAGGTTGACCGGAGCGGATATCCACAATCTGGCCGGTCCAGGGAACCTGTGCCGCTCCAATATCGTCCATTCCCGATATCATGAGCCAGCAAAGGACTGTGATGATGATGGATTGCCTGGAACTGTCTGAGTTGCGCATAACCGGTTGATTTTCCATACTTGTAGCGGGAAACTGATTTTGCGCAAGAAATATCCTATCAGAAACAGGCTTGAAAATCGGTGGGCATCCAAACTGGGATGCATGCAGCAATTGTCATTGCTGACGCCCAAACTTCCGCTCCAGCTCGCGATAGTTCATTTCGATCAGGGTGGGGCGTCCGTGCGGGCAGGTGTAGGGCATGCTGCAACGGCGCAAGTCCTGCACCAGGTTTTCCAGCTCGGGCAGCGTCAGGGGATCGTTCGCCTTCACAGAGTGGCGGCAGACGGTCTTGGCCACCGTGTGCTCGCCCAGCCGCATGGAGTTCACCTCCGTGCCCGCCGCTTTCAGATCATCAATGATCCCCAACACAAACGCGCGCGGATCACGGGCTTTGACAAACGGGGGCAGCGCCTCCAACAGGAAGGTGCGGTCACCAAATTCCCTCAGTCCCACCCCCATCCGCACCAGAAAGGGAAGGATGCGCTTGAGGAAATCGGCGTCGCGGACGGCCAGTTCCAGGGTCTCCGGCAGGAGCAGGCGCTGGGCGGGGGCGTCCCCACGTTCCAGACGGTCCAGGGTCTGCTCGAAAAGGATGCGTTCATGCGCGGCGTGCTGGTCCAGCAGCACTAGGCCGCGGTCTGATTCCAGCACCACGTACAGATTGCCGACCACCCCCACCACCCGCAGCGGCACCTGGAGCAGGGGGACCGGCTCGTATGGGGCGGGTGACGGGGCGGGCCGGGGGGTGGTTGGCGCGGGTGACGGTGTGGGATCGGGTGTCTGCGGGGGCGGTGCGGCCGCTGACTGCGCTGGCGCTGGCGTGGTCGGCGGTGCCACCGGGGCGGTTTGAAAGAGGGGTTGGGCTACCACGGCCAGCGGGGGCTGATCAGGACCCGCCAGGGAAAGTTGCAGCGGTTCCGGTTCGGGTGAGGTGGGGACCGCCGGCTCGGGGGGGGGGGGCTCCGGCAGCGTTTCCCCGTGATACCGCAGCAACGCCTGGCGCACGGCCTGGGTCACAAAATGGCGCACGGGCCGTTCCTGCCGGAATTTGATCTCCCGCTTGGAGGGGTGGATGTTCACATCCACCGCGGCGGGATTGATCTCCAGGAACAGGCAGCAGACCGGGTACCTCCCTTTCATGAGGGCGGTGTGGTAACCCTCCATGAGGGAGTGGTTCAAGGTGCGGTTTTCCACCGGGCGGCGGTTGACAAACAGGTGGTGGTCATCCCGCGTGGAGCGCGAGACGCCGGGCGCCCCGATGAAGCCCCAGAGGCGGATGGGCGACTGTTCATAGCCCCCGGCTTCGGGTGCCTCCGCCTGGTTGAAAGTCTCAAAATTCTCGTGCAGTTCCCCCCGGGCATCCACCGCCACCAGGTTTAACTCCGCGCCGTACAGTGACCGCAGCCGCTCGCGCAACGCCAGCGAGGGGTCCTCCTGACGCAACGAGGGCAGTTGAAACGCCATCCGCCCATCGCGCACAAAGTTGAAGGCGATATGCGGGTGCGCCAGCGCGGCCAGGGTCAGGTAATGGTGGATGTGGGCGGCCTCGGTCTCCTCGCTGCGGAGGAATTTGCGCCGGGCCGGGAGGTTGAAGAAGAGCTGCCGCACTTCCACGGCGGTGCCGGGCGGGCCGCTGGCCACCGCCACTTCCGTGAGCTTGCCGCCATTGACGGTCACGCGCGTGGCCTCCGGGGCCTGGCTCTCCCGTTCGCGCGTCGTCAGGGTGAAACGGCAGACGCTCGCAATGCTGGGCAGCGCCTCCCCGCGAAACCCCATGGTGCTGATGGCTTGCAGATCCTCGGCGCGCCGGATCTTGCTGGTGGCGTGCCGCTCCAGGCAGAGCAGGGCATCATCCTTGTTCATGCCCACGCCGTCGTCGGTCACCCGCATCAGGCTGCGGCCGCCGGCCTGGATTTCCACCGTGATGCGGCCCGGTTGGGCATCCAGCGCGTTCTCCACCAGCTCCTTGATCACGCTGGCGGGACGTTCCACCACTTCGCCGGCGGCGATCTGGTTGGCGACCTGCTCCGGCAGGAGACGGATGCGGTTCATCGCGGAGCGGGTTCCTTTCAGGACTTGTGGATGGGCAGGGTGAAGGCAAAGATGGCCCCGCCTCCGGGACGGTTGCGGGCGGAGATCTGCCCCTGGTGATCCTCCACGATGCGTTTGCAGATGGATAGCCCCAGCCCCGTGCCGTGCGCCTTGCCATGGGTGACAAACGCGTCGAACAGGCGATCAAGAACCTCCGGCGCAATGCCGGGGCCATCATCCTCAATTTCCGTCAAAATGGTCTTCCCGTCCGTGCTGAACCGCAGCCGTACATTGCCCCCGGTCGGCATGGCGTCGGCGGAATTGTGGACCAGGTTGAAAAATATGCGGCTGAAGCGCTGTGGGTTCAGGGCCACCCTGGCTGAGGGCGGCGGGTTTTCCATCACCACCGTCACTGATTTTGCGGCCGCTTCGGCCTTCAGTTCCTCAAACAGTTGGTTGATGAAGGTGTCATAATTCGTCAGCGCCAGCACGAAGGAGGTGTGCGAGCCCCGGGTGAATTCCATCAGCTCGCTCACCATGTTGCTGATCCGGTCCACCTGTTTGCGGATACGTTGCCGGGCCGAGACCCGCATTTCCACCGTGGCATTGTTCATGCCGGCCATGTCGGCGGCAATCCCGATGATGTTCAGCGGGTTTTTGATGTCATGCACGATGGAGCGGGCGAACCGCCCCACCAGCGCCAACCGCTCGGCTTGCAGCACTTCCCGGATGTAGTGCCGGTTGAAATCCCGCAGCCGCCGGCTGATTTCGCGCACCAGGCTCACCGACAGGCGCGGGTACAGCTCCAACATCTCCAGCAGGTCGGTGCGGGGGATGAAATACACCACGGTTTCCTCGGATGCGATCGCGGTGGCGGAGCGCACGTCGTTATCCATCACCGCCATCTCGCCGAACATCTCCCCGGCGGGCACCTGGGAAAAAACGCGCCGATCATCCTGCCCCACGAGGGTGGTGATCTGGACCAGGCCGGACTTGACGACGTAGATGCCATCCCCCTCATCCCCCTGTTTGAACATGATCTCCGCCGCTGCGTACCGCTGTTCCCGGGCGGCGCGGTGCACACGTTCAAACTCGCCTGGGGTCAGGCAGCCAAACAGTTTGCTGGATTCGAGCGGTACCATGGGGACCAATCTAAGCAAATTGTGACGCAGGTAAAGCGTGGAGATGCGGCAATTTCCTGATGGTCAATTTGTTTTGCTCCGGCCCTTGGATTGGTCCGCCTTGAACTTCAGGTCGTTAAACATTTGCAGGCCGATCTTCTGCAATTCCTCCCGGTTGGCCATTTTGGACATGCCCGATAGGAAATACATGTCGTTCAGTGGGCCGAGCACCAGGTAGAACTCGGCGCAATTATCACCCGCACCCTCGATGCCGTTGGCGTTGACATTGGAAACCTGTGCGTGGAGGCCCTTCTTTTCTTTCTGGAGAAAAATGCTCTTTTCAACGCCTTTTTGACCTTGGAAGGAAAATTTCATGATGTGGGTGAGGAGCTGCCGGCATTGTTGGTCAGACAGGCTGCCAAAGGAAACGTTCCTGGCACCCACCAGCACGCCGAAGAGAAAGGCGGCTTTGTCATTGTGGATCAAAAAGGATTCCTCAAACCGCACCAGCCTCTTTTTGTCCCCCTCCGCGCCGAATGTTCCCTTCCACTCCAAAGTCATCAGTTTCACGAAAACATCCAGGTCCGGGGGGGTGTTATCGGGCCTGACCACCGTGTAGCCCGGCGGAATGGGCAGTTCGTAGCCTTTGAATCCTACCTGCGGGTTGGATATGGAATTTTCCGTGACGGTGGCCGGTTTGATGGTGGCGCTGGCGCAGCCACCCAGAATCAAGGCCAAGGCAACGGCGGCCAAAGCCAGCATGGTCGGCCTTTGGGGCAAATTGCTTAAAGGGATCATCATGGTGGGGATTTTCTTATGCAGAGGCTTCATTGGCAATGGAATGTGGGCTTATTTCAGGGTGGGTCAAGCCCGTTTGAAGCGACAGCTCGGTTTGGAGCGACGATGGCCTACTTTGCCGGGGAGGCCAGTTCAAGTTCGATGGCGGCCGCCACGGTTTTTCCCAGCGCCGCCGAACCAGCCGGTGTGAAATGCACGTTTTTGGGCAATTGCAGTGTCTCCTGCCGGGGAGCCACGAAGGCATGCAGGTCGTCGATGGCGACCCCATTCTCCCTCATCACCCGCACGGCGGCTTCGTTGTAGCGGATTTCCTCCTTCTCCACCCGGCCGGAGGAACCGGCGGGCACCGGGGTGGTGGTGGCGAAAATCAGCCGGGCCCTGGTCTGCTTGAGCCGCGTGACCAGTTGGCGCAGGTTCGCCTCGTATTGGGGCACGGGGGCGACCTGCTTGCCCTGGTCCGGGGGCACCAGTTTGCCGGTGGCATCCAGGTGCTTCAAGTCGTGCAGGCCGAAGTTGAAATGGATCACCTGCCAGGGGTTGGTCCCCAGCCAAGTGTCCAGACGGCTCAATCCGCGCGCGGTGTCGCCGCAGTTTTCCGGGGGGCGTTGCACGTTGGCGCGCCCCTCCAACAGCTTGCGCACCGGCAGGGTGTAGCCCATGGAGATGGAATCGCCGATCAGCAGCACGCGGGGCAGTCCGGGCATCTCCGGCGCCGGGGCCAGGACGGGATCCGCCGCCTCCCTGGCCGTGGCCGGGGCGGCCAGGGCCGTGAGCGCGCCCAAAAGCAGGAGGGAGAGGATGGAGCGGATCATAATTTCTGGGATTGGATGGTTTTCTCCTCCCCATTGACCCGCACCTTGACCGGCTGCGGGGTGGGGGAGGCTACCCGGTATTGGGTGACCCGGCCATTCTGCCAGGTGATGTCCACGGTGAAGTTGCCTCGGGCGCGCAGGCCGGTCACGCTGCCGTTGGGCCAGCTCTTCGGCAGGGCGGGCAGGAGCTGAAGGAGAAACCGGCCCGGGGATTTGGCGGTGGCGCCGGTCTCGCGCAGATGGCTTTGGATCAGCATCTCGGCAATGCCGGAGGCCGCGCCAAAATTGCCGTCGATCTGGAAGGGCGGATGGGCGTCAAACAGGTTTGGGTACATGCCGCCCTGGCCCCTGGTGGCCCCCACCGGCTGCAGGAGGTTGCGCAGGATCACCGTGGCGTGGTCGCCATCTAGGAACCGGGCCCACAGGTTCACTTTCCACCCCATGCTCCAGCCGGTGGCGGCGTCGCCCCGGTAGAGCAGGGATTGTTTGGCCGCCTCAAAGTTCTTCGTGTCCCGCGCGGTGATGTCCCACCCGGGATAAATCCCCCAAAGGTGCGAGACGTGGCGGTGGGTGTTTTTCGGGTTGTCCTTGTCCTCCAGCCATTCCTGCAACTGCCCGTACTGGCCCACCTCGTTGGGGGCCACCTGGTCGGCCAGGGCGTTGAACCGGGCCGCCTCGGCCTGGTCCGTGCCCAGCACGGTGGCGGCATCCGCCGCCGCGCGCAGGATGGAGCGGATGACCTGGTGGTCCATGGTGGGGCCCATGACCAGCCCGCCCTGCTCGGGCGAGTTCGAGGGGCCGCTGATGAGGTGCTTCGTCAGCGGATCAGCGTAGAGATAATCCGCATAGAACTGGGCCGCCCCCTTGAGGAGGGGGTAGGCCCGGCGCGCCAGGAACTGGCGGTCGAGGGTGAAGAGGTAATGCTCCCACAGGTGGGTGGCGAGCCAGCCGCTGCCGCTGACCCAGATGCCGTGGTCCGAGGCGTTGATCGGCGCGGCCCCGCGCCAGAGGTCGTAGTTGTGATGCACCACCCAGCCCCGGGCGTTGTAGTGCGCCTTGGCCACCTCGCGCCCGGATTCCGCCAGGTCCGCCAGCGAGTCAAACAGGGGCTCGTGGCATTCCCCGAGGGCGGCCACCTCCGCCGGCCAGTAGTTCATCTCGGTGTTGATGTTGCAGGTGTACTTGCTGTCCCACGGCGGGCGCAGTTTGTCGTTCCAGATGCCCTGCAGGTTCGCGGGCTGGCCGCCCGGGCGGCTGCTGCCGATGAGCAGGTAGCGCCCGTACTGGAAGGTCAGCACGGCCAGGTGGGGATCGTTGCCCGTGGCATAATCCCTGATCCGCAGGTCGGTCGGCTGGCTGGCCGCCGGGGTGCGGCCCAGGTCCAGGTTCACCCGTTGGAAGAGGGATTGGTGATCCGTGCGGTGCGCCGCGAACAATTTCGCCCATGATTTCCCGCCGGAAAGTTTCAGCAGCTCCGCCGCTTTTTTCGCCGGGTTCCCGGTGATGTCCCGGTAGTTCTTGAAATTGGTGGCGGTCACCAGGCGGATGACCAGCGTGGTGGCGCCGGTGACGCGCAGCGTCTCCTCCTCGGCGGTCACCTTGCCGCCCTCGGCGGCCAACGCGGCGCGGCTTTCGAACCGGATGCCGTTGGTTTCCACCTGCCCGCGCAGCACCAGGTTGTGGCCGGCCTCCGGGGTCACGCTGGCAGTCTTGTGCAAGGTGGTGAGGCGCACCACGCAATTCAGCTTGCCCGGCTGGTCTGCGGTCACACGCACCACCAGGGCGCGGTCCGGGAAGCTGGCGAATGCCTCGCGCCGGAAGGTGACGCCGCCGCACTGGTATTCCGAGACCGAGAGCCCCTGGTCCAGGTCGAGCCATCGGCGGTAGTTGGAGACCTCCTCCTGCCCGGCGAAATCAATCCAGAGATCACCGCAGGGTTGGTACATTTTCTGGTGCAACGGCTCGCTCATGAACTCCTTCATGCCCAGATCCTCGGCCTCTTTTTGTTTGGCGCGGGCGGCCCGGAGCTTCTCCCGGGCCTCCTTGGATTCCCCCTTGGGATCAAGCTTGAACGCCTCCCGTTCGAGCTGGCGCATCGCCTGCAGGGACTCCCGCATGCCGGGCAGCGCCTTGGCGGCCCCTTCGTTGGCGTAGGAGTGGGGTCGGCCGGTCCAGACGGTGTGCTCATTGAATTGCAGGTGCTCGGTCGGCACCCCGCTGTAAACCATGGCCCCCAGGTGCCCGTTGCCGAGCGGCAAAGCCTCCTCCCAGTTGGCGGCCGGCTGGCGGTACCAGAGGCAGAGCGGCGCGGCCGGGGCGGCGGCCTCGCCGGTCAGGATGGCCCGGCGCTGGGGCGCGCTGCCGCCGCGGCTGGCCAACTGGAGCGGCACCGTTCCGGCCACCGGTTGGATGGTCCGTCCCGGCGTGGCGGCGGGCGACCATTCGCCCAGCACCCCCGCCAGTGGCGCGGGGCTGGTGGTTGCCGCCCGTTGGGCGATTTCCTCCTCCGTCAGCGCCCGCCCGTAAACGGCGGCGCGCAGGAGGCGGCCCTTGAGCCGGTTGCTGCCGCCGGGGTCGGCCCCCAGGCGCAGGGGAACGGTGGTTTTCGCCAGCGGGGGGAAGGCACCCTTGAGGCTGGCCACCTCGCGCCCGTTCAGGTAGAGCTTGTGAATCTGCTTGGAGGCGCTGTAAACTCCGGCCACATGGCTCCATTTGTCCGCCGGCAGCTTGGCGTCGAAGCGGCATTGGCCATTGAGATTGAGAAAGCGCAGGGAATTGCCCGGGTAGGTGTCGAGCATGTAGCCATCCGAGGTGCCGGAGGGGGATTTGTCCAGGATGCGGCCTCCGGCCTGGTCCATTTTGTCAGCTTGGACCCACGCTTCCAGGGTGACCTCATCGGTCAGGTCCAGCGCCTTGGCGGGGGCGGCTTCGTAAAGGGCGGAGTCGGCATTCACCGGCAGGCCCTCAGCGCGAAGGCCCGCAGCGGTGAAAAGGAGCAGGCAGCAGGCCCAGGCGATGGATGCGATTTTCATAAATTGAGCGGCCAAACTATCATGGGGCCGCGCCCGGAAGCAAAAAAAATCCCACGGCGGAATTCACCCCAGCGGCAAGTCGCTAATGGCCCGGCAAAGCTCGTCGTGCAAGCGCTGCACGGATTGCGTTTCCGGCGTCACCTGGGGGCTGCCCACGGTTTCCAGGAGCCGGCAGGAGGCATGGCTCAGCGCCCGGGCCTCGTAGGCCTCCACCCATTCCTTCCGCTTGGGCAGCCACTCCGGTTTCACCGGCCACACGCCCGGGCGCGGCACCAGGTGGGTTTTGATCCCGATCCGCCACGGCTTGGGGCTCACCCGCGCCCGGAAGCATTTCTGATGTTTGCACATGCGGACGTAGAGGGGATCCGTGCCCAGCACCGCAAAGAATTCCGCCACCGCCGGATCCTCTGGGTCAAAGGTCCGGTGCATGGCCAGCACCCGCAGACCGGCCGGGGTGCGGTACACCCGCAAATGAGCCTCCGGATGCAGGCGGATCACCTCTGCCACCCGGGCCAACGCCCGTTGTTCCTCCTTGGCGGCATCGGTTCCGGCCTGGCCGCCCAGCAGTTGGTTGCGCCCCCACAGCAGCAGCAACTGGGGGGCCACATAGCCCAGAAACACGCCGATGTGGCTGGCTTCAAAATGGCGCACCAACCGGTGGCACAGAAAAAACAGGGCGAGGTGAAGCAGCGTGAAACCGAGGTTGGCCGACCACCGGGATTTCTCCGCGAAATCAAGGTCCGCAAACAGCACGTTCGGGGTGTTCAGACAGCGTGCGCCATAGAGGTTTCGGGTGATGATGGTGGCGCCTGAACGGCCCAGGATTTCCTCCCGGATCGGTACCCCGTCCGCCCCGTTGTAGGCCAGCTTGGGTTCCCGGTGGCGCACGGTCTGCCCGGCGCGCAGCAGGGCCATTGCGGCCTGGACTCGCGCCTCAGCGCTGGCGTCGGCGTCCGCCTGACTCGTGTCCGACCAGCCAAACCGGTGCAGGGTCACCTGGCGCCCGCGAATCTTCTCGCGCGTGCGGGCCTCAGCCCAGAATTGCGGGACGATCATGCCGAGAGTATAGGTCTTTCCTCTGCTGACTTCAATTTCAATGATCAGGGCACGATCAGGCGCAGAGTGCCGGGGCGGATCGTGAAGGTACAGGGGGTCTGGCAGAGGGTTTCGCCATCCGCGCAAATCCATTGCGGGCCGTCCGGGGTGCTGATTTCCAAACGGCGGGTGGTGAGCATTTCCACCGCCGGATGATGGATGTGCGTACCCTTCAGCAACCGGGGCAGCAGGCTGAACAGCACGGTGGGCCGGGAGACGGCCCGGGCAAAGCAGACCTGGAACTGGCCGTCGTCCAGCTTCGCCCCGGGACAGACCCGCAGGGCACCGCCATACGAGTCCGTGTTGCCGGTGGCCACCAGCAGGATGCGGCCCTCCCGGACCCCGAAATCGCCGCTGAGCCGCACCCGGGGGAAACGGTAGGAGACGAGCATGTGCACCACCCCGTAAAGGTACGCCGCCGTGCCCTTGAGCGGCAGCCTGCGCGTTTCCACAAAGCGGCTCACCTCGGAGTCAAACCCCAGGGTGGCGATGCTCAGAAACCGTTGTGTGCCCACCGCGCCCAGATCCACCCGGCGCTGTTTGCGCGCCAGCAATATGGTGGCCAGGTCCGCCGCCGTGCCCCGCCGGGGCAGGGGGATGGCGCGGGCAAAGTCGTTGCAGCGCCCCCGGGGCAGCACCCCCATGGCCACGGGGGTCTCCTCCAGGGCCGTGGCGATTTCCTGCAGGGTGCCATCACCGCCGCACGCCACCACCACGTCCAGGCCGCCCTGGACGGCGGCGGCCGCCAATTCGCGGGCGTGGCCTCGTTTTTGGGTCAACTGCAACTCCGCCTCCTGCCCGGCGCTTTTCAGGCGCGCCAGCACCTCGGCGGCGGCCTGCGGGGCGGCCTGCGCTCCGGAAACCGGGTTGGCGATGATCAGGTACCTGGCCATGGCAGCGGGTTAATCCACCTCCCACATGGAGATGGGGGGCGAATGAATCACCGAGAGGCTGGCACCGGCCCCCTGTTTGTCGCGGCCCATGGCGATGGCGTCATCCAGGGTGCGGGCCGTGGTCCAGCCTAAGCGGTCGGCGGCCACCTGGCTGCGCGGGTTGACGATGATCACCTGGCCGCAATGGGCCATGCCATGGCAGCCCCAGTTCCACATCGAGATCGGGTGGAAGCCGTGGTAGCCGTTGTGGAACCGGTACTTTTCAATGTAACGCGGATCCCGGGCTAGGTCATCCGCCCAGCGGTGGTCCACCTGCTTCGGGTCGCGGGTCTCGGCCAGCCGGTTGAACAGGTCCTCGTAGCTCGGGTGGTGGATGGCGTCAAAGTTGTGCTCCAGGGGATGGAGGAAGATGATCGTGCCGCCCGGTTTGAGCAGGGGCTTGTTTTTGTAGAAGTTGAACATGTAGCCCAGCCCCATGGCATAGACCAGGATCGGGTTCATCACCGAATGGACGCTGTACGGCATCACGTACGGGATTGGCACGATCAGGATGTCCGACTGTCCCTTGACCGGGATGAGCTGCTGCCGGTAGAGGTTTTTCAGCGTGAGCTGGTGTACGGCGTCCACTTCGCCGGCCTGGATGCTGGTGACGCCGTAGGGGGCCTTGTTGGCGAAGAAAATCTGGCGGTTGAGGGCCAGCGGCGTGCAGTCCAGGAAATGTTTGTTCACGCGGGCCATCGCCCGGTCCAGCCCGCTCCAGGTGTTTTCCTGGGTCTGCATGAAGCCGAGGTAGCCGGGGAACATGTTGGTGTTGACCGTCATCTCCAGGTGGAACACCTTCACGTGGTCCTCCACGTAGCGGCCGATGCGCTCAATGCACTGGTGCATGCGGCTGCGCGGGGGGTCGTTGAAGCTGCGGGAGTTGAATTGCGCGGTGTGATTGTGGTTGGGGCGGATGCACTGGTAGGTGGCCAGGCCCACGCCCACGCTCTTGTGGCCGCCGTTCAGCGCCACCAGGTTCAGATTCACGTAGATCACCAGGTCCGAGGTCGCCGCCCGCTTCTGGATCTCCACCAACTCGCCCTGGTCGGTGTGCCCCAGCACCACGTTGTTGTCCTTGTCCTCGGCGTCGTAATTGTAGAGCGTCCCCTTCGACCAGTGGGCGTTGAAGATGCGGCGGCCCAGCATCTCCTTCAGCTCCCAGTCGTGCATGTGCCGGTGCAGGCAGACCGCCACCACCAGATGGATGTCATCCACCCCCGCCGCCGCCAGCCGTTCCAGCAGCAGCTCGATCACCACCTGCCGGCAGTCCGGCGATTGCATCTTGGGCAGGGAAAGCGAGATGTCGTCAAAGGCGATGGTGACCTTCATGCCCGGCCTGAGCAGGGCGCGCAGGGGGTCCATGCCCAGCGGGTGGTCAATGGCCTGCTCCGCCTGGGCGCGCAGCGCGGCCCCGCGCCAGCCCGGGAGGGGCGGGCGGGGATAGAGGACGCGTGTGCCCACCGGCACCTTGGCGAAGACGAAACTCTCGCCGTTCATCAGGAACAGCGGCGGATCGTTCGCCTCGTACAGTCCCACCAATCCTTCCGGGTCAATTTTCTGCATAGCGATGATCGTTACGGAATTTTAAAAACGCACTTGAAGCTGCCGGTGCTGCCCGCGTGGAAGGCATCATGCAGCGCCTGCCGGTAATCGGCCAGCGCATAACCCCGGCTCACCAGCGGGCGCAGCACTCCGGGGTGGGCGAGAATGGCCTCCAGGGCCAGCTCCAGGGTGCGGCGCGGCCCGCCCGCCCGGTTCGTTTCCCAGCCGTAGGCGTAGGCGCCTTCCACCAGCAGTTCCTTGTGCCACGCGCTGGTCCAATCAATGCCCTTGGGAATGCCCGGCATGCCGATGAGGACCACCTTGCCCCGGGGCCGGGTGAGCCGCAGGCTATCGTCCATGCTGGTGCCGTTGCCCACGCAATCCAGGGTGGCGTCCACCCCGCCCAGCACCACCGGCTTGCCCAGCTCCGGCTGGTAGATATCGGCGTCGGACCGACCGCAATGGCGCAGGACCCACGAATAAGTGGCCTGGGTGCCGCGTCCGGTGAAGCATTCCGTGGCCCCCAGTTGCCGGGCCATCTCCGCCTGGTGTCGGTACCGGGCCAGGGCCAGCACCCGGCCGCGCCCGCCCATGGCGCGATAGGCGAAAATCGTCAGCAGGCCGATCGAGCCGCAGCCGATGACCAGCAGCGTGGCGGATTCCTCCAGGGGCGCCTTCAGGGCCCCGTGCAGGGCGCAGGCCAGGGGCTCGGCCAGCACGGCTTCCTCATCGCACATCCCCTCGGGCACGGCGTGCAACTGGGTGTGGTGCGCCACCAGGCCCGCCTCGCTCCAGCCGCCGCCGGTGCTCGCGCAGTATCCGGTCTGGATGCCCGGCTTGAGGATGCCGGCCGTGACCTTTTCACAGTGCGCGTAATGGCCGGCGGCGCAGGTCGGGCACGGGGGGGTGACCCCGCGCACGGCGCAGTGCAGGACCGGTTCCAGCACGATCCGCCGGCCTTTGGCCCACGGTGTGGGAACGGCGCCGCCCAGTTCGGTGATCTCCCCCACCAGCTCGTGGCCCAGCACAAAGGGCATGGAGGCAAACGGGGAGAAATAGGGGCTGCCCTTGCTGCCGATCGTGCTCAGGTCCGAGCCGCAGATGCCGCTGAGGCGCGGGCGGATGCGCACCCACTCCGGCGTGGGCAGGGGCGGGGGCTCCACCTCCCCAAAACGGAGGCAGCTCAGCGGGCCGGTGGCCACGGAGTCCCAGCGCCTCGCCAGCGCCCGGACCAGGAGCCAGCGGGGCACTGAACGGATGTATTGCAATGCTTTCGGCATAAGGCCGCACGAACATTAGCCGCAAACCGGATTCCGCAACACCACTTTTTTCCCGTTCCGGCTGGCGGGCCTAATCCAGGCGCACAAAGGATTCGATTTCGGCCGGGTCGAAGCCGACGCCGTCCACGCACAACCGGGCCTTTTTCAGGTGGGAATCCTCAATGAACAGCGGCGGATCCTCAAACTGGAGCTGGCCGCGCAGACGCACTCCGCCGAGGAGCCACATTTCCACGGGGTGTCCCAGGGGCAGGGCCAGGCGTCGCACTGTGGCCGTCAGGGTCGCCTGGCGCTGTTGCACCCAGGTCTGGTAGCCATCCTGCACCTGGCCCGCCTGGTCAAAGTTGAACTCCGGTTGCATGGCGGGGTGGCGGGTCAGACTTCAAGGACGATTTTGCCCGAAAGGGTGCCCGCCTGGCGCAGGGTGTTCTCCTCCTGCAACCGGTGGGCGGCGGCGGCCTCCCGCAGCGGGAACACCCGCCCGATCCGGGGTTTGAGGGCGCCGCTGGCCAGCCAGCGGTTGAGGTCGGTGGCGCAGTCCTGCTGTTCGGCCGCCGTGTAGTTGAACATGACGAAACCGTGCAGCGAGCAGCATTTCACATAGAACGGCCCCACCGGGAAGGGCGGGCGGGCGTCGCGCCCCGCCATGACGATGGCCCGGCCGCGCGGGGCCAGGGCGGTGACGATGCGGATGAAATCGGGTTCGCGCAGCGTTTCCCACCAGAGATCCACCCCCTTCGGGGCGTGTTGCTGGAGGGCGGCGGGAATGTCCTGGGTGCGGTAGTTCAGGACCACGTCGGCGCCCAGCGCGCGGCAGGCGGCGGCATTGGCCTCGGATCCCGCCGTGGTGATCACCCGGGCCCCCAACGCCTTGGCCACCTGGATGACGGTGGAACCGACCCCGCCCGCGCCCCCGTTGATGAACATGGTTTCAGCCGGCCGCAGATGGCCGACGCGCAGCAGCCCCAGGTGGGCGGTGATCCCCACCAGCGCGTTGGCGGCTCCGGCGGCAAAGGAGACGCCCGCTGGCAGCGGGTGGACCCACCCTTCGTCCACCGCCGCGAATTCGGCAAACGTGCCCTGGCGTCCGAGCAGCCCCTGGTTGCTGGCCCAGACCCGGTCGCCGACCTTGAAGCGGGGGGCCTGGTCTCCCACGGCCGCCACCGTCCCGGCCAGGTCGCTGCCGATGATGAACGGGAGGGGCAGGGGGGCGGGCACCAGCCCGCTGCGGATGTATGTGTCAATCGGATTCACGGCCACGGCGGCCACGCGGATCAGCACCTGGTGCGGGGCCGGTTCAGGCGTGGGCAGCTCGCCGAACTGAATGACGTCCGGGGAGCCGGTCTGGGTGATATGGGCGGCTTTCATGGGTTTATTGCTGTTGCTGGGCGGCCTGGGTCACCAAAGCCATCATCTCCTCCACCGTCTCGCGTTTGCGGAAGACGAGGCCCTGGAAAACGGCGACCATCCGGCCTTGGTCATCCACGATATCGACGGTGTAAGCGCCGGTTTTTGAGTTCTTGGAAAGTTCCCGGGCGTTGGCGGTGAGGGTGCCCGTGCGGGCTGCGGTCATGAAACTGATGCTGACATTGATGGCCACCGCCGCCTGACCCTGGGCGTTGGAGGCGGCCGCAAAGGCGAAATCGGCCAGAGTGAAGATGGCCCCGCCCTGGACGGTGCCAAAGCCGTTCAGGTGGCAGGGTTGGATGACCATGCGGGCGGTGGCCTGGCCGGGGGCCACGCTCACCAGTTCAATGCCGGAGTGGGCCGCATAGCGGTCCCGGGCGAACAAATCGCGTATCAAATCCATGTTCATGGGCAAATGGTGGGTCGGCTCCTCAGGCTCATCCTGCCCGGGTCACCCGGTGGGCCGCACCGCCAGTGATATAGCATCCCCGGGGGCCATTCGTCTGCATTTTATTCACGCCAGCGTTCCCGTCTGCCGGGGGGGCATGGTCATGGCATCCGTCCGCCAGAAACCCGGCGGGGCGACCGTGACGGTGGACCGCGTCCCGGAGCGCGGATTTGCAATCCGCTTTCCGCCGCCCCCCTTTGCCGATGGCATTTCCGGCGCAAGGGTTTGCTCCCTTTTGCACGGTTACCGTTTTGGCGGGCTGAAGCCCGGACTACAAACGGGGGGCTTGGCTTGGGGCACCGTTATTCCAATTTAAAACCGCAGGAATTTGGGTTGTCCAACCAAAATGGAAATCACGGATAGGCAAGCCGGTAAAATGACTGCATCGGGAGGCCCCCAAGATCGGCAAAATCATCCCAGAGTCCGAGGAAGCCGTCCGCCCATGCCTGGGCCGACCAGGCCTGCACTGTGCCGGTGAAAGCGGCGTTTGTCGCCCGTTGGATCGTGTAGTAATACCACGGCACGCCGGAGAAACTCACGCTGGCCGTGCCGGGTGCGGACGTGAGGTCCAAGGAGACAGGATTCCCCACCGGATTGGTGATGACATTGAGGATCGCGGTGCCGGTGGCGCTGCCGCCGTTGCCGTCGCTGATGGTGTAGGTGAAGCTGTCGGCCCTGGAATTGGCCGGAATGAAAATTTGCCAGCCATCGTTGGTGAGCAGCAGGCCGCGAGCCGTCGTGGCGCTGGTGCCGGTGAAAAACGGCAGGTCGCCGTCGGGGTCGGAATCAAACGCCATCAGGTCGAGGATGTTGATGGCGAGCGGCGTGTTGGTGAGCTGGTAAAAACCTCCCCCCAGCGCGATGGGCGGCGTGTTCGTGGTGAAAACGGCGATGAGGGCGTGGTTTGTGCTGACGGTGAAACTGTGATACGGCAGGGTTTCCACCGTGGTTCCGTTTTCCCTCCAGCCGGTGAAAACATATCCCAGGTTTGGCGTCGCGATGAGATCCGCCGTTGCGCCGCCGGCGTAGCTTCCCGTGCCGGAAACAAACCCCGCGTTGGTTGGCGAGGCGGCGGCGGTGACGCTGAAACCTTGCACGGCGGCGCGCTGGGCGACGATATTGTCCACGAAAAGCAGGGCGGACGATGGGGCGATGGGCGCCACATCAATTTTGACGGCGGTGAAGGGCGTAGCGGAATGGAATGACAGGTGGCCCTCGGGATACGCCCCGCTGATCCAGTTGCCCCGGGCCAGGTTTGTGGCCACGGGCGTCGAGTTCGTGTAGGCAATGAGCCGCACCGTGCCGGCGAGATCGTATTCGCTGCTGACCTCGCCGGTGGTGAAATCAAACGCCACGTCCGTGACCGGCGCGCTGAATTGGATTTGAAACGCGCTGCCCCAGGTGCCCGGATACAGGAAACTCCCGGAGAACACGGGGTTGACCCCGATGACCGACGACTGCCGCGTCTGCATGGACCAACCGCCGGCGAGGGTGCTGAAATGGGCGGTAAGCCAATTGTTCGACTGCGAGCCGGGCATGCCCTGACCCTGCCCGACGGCAGGCCAGCCGGTGTCAAAATCAAACAGGGCCGTCTGTGGCTGCATTATGAAATTGGCCGCGAGCGAGTGGTTTCCAGTGATGGTGAAGGAGTAATTCGTCGCCGTGCTGACGGGCGTGCCGTAGTCTGTCCAGTTCACAAATTGGAATCCGGCCGCCACCGTGGCATGCACGGAGACAGCGGCGTTGCTGGTGTAGGTGCCATCACCGCTCGCCGTGCCGCCGTAACCTGGCGCCACCGTGGTTATGACCGTGTAGGCGGGCACAAAATTGGCGGTGAGCGTGCGGTTCGAGCGCACGGTGAAACTGTAGGTGGACGAACTGCTGACCTGCGTGCCGTTCTGCGTCCAGTTTTTGAAGCCCCAGCCGGGGCTGGCGGTGGCGGTGAGCCGGCAAACGGTGTTGCTGGCGTAATCGCCCGCGCCACCCACCGACCCGGCGCCGACGGGGAAGGCACTGGCGGCGATGGTGTTGGTGATGCCGGAGGACGGCACGATGGGGTTGGTGTCGGTCAGTGTGAGCGCGGTGAGCGCGAAATCACCCCACATGTGGATGATGTAGGCATCGTGGCTGATGAGCGATGTGGTGTAGGGAAAGCTCATCCCCGCGTAGCCGGAGCAGTCGTATTGAAACGGGCTTCCGGGCGCGTCGTTGCCGTTGAGCTGAGGGGTGATCTCGAACGCGCCGCCGGCTCCGGCGGTGTTGAGCAGGATTTTCCCGGTGAACGACTGGAGGTCAAACCGCTTGCCGTCGGCGCGCCTGATGGTGATATTCGCGCCGTTGCCAACCAGCGGTCCGGCCGTGCTGGCCTGCGCCTGCACACCGTTCGGCCAGACCACGCTGAAAAAACGCCCGATCGGCCCGCCGCCGAGGCCGCCCGTGAAATAACCGTCCTGCGAATAGGTGAACAGATAGCCCTCGCTGTTGATGGTCACGGCCGTCATGTTGCTCGCCGTGACGGTCATGGTCTGCGCGGCGTTGAAGAAAAGGTTGGTGGTGGCACGGGCCGGCCGCGAGCAGCCCAGCATGATGGCCGCGATGATCAGGGTGGTTGGCGTTAGGAGTTTCATGGTGGCTGGCCGTTGGCCCGGGCAATCTCCATCTGCACGGCACCAGCGGTCTCGAGGTTCACACATTAGTTTTATAGCCTGGTCTTTCTCCCGGTCCCCCATCCGCACAGTTGATGGATCTTCGGAGGGGCCCGGTTTAAACTGGAAGGTAAAGGATCTCCGGGCCGACGGCCAGCCTCATGTTGCTCTCGCAGGCATATTCGGCGCACCCTGACGCAACCTCAATGCCCATAAAGATGACTTCTGATGACTCCTGATGACTCCGCGTGACAGGCGAAGACCGGGATGGAGGTGCCCCTGCCGCGAGGGAGCCACTACGCCCCCGTGAGTTTGCGCATATAACAGCGGCGGCTGGTCACAGAGACGGGCGGCGGCGCTGGCGGCGAGCTGGCGCGGCTGGAGGAGGATGCCGGCGCGGATGAAGTTCTCCATCTGGTCGGGGGCGCAGCCGGCCTGCCGGCCGTCGCGGGCGAATTGATCGGGATCAAA